>JAKEFC010000283.1 GCA_022616235.1 Planctomycetota bacterium
AGCCGAAAGCACGAAACTTCTCCGCGAGATCACCGAGGTCGACGATCTCGCACACGGGCTTGTCGGACTGCACCTTGTTGTGATCCACGATCACCGTCAGGTTGCGCTCCCGGTGGTGCGCAGTCACTTGCAAGCTCTCCCAGATCTGTCCCTCTTGCAGCTCGCCGTCGCCGACGAGCACGAACACGCGGCCGCCGCGGCCGAGGCGGCGCTTCGCCCAGGCGACGCCGCGCCCCTTCGAGATGCCCATGCCGAGCGAGCCGGAATTCGCTTCGATCCCGCGCGTGCCGACGTCGGGGTGGCCGTCGAGCCCGCCGAAGCGGCGAAGCGCGAGGAGCTTCTCCTCCGGCAGGATCTCGAGCGAGTGCAGCACCGCGTAGAGACCGGGGACATCGTGCCCCTTCGACGAGAAGTACACGTCGCGATCGGGGTGCTCCACGCCGACCGCTCGCACGTTCAGGCGCCGGTAGTAGAGCCAGGCCACGAGATCCATGGCGCTGAAGCTCGTGCCGAGGTGCCCCGAGCCCGCGCGCTTCACGGCGGAAAGCGTGTTGAAGCGGCACATGTCGGCGATCAGCGCGACCTGCTCGTAGGGATCGAGCGCGGCGCGCTCGACGCGCCGGAACTCGCTCGCCGGAAACAATCGGACGCCGGCCACCTTCAGTGCTCCTTCATCGCGTTCTTGCCGCGCGGCTCCGGAGCAAGGGGCGCGGCCGCCACCTCGGGGAGGATCTCGGGCCGCTCGCGGGCGCGCGCCTCCGCGACGAGCCAATCGTCCGCGTCGTTGATGTCGAAACCCTCGAGCCCTTCCGTGAGAAAAGGCGCGAGCGCGCTGCCGGCGATGGAACGCTCCGCGAGCACCACGCGCGTCCAGGCGATCTCGAGGCTCGCGTTCTGCACGAAGACCGCGGGGAGCGCTTGGTACGGCGTCGAGTGGAACGGCACTCCGGGCGGCGACGGCAGGAGCGGTTTCATCGTCTTGCCTTCGACGATCCACATTTTGCCCGGATGCTGCCGGCAAAGCTCCACGGCTCGGAGAGAGTCCGCGCCTTTCGCCGCGCGAAACTCCTGCCAGGCCCGCCGTATCGTCGCGGGGAGTCGAAATGGGCTCGTCGGGCGCAGGATGCTGAAGCAGTCGTAGGACTCGCCCCCCTCCGCGAGCGTGCGGAGCGCGTGCTCCACCCACTCGATGTCGGGCGAGCGGTCCGCCGCCATGGCGCTCGGCCTGATGAACGGCGCTTCCGCGCCGTAGTGGCGAGCGATCCGCGCGATCTCCTGCGAATCCGTGGAGACGACGACGCGCTGGAAGACGCCGCTCGCGCGCGCCGCCGCGATCGTGTACGCGATCAAGGGGTGCGCGCCGAGTAGGCGCACGTTCTTGTTCGGCACGCGTTTCGATCCGGCCCGCGCCGGCACGAGCGCGATGCAGCGCGGTTCGCCCCCTATCGAGCCGCCCGCGCCTCCCGCCGCCGCCACCGCCGCCGCCACTGCCGCCACGCTCAGACCTTCTCCGGCTGTACGTTGAAGTACACGTCTTGCAGCTCGGAATACACGTCGAGCGCCTCCGTGCCCGGCTCGCGCGTGCCGTTGCCGGAGAGCCCGACGCCTCCGAAGGGCATGTGCGGCTCGCTCCCGAAGGTGCCCGCGTTCACGATCGCCACTCCGGCCCGCACCCGCTCCGCGAAGTTCCACGCGCGATCCACGCTGCGCGTGTGGATGCACGCGGTCAATCCGTAGGGAGATCGGTTGGCGAGCGCGAGCGCGTCGTCGAAGCCGCGCGCCCGGTAGAGGAACGCGATCGGACCGAACAGCTCGCGGCACGACAGGTCCGCATCGGGGTCGATCCCCTCGATGATCGCCGGCTGCATGTAGTAGCCGTCGCGCCGCGCGGGATCCGTGCAGCGCTCGCCGCCCGCGAGCACCCGCCCCCCCTGGCTCCGCGCCTCGGCGACCGCCGCGAGCAGCGATCGAAGCTGCTCCTCGTTGATCACCGGACCGAGATCATCGCCGTCCTCGGGCCCGACGCGAAGATGCCTCGCCGCCTCGACGAAGCGCGCGCGGAAGGAATCGTAGACGGAATCGAAGACGATCACGCGGCTCGCGCTCGCGCAGCGCTGCCCCGCGTTCGAGAAAGCGGAGAGCAGCGCCCAGCGAAGCGCGAAGTCGAGGTCGGCATCGTCCGCGACGACGAACGGGTTCTTGCCGCCCAGCTCGAGCGATACGCGCGCGAGGCGTTCCCCCGCGATCCGCTGAATGCCGCGGCCGACCTCCGTCGAGCCGGTGAAGCTGACGACACCAATGTCGCGGTGCGCGACGAGCGGCGCTCCGGCCTCCGCGCCGAAGCCTTGCACGATGTCGAGCACTCCCCCGGGCAATACCGCGGCGTGCGCGATGCGGCCGAAAAGCCAAGCCGTCGCGGGGGCGTCCTCCGCGGCTTTCAACACCGCGGCGTTGCCGCAGACGAGCGCGGGAAACGCCTTCCAAGCCACGTTCGCGATCGGGGTGTTCGCGGCGATGATCAACCCCGCGATGCCGATCGGCTTCCGCACGGTGAGCGCGCGGCGGTGCGCGACCGCGCTCGTCGTCGTGCGCCCGTAGAGGCGCTGCCCCTCGCTCGCGTAGAAGAGTCCGAGCGCGATGGCGCCCGCGGTCTCCACCGCAGCGTCCTTCCGGGACTTGCCCGTCTCCGCGGCGACCGCCGCCGCGATCTCCTCGCGCGCCGCTTGCATCGCCTTCACGATCTCGAGCAAGACGAGGCCGCGCGCCACCGCGGGAGTCGCTCCCCACGCGGGCTGCGCGCGCAGGGCGGCCGCGACGGCGGCCTCCACGTCGCCGCGCTCGGAGCGCGCGGCGCGAAGCAGCACCCGTCCGTTCGTGGGGTCTCGCTTCTCGAACCAGTGCCCGCTCGCGGCAGGGCGCTCCGCGCCATCGATCCAATTCGGCGCCTTCTCCGGGACGGCGCTCACCATGCGGTCCATCCTCCGTCGATCACGAGATTCGCGCCGGTCATGTACGACGATGCATCCGATGCGAGGAAGAGCACCGCGCCGTTGTATTCGTCCTCGCGCGCCATGCGGCCGAGCGGTACGCGCGCCGCGTACCCCTTCAGGAAGCGCGGATCCTGGTCGCGAAAGACGCCGCCGAAGGTCAGGGTATTCACTCGCACGCCGCGCGGCGCCCAATAGGTCGCGAGGTAGCGCGTGAGGTTGAGGAGGCCCGACTTCGACACGGAGTACGCGACGGGCTTCGTGAACGGCGCGCCATCCGCGGCGCGGTATTCGTAGATCCGCTGATCCGGGGAGACGAGGCCGTAGATCGAGCCAATGTTGATGATGGAGCCGCGGCCGGCCTCCGCCATCGCCCCGCCGACCACCTGCGATGCGAGAAATGCGCCGGTAAGGTTCGCATCGAGCACCGCCTGCCAGGAAGCGAGCGGGTAGCCCTCGAAGGGGCCGGTCTCGGCGGCGGGCGCATCGGGCGGCGCGTCGATCGCGGCGTTGTTGATGAGCACGTGCGGCACCCCCCACCGCTTCGCGACGCGCGCGAGCGCGCCCTCGATCTCGCCGCGCACCGTGAGATCGGCGCGCTCGAAGTGCACGCGGGAAGCGCATCCGCCGAAGAGGTCCGGGAGCCGAGCGGCGTCGCCGGCACGGTCGAAGAGCGCGACGCTCGCGCCGCGCTCCGCGAGCGTCGCCGCGAACTGCCGCCCGAGCTGGCCGAAGCCGCCGGTCACGACCGCCACGCGGCCGCGTACGTCGAAGAGATCCTTCACGATGGTCGGCTTCGATCCGGTGGTTGGGTTGGTTGCCGGTAGTACGCTTGCGTGCGCGGCGAAATCCGATGCCAAGCGCTCCCTAGCATAGTCCATGAGGGCGCCGACTGGGAAGCCGCGGCGCGGTCTGCAACGGCTCCGGCCGAGCGGCGAACCGGGAAGGCTCCACGCCTATCCCACGACTTCGCGGAGCACCGCGAGCGTCGTCGCGGCGGTCTTCTCCCAAGAGAAGTATCCTGCGCGTGCAGTGCCGGCGCGCGCGAGCGCGGCGGCCAATTCGCGCTCATCGAGGAGGCGCGCGATCTGCGCGGCCCATGCCGCGGGATCGGTAGGGAGCGCGTAGAGCGCCGCATCGGCGGCCACCTCGTGGAAGACTTCGATGTCGGAGGCAATGGCGGGCACGCCGGCGGTGAGCGCTTCCGCGAGCGGGAGGCCGAATCCCTCGTAGCGAGATGGAATGACGAGCGCGGCGGCGCCCGCAAGGAGCGCGTCGGCGGCGCCGCGCGGCAGGTAGGCCGTGCACGCCACGCGCTCCGCCGCCGGATGCTCGGCGAGCGCGCGCCAAAACGCGCCGTCCCCCCAGCCGCGGGCGCCGCAAAGGACGAGCCCGCACGTGTCCTTGATGCGCGCGGGAAGCTGCAAGTAGGCATCGAGGAGCACGCCGATGTTCTTCCGCGGCTCGATCGTGCCGAGGTGGAGGAGATAGCGCGCGGGGAGCGCGCTCCGGTTCGCGATCGCAGCGACGCCATCGCGTTTCGCCCGGAGACACGGCGCGAGGTGCGCGACCGTGATCTGCTCACCGCGCAGGCCCAGGAACTCCATCATGCGCCCGCGCGTGAAGGCGGAGTCCGCGATGAAGTGCGCCGTCGCGGCGAGGCTCGCGGAGAGCGAGCGTTCCCAGTTCGCGGCATCCTCGCGCGGATGCCACTCCGGACGTTCGACGACGCTCAAATCGTGAAAGGTCGCGACCGCGGGACGCTCCGTGGGGATGGTGAGGTGGTTCGGCTCGAACACGGCCGCGAAGCGATCGCTCCTCGCCGCGCCGCGAAAAGCGCGCCGATACAAGAACCGCAGCGGGCGCCTGACGAAGCCTGCGACCGGCCCGGCGAGCGCGCCGCGCGGGCGACCGCCCGCAAGCTCGCGAAGCGAGCAAAGCGGGATCGGGAACTCGCCGGACGGCGGAAGAGCGCGCCGCGCGCGAGTGGCGCGGAGCGATCCGCGCGCGTACATGCCCCACGGCTGCAACT
>JAKEFC010000284.1 GCA_022616235.1 Planctomycetota bacterium
CAAGCCTCAAGGACCTCATGACCCTGCGTGACAGCGGCACTCCTCCCTCCGCTCGGCGGCACGTCTCCTTGCCTCGTCGCCACCATCAGCGAAGTGTTTTGCTTCAGCACCCTGGCAACTTTGCAAAGCCACGGTCAAAGAGAGAATGAACGCCGACCTTCCACCGCCACACCGGAAGCCGACTTCGCATTTTCGAGTGGCAGCAGAAACACGTCGATGAGCCGCCGCTCATGCGGGCTGCTGTTCAGCGTTGGTGGGAACTCGCTCCGCGGCGACTCACATCCCCGCCGCGCTCGGCGCCGCCGAGGGGCGATCGAGTTTCTTCACGCCGTCGACAACGGCGTTTCGTGCGCGTCGCAGCACTACGGCAGTGTCATCAATCTCGAGCGCGAACGACCCTGAAGTTGACGGAGGCCTTCGGAAACGACAGCGGCGTCGTCACGCTGCGAGTTGTGCGCGACCCTCGTCGTTTCGCTCGCTCGCGAACTCTCGCGACCGCTTATCCACTGGGTAACTATTGGGTAACGAATCCTGCGGCGAATATCGAAAGCAAAACCAATTCACGCAAGTCGCTATATTCTTTTGGGTTAAAGAGTGGGCCCAGCAGGACTCGAACCTGCGACCAACGGATTATGAGTCCGCCGCTCTGACCGACTGAGCTATGGGCCCGTTCGACTTCGCGCGATGGTGCCGAGCGCCGATCGAGGGCGCACCGGCGCGCAGATCATAACGAGGCGGGGCGCGGCGTGGGAATCTCGGGTGTAGAGAGAGAGCGTCGAGAGGGGAGCCGACCCGCGAGAGGGCCGGCGCTCAGCGAGGATCCTTGCCGCCGCTCTTCTTGTCGCGCTCGGGAGGGCGCGGCGGCGCGTCGCCGCCGGGGGGCGGGGCCGGCTTGGCCGGCTCACCGAGCCCGGAGCGCTGCGCGACGGGGGTCGTGTCCTCGCGCTCGCCGATGGCGACGTTCAGGAGCTTGAAGCCTTTGTACTGCGGGGTGCTGCGATACACGTTCAGCCGCAAAGTGGCTTCGATCTGGCCGTACTCGACGATCTCGTGGAACCAATTCAGGTCGCGCATGGTGCGCAGATCGCGGTTCGCGACGTTGATGATGATATCTCCCGGCTGCAACCCCGCCATGAACGCCGTGCCGGCCGGGTCGACTTTCCGCACCAACACGCCGAGGCTCGGGAGGTTGAGCCTTTGCATGTCGTTGCGGGTCACGAGATTCGCCAGCATTCCGAGCGAGCCGCGGCGATAACGCCCCGTCGTTTCGAGCTGCGAACAGATGCGCGCGAGAAGATCGTACGGAATCGCGAAGGTGACCTTGTCCCCCGTCGCCGGCGGCGCTGCTTCGCCCGCGTCCGCGGCGGGACCGGACACGGCTTCCTCGCCGGCAACGTAGGAGAACGCGATCATGCCGATGGCGGCGCCCTCGGTATTCGCGAGCATGCCGCCGAGATCCCCGGGATTCACGGCGACGCTGCTCTGGATCATGCGCGGAAACACGAAGCGCTCGCACTCGCCGCGGCGAGAAGTGCTGCTCACGAAGCCGAGCGACACGGAGTCACCGAGGCCGTACGAATTGCCGATGCCGACGACGAATTGATTCTCCTCGAGTTCCAGGCGCGGGACGCGCGCGGGCTGCAAGCGCGGAGCGTCGCGAACGGCGAGCAGCGTGATCCCCGTCACGTCGTCGCTCGCGATCCACTCCGCCGGATAGATCTCGCCGTTCGAGAGCGTCACTTCGATCTCGACGTCGATCTCCGCCCCATCCGGCGCCGACACGACGCCGACCAGGTCGTTGGGGATCAAGGTCACGATCTGCCCCTCGGCGCTGCGCACGATTCCGGAAACGATGACGAGCGTCGTTTTTTCGAAGGTTGCGCTCGTCGGAGTTCCCTCCGCGACCGGATTCGATGATTCTTCCGCGGCGGCGATCTTGCGGGTGTAGACGTGAACGCCGACGACGGCCGGGCGCACGTGCTCGACGAGGCGCTTGATCTCGCCTTCGAAGCCCTTCAGCCGGCCGGCGTCGATCTGGGGACCGGCGGCGGCGAACGTCGCGAACGCCGCTAGCAAGGCGAACGCGCGGGCATACGCGCGGGCGAACACCCCAGCTCCCGGGATGCCGCAGCCGATCTCGTTGCGCGCGTGCTTCGCGCCGTCCCTGTGTTCCAATCCGTTGCCGCCCCCCACTAGAAGCTCACTCCTTCGTTGCCGCGCCGCGTGCCGCCGAACGCCGGCAACGACGCTTCGAGCGCCGCTCCCGAGCGATCCATTTCCGATGCGGCGCTGCCGGCGATGACTTCGATCTCGCGGTCGCGGAGAAACCCGAATTCATCGGCGCCGTTCGGCGCCGCGGGGACGCGGAGCCGGAACCAGTCGTCGCGCTCCGCGATCTCGGCGACTCCCGCGACCCCCTCGCGATCCAATTCCTGCGCGGGGTTCGACGCCGCCCACGCCCACGCCGCACCGCCGAGGAGCGACAGGAGCCAGAGCGCGGCGATCCGCCGCCAGCGTACCGCGGAGATGCCGCGCATCCCCGGGAACGGCTCCGCGCGGACGCGTGCCATTACCGAGTTCACGAACAGCGCATCGCTCGCGCGCCCGCCTTCGCCCGCGGTACTTTCCGCACGGCCCGCAGGGCGCGGCGGGAGTTTCAACGCCTCATCGCGATCGCGGCGGCAATGATCGCACGCGGCGAGGTGCGCTTCCGCCGCGCTCGCCGCCGCACTCTCGGCCGCATGGCCGGCATCGCCGCTCCCCGGCGGCGCACCGAACGCGAAGCGCTCCGCTTCCTCGCAGGTGATCCCGCGGTCGAACTGCATTTCCGTCCGTTGCCTTTTCCGCATCTCCGTCTTTCTCCGCTACCGGCCTTCGCGCTAGATCTCCTCCGCGAATCCCGCCTTCGCCCACTCGGCGCGGAACAGTTGCCGCGCGCGGTGCAAGCGCCAGCGTACCGTGGCGTGATTCCAGCCCGCGATCTCCGCGATCTCCTTCGAGTTGAATCCCTCCACGTCGCGGAGCACGAGTAGAACTCGATACTTGACCGGCAGCGCCCGCAGAATGCCTGCTACCCGCTCGCGCAGCTCGATCGTTTCCAATCCGCTCGCCGGGGTCGCCGTTCCCCGCCATGCCTCCGCCTCCCGCTCGATCGCTTCGACTCGAGCGCGGCTCCACGGTCGATTCTTGCGCAGGTGATCGATCGCGAGATGTACGACGATCCGGTAGAGCCACGTGTAGAAGCGCTGCCCGGGGTCATACCGGTGCAAGGATCGGTAGAGCCTGACGAACGCTTCCTGCGCGACGTCGCGCGCGGAGTCTTCGCTCCGCACGAAGGAGCGCGCGATGCACACGCAACGGCTCTGGTACTTGCGCACGAGCGCTTCGAAGGCGGCGTGGTCGCCCGCGCACGCGCCCTGCGCCCAGACTCGGTCTTCCGCCGAGCTGGCCTCGGCCTCCTGGAGGCGTACCGGATCGGTGTAGAGGAGTTTCCTCATCCGCGGCG
>JAKEFC010000003.1 GCA_022616235.1 Planctomycetota bacterium
CCGACGAGGCCGCGGCCGCGGACCTCTTCGCGTTCACGGCCGATCAGGGGGCGCCGGCGATCGAGCTACGCTCCTTCCAGGATGGCGGCGTGTTCGCGGGCGGCGGCAAGCAATTCGTGTTCTTCGGCTGGCGCGGCGCGCCGCCGATCGCCGCCGCGGTCGACATCGAGTTCTCGCGCGACGACGGTTTCACTTGGAAGCGAGTCGCGACGGTGCCGTTCCGGGACGGCCGCTATCTCTGGGAGCTTCCGGCGGAGGATCTCCGCTCTTGCCGCCTGCGCCTGCACGCGCGGGAAGCCTCGGGGCGCCAGTCGAGCGACCAGAGCGGCAAGCCCTTCGCGATCGACGTCACGCCGCCCGCGGTCGAGATCGCCGCGGTGACCGCGGACCCGAGCGGAGGCACTCGCATCGACTACCGCATCGCTCCCGGCGCCGGCGCCGCAGCGAGCCGCCTGTGGCTCGACTACAGCGCCGATGGCGGCGCCACTTGGCAGCGCTGGGCGGAATCGTTCGCGCCCGAAGCGCCCATCGTCGTGGCTCTACCTGTGGGGCAATACGGGCTGCGCCTGCGCGCGGAAGATGAAGCCGGCAACGTCGCATCGGCGCCGGAGCGCGGCGCTCCGCCGGCAGCGGCGGCACGCGTCGGCGCGGAAAAGGCGGCGGCGATCGCGATCCTCCATCCGGCTGGCGCGGTGCTCCCCGGCGGCACGCGCCACTACATCTTCTGGAAGCTGGAGCCCGCGGGACTCGCGTTCGCGGAGCGGCCGGTGCGCATCGAGTACAACGTCGAGGGCGAAGATGAATGGCACGTGGTCGGCGAGCGGCTGCCGCCCGCCGGGAAGACGGCGTGGCTCGTGCCGGAGCGGGAAGGGGCAAGGATCCACTTGCGCGCGATCGCGCAGGATCTCGAAGGACGGCGCCTTGAAGGGAGGACCGGCGAGCCGATTCGCGTCGACTCGGAACTGCCCCTCGTGCTGTTCTCCGGACCGCACGCATCGAACCGGCGCCCGACCGTCATCGAGTACCGCCAGCTCGAGCCCGATGCGCTCGATCAAGTGGAACTCTGGATCCGCGCGATATCGACCCCCGATTGGAAGCTCGCGGCGACGGCTCGCGCAGGCGCGGCGCTGGCCGCAGAGATTCCGGATGGGATGTATCGCGTAGTCCTCGTCGGAGTGGATGCCGCGGGGAATCGCGGCGCGCCCCCCGGCGAGAGCGCGCTCGGCCAAGGAGACTTGCTCGTCGACACCGTGCCGCCGCTCCTCGAAGTCGATGGCGTGAGCGATCGGAAGCGCTTGTTCCACGGCGGGGAATGGCTCGTCTTGCGACCGCGCGTCCAAGATCGGCATCTCAGCGCGTTTCCGGTCTCCTTTCGCTGCTCGGAAGATGACGGCGCGCATCACACGGCGCTCAAGCAGTACCACCCGAACGGCGATGACTTTCCGTGGCGCCTCCCGGAGCAGCCCGGCTTCTATCAGCTCGAGGTCACCGCCGAAGACCTCGCGGGCAACCACGCCCGCACCGTCGTGCCCGTGCAAGTGATCCGCGCGCCGCCCGCGGTGACGCTCCTCACGGATCCTGCGGGCTCGGTGCTCTCCGGCGGCGATGAGTTCCACTTGGAGTGGGAGTCGCGCGGCGTAGGTCCGCTCTTTCCCGGCGTGCAGTTGGAGTTCACTGCGGATGGCGAGTCCTGGGAGCCGGTGTTCGCGAAGCTCACGGCGGATGGCCGCTGCACGTGGAAGCTGCCCGCGGTCGATTCGAACCGATGCGCGCTGCGTCTCACCTTGGTGCGGGAAGACGGCGTGAGCGCGACTGCCGAGAGCGGCGCCTTCACCATCTCCTCCACGCGCCCCCGCATCCGCGTCGAAGGCGCGCGCCCCGCGCACCGCGGGTGACGCGGGCGTTACAGCGACGGAATCCGCGCTCTGTCCCACCGCTACCCGATTTCCTTGCCTACTTTGCGCGGTTACCATGGCTCCGCCGCGACGGAAGGGAGCCCGCGTGTTGGGGGAACGCACCGAGAGGTGGGGCGGGGAATGGAGGAGTTGGGCGCGCGCGAGGAGAGCGGTAGTCCGTTCTTTCGTATCGCTCTCCATTGCCTCCTTCATCGGATGCGTCCCCGCAGTGCGGCAGGAACCGGACCTTCCTACCCACATCTCGGATCCCGGCGGCGTGCTCCTGCTCCCCATCGTTCCTCCGCGCGGCGGCCCCGCGATCGTCGTATCGAGCCGCGATGAGATCCTCTTCGCCTGGGAACCTTCCGATGCCGCGGCGAGCGACGACGGGGCGCGCGAGATCTTCGTCCTAGATCCCTCGCGCGCCGCGTGGCGCCCGCTCGGCCGCGATCCCGCAGGCGAATCGCATCTCCTCGTCGCCATCGCCGAAGGTGACTATCTCATCGCCGCGGCACCTACCGGCAGGGCGGCGGCGCCGTACGAGGACGAGATCGTGCTTTGCCTCAGGGCCGACCGCAGCGCGCCGCGCCTGGCGGCGACACTCCGAGAGTTGCCCGCGCGGCCGGCGCGCGGCGCGGACGGGGTCGAGATCAAGTGGAGCATTGCCGACGAATCTCCGCTCGCCGAAGCCGTGGTGATCGAATACAGCCCGGATTACGGCACCGAGTGGCGGCGGATCGCGAATTCAGCGCGCACGGCGGGAGTCTTTCGCTGGCCCGTCCCCCCCGAGCCGCGCGATCGACATCTCTTGCGCTTTACCGCGTGCGATATCGCCGGGAATCGCGCGAGCGCGGTCGTGAGCTTGGGTGCGGAGATCGAGCGAGAGTTGACGGTTCGCGCGCCGGCGGCGCCCGCCGCGCCGCTCGCATCGGACGTAGCCGCTCCCGCACCCGATCTCGATCCGCCGCCGTCGCCCCCTGCGGTATCCGCGCCAATCGCGCCGGCCGGCGACAGCGCGGCCGCCGAAACGGCGGCGATCGCACCTGGCGACGAATCGCGTGCAGCGCCGGAGCTTGTCGCCGCCGCCGCGCCGCGCGCGGATGTGCCCCCTCCGGAGGACGCGGAAGACGCGGAGGTCGCGGCGGCGAACGGCCCGCGGCCGCTCAATTTTTCCGGCGAACACTTCCCTGGCGGCTGCACTCGCAACCTGTACATCGGGGGCGGAGACCGCACCGGCGTGCGCTCGCAGCTCGCGGTGCGCTTGATTCCAAAGGCGGAGGGGGTCTCGATCCTCGTCGCGAGCCTGCCCGCGGAATCGATGGGCGCGCTCATCGAGCTGCCCTATGCGAGCGGGGAGTATTTCCTCGAGATCGCTTGGCAGGATGCCCAAGGGCGCGAGCACGCCAGGCGCGCGGAGGCGCCGATCACGATCGACTGCGACCCGCCGGCGCTCTCTTGGAGCGACGCTTCGCTCCGAGCGCGAGACACGGTTCGACTCTCCTGGGAGATACCGAGCGAGACGCCGGCCGGCCTCGCGGAGATCGCGATCCTCTATCGCAGCGATGACGCTGCCACCTGGCGAGAGGAGCGCGTGCGCGCCGCCGCGCTCGGCTACGAGCCGCCCGGGCGATTTCACTACGACTGGCAGCTCTCGGCGCTCGCGGAGGGGGATTGGCAGCTCGCGGCGCTCGCGCGCGATGCGGCCGGCAATGCCGCGGCGGAGCCGATCGCCGGGCCTCGCCTCGCGATCGATCGCACCCCCTTCGATCTCGCCGGGCTCCGCATCCCCGCGGCGGACGCCGTGGGACTTCCCTACTTCGTCGAGCTTGCGCTTGCCGACGCGCCCGCGCGCAGCGGGGCCCGTTTCGCGGCGGCAGGTATGGAGCCCGTACTGCGTCCCGTGCGCTGGATCCGCGGCGAGGGAGGTTGGCGCGGCGAGATCGAAAGTCTTCCCGCCGGATCCGGGCTGCTCACCGTGTGGGCGGAGGATGAGTGCGGCAACCGCGCGGAGCGAAGCGGCGAGATCACGATTCGAACCGCACTCGAGCGCGATCCCGGCGTCGCCGCGCGCGCGGTCCCCGCCGCCTACTCGGAAGAGGGCGTGGACAAAGCGGCGCCCGCGCTGCTCGTCGGCCGCTTCCGCAAGCTCCGCGCGCGATTCGCATCCGGCGAGCGCACTCGGGAGCTGGAAGCGGCGCGCGCCGCCCTCGCCGGCGAGATCGAAGCCGCGCTCGCGCGGACTCCCGGCGACGACGACCTCCGCCGCGCGCTCGCGCAACTCTTCGTCCACGCGACTCCACCCGATTTCTCCGGCGCGGCCGCGCTGCTCGCACGGCGCGCCGGCGCTGCACGAGGCGGAGGCACGCGCGCGGGCGACGAAGCTCGCGGAGGAGCGAGCCCCGAGCTGCTCAACGACCTCGCGGCGATCGAGCTTCGCCTCGGGCTGATCGACGAAGCCGAGTCGCACATCCTGCGCGCGCTCGCGTCCGGGGAAACGGCGCTCCGCCGCTTCCACCTCGGCGAGGTGCACGTGCAGCGGCGCCGTTTCGCGGAAGCGGAGGCGTGCTTTCGCGCCGCGCTCGAAATCGGCCCGCGGCGCAGCGAGTACATCAGCGAATACATCGACGGCTGGCTGCGCGCCGTCGCGTGCCTGCCGGAGGGAGTCGAGCGGGAGGCGGCGCGCGGACGCAGCGCCGCTTGGGCCGCGAAGGGGATCGTGAGCCGGGAAGAAGCGGCCGAAATGGAGCGCGCCCTGTCGCGCTCGCAAGACGTGAAGCAATGATCCGCGCGAGCGCCGCGGGCGCCGGAGCGGCATTCGATTGGCGCGTTGCGACCCCCGACGCCGTGCAAGTCGGCGCCCTCGCGCGCGAGCAGAATTGCTCGCCGCTCCTCGCCTC
>JAKEFC010000285.1 GCA_022616235.1 Planctomycetota bacterium
CCGGGATCCTCAACGATTGGTGCATCAGCGCTCGCGACGACGACGTGATCGATCAGTGCAGCGCTCCGGGCACCCTGATCGCCGATGGCGTCGTTACGACCGACACGCTGACGGTCGCCGGCGCGGTCGAAATCTCGGATCTCGACGTCGCGGTCGACTTCTCGATCGGCTTCCTCGGCGATCTCATCGTCAGCGTGTCCTCTCCGGCGGGGACCACCGTCGAGCTTCTCGCTTTCGACGGCGATGTCTCGACCGCACTCGATGTCATCTTCGACGACTCGGGTGAGGCGCAGCCGCCTGCCGGCGGCTATGCGTGCGGGTGCCCGGTAATGGCGAACGGATTGCTTGGCGCAGCCGACGGCGAGATCGCCAGCGGCACGTGGACTCTGACCATCAACGATACGTTCGTCGGCAGCCCGACGGGTATCCTCAACGAGTGGTGCGTACAGATCAGCGGCGTCGTTCCCGTTGTCTGTGTCGTCGCGGCTCCCGAGAGCGTAACCTGCGCAGTAGCCGGCTCTGACATCCTGGCGACTTGGACGGAGCCCGATGCCTACGACAGCGTCGATGTGCTCCTCGACGGCGGAATCGCGGCGACGCTCGCCGCGGGAGTCGGCTCGTTCACGATCGCCGGCGCCGCCGATGGCCGCCACATCGTGGAAATCGCTGGCAACAGCGTTGCGGGAGCGTGCGCCGCGACCAGCGAACCTTGCCGCGCGGCGGTGGGATTCCTGGAGACGTGCGTAGAAGACTTCGCGTTGAACGACGATGTCATCGTCGCGGGCACCGATGTCATTTCGTACGACATAGCGGAAGTCGTCGTCATCGCCGACGTCGACGTGGTGCTCCAGTTCACGAGTTTGACGGGTTTTCACGAGTTCATCGTTACCTCGCCGTTCGGTACGGCGGTTCAGCTCCACATATTCGGCGGCGGCGATCCTGCGTTCGACTTGATCTGGACCGATGCCGGCGCCGCGAATACCGGCGCCTTGGGCAATTACGACTGCGGCGGCTGCACGGTAATGCCGAGCGGCCCGGGCAGTTTCGCGGACTTTTTCGGAGAACTCTCCGTCGGAACGTGGACCATCGACAACGGCTTGTCGTTCAACACGGCAGGAGCCTCGATCGATCTGTTCTGCCTGGGCATCTACGAAGGCTGCACTGTCCTTCCGCCGACCGGAAAGACCTGCACCGTCGAAGGTGACGACATTCTGCTCGAGTGGACGAACGGCGAGGCCTATGACGCGATCGACGTCGAGCGGGACGGCGTGGTCATCGCCACTCTTGCCGGTTCCGCCACGTCGTATCTCGATGCGGCGCCCCCGGCCGGAGAATACACCTATCGCGTCTTCGGCAGCACGCTCGCCGACGCGTGCTCGTCGGGTTCGTTGCAATGTACGACCCTGATCGGAATCGTGGAGGCGTGCAGCGCACCAGGACTGGTCCTCGCGGCGGGTGCCGAAGAATCGGACGTCATTGCCGTAGGGGACGCCTTCCGTCTCGCCGATTTGGAAGTTCGGGTAGAGATCGCCGAGGTTTTCCTCCCGGACCTCGACTACGTGGAGCTGCTCTCGCCAGAGGGCACGCTAGTCCGCCTCTACGACGGCGCTTTCGGTAGCGACATCTCGGCGCTCGACGCGATGTTTTCCGATGCGGGAGTCCCACAAGATGGCCTGGCGGACTACAACTGTGGCGGAACGTGTTTGATCGCGCCTTCTGGCCCCGGCGCGATGTCGGACTTCGTACCGGAGCTTGTGACGGGCGACTTTACCCTCTCGGTGCTCGACTTCGGAGCCTTTGGGAGCGCGACGCTCGACGAGTGGTGCCTGCGGATGTACGTCGGATGCCCCGTGGCACCGCCGACGATCCTCTCCTGCACGGACAACGGTTTCGCCGTCGAGCTGGAATGGGCGCCCGGAGACAAGAACTACGATTCGCAGGAAGTGTACGAGGACGACATACTGGTAGCCGCGCTGGGCGGCTCGGCTACTGCGCACACCTTGTCTACATCGCCCGGCGCTCACACCTATCGGATCCGAGGGCTCAAGGACGCGGATGAGTGCGGGAATTTCTCCGACCCCTGCGCGGTCCTCTTCGCGCTCAACGAGACTTGCAGCTCGCCCGCGCTGGCGATCAATGTCGGATCGCCGTCCATCTCCGACTCGCTCGTCGTCGTGGATTCCTTCACGATCGCCGATGTGAGAGTCTATCTCGACATTCCGCACGGATTCATCGGCGACCTCCAGATCGACGTCTCCTCCGCGCAAGGTACGAGCGTCGTGCTCTTTGCGGGTGCAGGCGGAGCCAGCGCCAACATCCTCGCAACATTCGATGATGCTGGGGCGGCGCAGCCTCTCGTGTCCTACGACTGCTCGTGCGACGTGGCACCGGTGGATCCGCTCTCGGCGATCGCCGGCGAATCGTCGGATGGCACCTGGACCATCAACATCGAGGACACGTTCCCCGCTACTGGGGACGGGTCGCTCGACAAGTGGTGCGTCGGTCTCTTCGACGTCAACCCGCCGATCCCGCCTCAGCAATTCAAGCGGGGCAACGCGCGAGGTATCGATCCGTTCAACGCGCTCCTCGATGGTGTGTTCCTCCTGAATTGGCAGTTCAGCAAGGGCCCGAAGCCGCCTTGCTGGAATGCGGCCGATGCGGACGGGAACAACGTGATCAATGCGCTCATAGATACGCTGGTCATCCTGAACTATCAGTTCAGCATGGGGCCGGAGCCGCCGGATCCGGGACCAGTTGCTTGCGGTCCCGATCCCGATGGGCTCGATGTGCTCGTGGGCGGATCGCTGGAAGGGGCCTGCGCCGAGCCGCCGGCTTATTGCAATCCGTGATCCGTAGCGCCACCAAGGCGCTTCGAATGGCCCCCCGTCGAGATCCGACGGGAGGCCGTTAGTTCTTGTTCGCTAAGCACGCCCGGCGCCGCCAGGCGACGGGCCAAGGGACATCTCCGCTGTTGGCAGAGAGGCGGAGCCTCGTGAAGACGCTGTACATTGGTTTGCGCAGTGCGGCGAGGCGTTTCGACGCGCCACCCGTGATCGCGCGAGCGACGAAAAAAAGCCGCGTGGGGACCACGCGGCTTTTTCGATTCTGGTAGCGGGGGGGGGACTCGAACCCCCGACCTCCGGGTTATGCTTACCACTTCGGCTTTCGCCGCCCGGCCCGAGAGCCGGTTCGTGGTCTGGACTTTCTCTTCACCCTCGGCCGAACCGGTGGGTGCCTGCCATCAAGTCTCTACACCTTCTCGAGCAGCACTTCCGCCGCCCAAGCTTGGCTCGGGATTAGCTCACTAACGCCTTCCCCGAATTTGACAGGAGATCGCACGCCAGTCTCCCGACGTGCAGCCCCTTGCAGGATCGCTTCCAAGCCTCGCGATATCCCGCAGAGCGGGGCTTTCGCTGGCGCTTGTCGGCCTCGACCAAGTGAATTTCGCTGCCGTAGTCGATGAAAACGTCGACTGGGAAGACGTAGAACGCGTCCCGCTCGGGGACGAAGACCAAAGCGAAATCGAAATCCGACGACTCGTAGGACTCCCTGACCATACGACGACGGTTCGTCTTGGTCCGGCGATTGTCCACGACGAAGTTTCCGGAAGGCTCATCCAGCCAGGCCGATTTGACCTGCACTTTCACGAAGACTCCCGAAACGTCGTACACGAGATCGTACGGAAGGCGGTCCCCAATGGGCTTCAGAACTCCCCACCCTCGCTTCAACGCTTGAAGGATGGCGGCCTGCTCTGCGATGTCTCCCTTGAGTTTCGTTTCCATCGCTCTCGATCCTGCGGGTTGAGCCCGACGAGCTGCCAACTGCTCTACCCCGCGTCGGTGTCACAAAGAAGCGCGTATCGTATACGCACGCCGCACTATCGTGTCAAGACGAATCGCACGCAGCGCGGTAAGTCGATGGCTCAACTTGTCATTGAAGTACGCTTCAGCGAAAGGTGCAGTTCGACTTCCCCGATCGGCACCTGCAAGCGCGCGGAGATCTCTTGCGCCGTCATCCCTTCGCTGGCCAAGCGATGGACACGCTCCGCGACTTCATGGGGCGCCGGCGGAGCGGCTGCGGCGCTGGGAGGCAAGCTCACCACATCGACGTGTTTCCCCAGCGGCGAATTCTTGGCGCCGGGCCGCTCGAATCCTTCGAGCGGCGCCGCACCCGTCACCCCCTCCGGCATCGCCATCCCGCGCGCGCGCGCGAGCGCCTGTTCGAGGCGCACGATCACTTTCTGCGATTCGTCCAATATCCGTGTCGCGTGTCGCACGCGCGTATCGAGTCGCGCTTCGATCTCGCGCGTCAACTCTTGAATTTGGACCATCGCTTGATCCAACTCCGCGACTGCGCTTGCCGCCGCGCGGGACTCGCCGGCGCGTGCGATCCGCGGCTCCGGCGGGGATGGTTCGCGGGAAGGAGCGTAGTACCGCTGCCTACGGCTGACTCGCGAGAGGGTTACGGCCACGACGACGATCGCGATCACGATTACGAAGGGCAAGATCGTTGACGGTTCGAGGGCGATGGCGAGCATGCCTCTTCCCCTTCACCCCGCGGCGCGCTGAGGGTGACGCTTCCCGAGGAAAATTGCCAGAGGAATCCGCGGAGCGCCTCGCCGCCGCGCCGCTCTTGGAGCCTATCTCAAAACCTCGCCTGGCTTCGGTCGGCTGCGAGGCGCGCGCGCGGCGTCGAGCCTCATCGCCGTATTTCTCCATCAATACGACTCTTCGGCTCTCCTTGCGCGCGCACCTCTCGCTCCACCTCGGGCCTACGGCGATGTTATTGAGATAGGCTCCTAGGCGCGCGCGAACTCCGCGATCAAATCGAGAAGCTCCTTGTGGATGGCTACCGGATTCGCGCCCATGTGGCCGATCCGAAACGTCTTCTCCTTGAGGTCGCCGTAGCCGTTCGAGATCAGCATCCCGTGGTCGCGGAGGAAGCGGTTCAGCCCTTCCACGGAGATTCCGCGCGTGTTCTTCACGCAGGTGAGAGAGACCGACTCGAAGCCGGCCTCCGGGAAGATGGCGAAATGCTCGCGCGCCCACTTGCGCGTGAGATCCGCGCGCGCCTGATGCTCGCGATACCAACCGGCCTCATCCGCGAGGATCCCGCGCAGCCTCCGCGCCAGGGCGTATATGAGCGAGACCGCGGGAGTATTCGGCGTTTGATTCTTCGCCTGGCCCTTCACGATCGCGATGAAGTCGCCATAAGTGCCCCGGTTCTTGACTTGCTTCGCGCGCTCGAGCGCCGGCTTGCTCACGGAGAACACCGCGAGCCCCGGAGGGAGCGCAAGCCCCTTCTGGCTTCCCGCGAGGAGCACGTCGATCCGCAGCTTCGCCGTCTCGATGGGCACCACCGCGAAGGAAGTTACCGCATCGACGAGGAGCAACACTTCCGGCGTCGATTTGACGACCGCGGCGATCTCGGCGAGCGGGCTCATGACGCCGGTCGATGTCTCGTTGTGGACGAGCGTCACCGCGTCGTAGCGCTTCTCCGCGAGCGCGCGCTTTACCGCCTCGGGGCGCACCGCTTTCCCCCACTCCACATCGAGCCGATCCGCGGCGAGGCCGTTCGAAGTACAGATCTCGTGCCACCTCTCGGAGAAAGCGCCGTTCACGCAGCAGAGCACGCGTTCGCGCACGCAGTTTCGCACCGCGGCCTCCATTACGCCGGTCGCGGAGCTGGTCGCGATGCACACCGGGTCCTCCGTGCGAAACACCTTCTTCAACATGTCGTGCACGGGAGCGGCAAGCTCCAGGAACTCTTCGTCGCGGTGCCCGATCATCGGCTGCGCCCCCGCTTGCAGAATCTCCGGTTCTACTTCGACCGGGCCGGGAATGAACAAGCGCGGGGGTCTCTCGAGCGACATGCGGATTACTCCTCGTCCACGAAGCGCGCCACGATGCCCGTGGCGATCTTCGGTTTGAAAAAGGTGGTCTTCGGCGGAAAGATCTCCCCGCGCGTCGCGCGGCGCCAGAATTCCTCCTTGCCTACGGGCGGCATCAAGCAGAGCACCGCGGGCGCCGCCTCGGCGCGGAGCGCGCGCTCCGCCGCGGCGGCGTCGTGAAAGGCGGACAGCGCGGGCCGCTCCGGCTCGGCGTCGAGGAACTGCTCGAGGCGGCGCGCGAGCGTGGGCCTTGCCGCATCGTCGCGGCTACAAATCGCGGCCGCGCGTCCCTGTGCATCGAGCACGCGCCACTCATCACCCGCTCCATCATCGAGCGCGGCGCGCAGACGCGCGATGAAGTCTCCGGTCCACGCGTGCGTAAGGGGCCGCGAGGCCGCGCGCCACGCGAGCAGGCGGTGCGTGGGCTCAATGCGGACGCCGTCCTGGAAGAGATCCCCGACGGCAGCGAGCACGCGCATCGGGCGCCCGCGCTCTTCGCCGAACTTGATCATCGTCGAGTATCGATGATGCCCATCCGCCATGACCGCCGTGCGCGCCGCGAGCAGATCCCGCAGGCGCGCGAGGTGCGCGGAGTCGTAGATGGATGAGAGGCGATGGCGCGCGCCATCCCAAGCTTCCCCCTCCCAGAGGAACTCGCGCGGCGCTTCGTCGCACGCGCGCGCAAAGTCCCCCACGCGATCGTCGATCACGACTTTTACGACGCCCGTGTCGATCCCGCTCGCGCGCACGAGCGCAAAGCGATCCTGCACGATGTGATCGTGCACCCTCTCGTGCGGCAAGACTTGGCCTTCGCTCCACGGCGTCGCCGCGAGCGCGACGAGCAACGCGCGATAGGCGCGCGGCGCGCCGCCATCGTCGCGATAGCGACACTCGTAGCCGTAGTACGCGGGAGCCTCCTCGAGGCGGAGCACGCCGTCGCGTAGCCAGGCCCGGAATTCTTCGCCCCGCCGCCGGTATTCGTCGGCGCTCCCGTGCGGCTCTTCCGGCCGCGCGCCGAGGATCCAGCGCACCGCGTTGTGCGGGTGGAGCGCGAGCAGACGGCGATGCAGCGCCTCATCGATCACGTCGTAAGGCGGGCACACGCCGGATTCCGGGGGGACGCGGCCGGAGGCGAACCGGACGCCGCGAAAGGGCGCAGTGTCCGGCAACGCTATCCCTTCAAGTGACGCGCGGCGAGGGAGAGCGCGATCACGGCGTATGCGGTCGTAAGCTGCTCGGAGCCCTCCCACCAGCGGTCGACGCGGTTGACCCAGGTGCCCTTGGCGCTCTGCGTGGCGAGCAATTCCGCTGCCAGCTCCTTCGCCCACGCGCGGGAGGTGCCATCCGCGAGCACGAGCGTCTCTTCGCCGAGGAGATCGAGGGTCCGCGCCATCACGACGTAGTAGTAGTAGAGTCCCATCGAGCCGCGCTCGGGATTCGCCGGCGTCGCCACCCCCGGATTCTCCTTCACGGTGAAATTGCGCCGAATCCAATCGAGCGCCGCCCGCACGCGAGGATCATCCTTCGTGAGCCCGGCGTAGATGTAAGACTTCACCCCCGCATAGGTCATGCTCCCGTAAGATGAGTAGGAAACCGTCCCGGCGGCGTCCCGCTGCTCCCCCGCCTTCGATTCGCCGGGCGCGTAGAAGAACCCGCCATCCTCCGTGGAGCGCGAATCCTTGTCGTCGAAGGCGTCGTTCGCCGCGCGGAGATTCTGGCAGCGGCCCAGAAACGTGAGCGCGCGCTGGTAGACATCGGAGTCTTCGGAGAGTCCCGCGGCCGCGAGCGCCTCGAGCGCGAATTGTGTGTTCGATAGGTCGGGGCGAAGGTCGGAGCCGTACCCAATTCCGCCGTAGGCGCGTTTGTGCTCCGCCGGATGATAGGGCTGCTCGGAATCTTCCGCGCACTGAAGCTTGGCGATGTAGGCGCGGGCCTTCTTGATCGTCTCCGCGTAGCGCGGAACTGGTCTGCCGCGATCGAGCGCGGCGAGCGCGAGTACCGCCACCGAGGTCTTGTAGTTCTCGAGCCCTTGATCCGCATTGTAGATCCCGCCGTCGGGGTGCGCGTTTGTGAGGAGATACTCGACGGCCTTCGAGATGAACGGGCCATCCTCTTCGCGATAGCCGCGCGGCGAATCCGCGAGGGCTTGGATCACGAGCGCCGTGATGCCGACGTCGCCGATCGGGCCGACATCCGGGACCATCATCCCGTAGGCGCCATCCGCCTGCTGCTCGGTCGCGAGCCAGTTGCACGCGCGGTCGAGCGCCACCTCGACGTTCTTCTTCGTCGGGCGCGGCGCTTGCGCGGCCGCTGGCGGCGCAGGCGGCGCGACCGGTGCGGCGGGGCCAGCGCTGGCGGGCGTTCGAGGTGCCGTCGGCGCGAACGGCGCGCCGCTGGCACCGTTCGGCGCCGCGCAGCCGCCGCATGCAAGCGCCGCCGCGATCAGGACGGCGGCGGAGATTCGCGTTCGGCCGAGAAATTTCTGACCCAGGTTCGCCAAGATCATTCGTCTCGCTCGCTCCCGTCTTTGTCCGCTGCGCCGGAGCCGCGCTTCTTTGGGGGGTCCTCCGCGGGCGTTCCACGCTCGCGATCTTCCCCCGACCCCGGCGGCGCCTCGGGCCATCTCACGCGCCGGATGGAGAGGTCGATCTCTCCTTCCTTCGGCTTCCGGATGATCGCAGTCACCGGCACGGGGTCATCGGGACGGCGCGCCGGCAGCGCATCGGTGTAGCACACGTAATCGAAGTCGGGATATGGCAGCTCGAGAGGGTTGTTGCACAGCGCGGGCGGGCGGTGGCCGAGGGCGAAGAGCTGGCCCTCGATCTTGGCGGCAAAGACGGAAACCATCTCTTCCTTCGCGGGCTTCCCTGCGGAGTCCCCAGCCGCACCCGGGTCCTTGCGCGGCGGCTGCAACTCCCCCGGCTTCTTGCCGGAAGGGCGCGCACCCGGCTCGATGCCCCCCCTCCGCTCCGCGGCAGACTCGGCGTCCGGCTCCGCCTCGTTCGCTTCCAATTCGCTCCGCGGCACATCTTGGAAGAACGACCCAGTGTAGACGAAGCCGCAGCGCTCCATCGTGTCCGCCATGAGACCGTTCAGGATGCAATCCTCGGCACGCAGCTCGCGCTCGACGCTCTTGCCTTCCGCATCCTTCTCCTGCCACCGCAGGAACACCACGACGCGGTCCCCATCGATCGGACGCAGATCGCCGTCGGATTCTGGGAGCCTGCCCTTTTTCAGATCGAGGAGCAGCAGCGCGGCGTTCAGATCGATGGGATCGCACTCCAGCGCGACCAGGGTTTCATGCGCTTTCTCGCGCGGCGTGCATGCTAGGAACTCGAGCAGCCCATGGCGCAGGTTGAAGTAGCCGTCCGCTTCCACGATCTTCTCGGTCGGGTGAAAACGGACGGTCCCCATGCGCACGAAGCCGCGCGCATCGCGCTCCAGTTCGGCGCCCCCGCTCCCCAGCGCGAGCGAGCCGGAGGCGGCACATGCGGCAATGGCGAGCGTGCAGGCGGCCGCGGCGGCTACCGCGACTTGCGCGGCGAACTTGCGCCTTGCGCTCGGAGCATGCGAATTCGAGTGGCGCCGCGAGGCGACTTCGTTCCGCGGCGGGCTCTTCATCGGGCTACCGCGCATCGTTCAAGCTCCAATCGTAGTCGAGGTAGTCGAGAGCGCCATCCCCCTCTTGCTCGAGGATTGCCGCCGCCTCGCCGGTCACGTAGGGGAGCAGGAACTTGGAAACCGAGCCGTACTTGTCCTTGAAGTCGCCGGCGAACCATTGGAGCACTTTGGTCACTTTCACGGTGCGATCGCTGACGCTGAGGTAGCGCGGGTCCGCCATGCAATTACGGATGCTCTCGTCGAGCTGTTTGTCGATCTCTTCGCCTCGATACGCGCCGCGTCGGAGGAGCGGGCAACCGATCGAGGCGCAATTCACCGCGAAGTGAATGCGTGGATCTCCGAACAGCTCCGAGGGGCGAAGCAGGTTATGCTCGATGAAATCGAGGCTCACCGTATTGCCGCCGAGCTTGCAGAACTCCAGCTTCCAGGGGGTACCGCCCGGCACGTCCTTGATGCTCGCGAGCGGGTAGTGCTCGAGGATCAGGTCGATCGTGTAGGCGTTGTAGGCGTTGATGAGAAGCGCAAGGAGGTGCTCCCGGGAGAGGGCGGAAAGGTCGGCGCCATCGAGGCGCGCGAGGTAGCTCTGGAGCTTGGCTCGCTCCGACTTCAGCTTCGCGTATTCGACGCGGCCGGCGGCCGTAACCATGGAGACGAGGAGCGCGTCCAGCTCGGAGTGTTCGAAAGTGCCCGTGCCCGAGCGTATGCCCGCCTGGACTTGATCCGTCAGGGGGCCTTTCTTCACGCTCGCCGCGGGAACCGAGCAAGCGGCGATCAGGCAGAGGAGCGCACACGGAAGCATCGGGCGATTGGGCATGAACGCCGGCACTTTCCCCGGTCGCGGCCGGAAAGCCGAGGAGAGTACCCGATGGCGGCGGCTCCTCCAACGCTCTCCAAGGTCTGGAATGAACAGAGGGCGCAGGCGAGCGAGTCGCGTGGTGGCGGGGAGGTGCTCGTACCGGCGCGACGCGCGGAGCGGCGGCTCACGCCGCCTGTATTGCGCAGGATCGCTCGGTGAAGCTCGCGACGACGGAGTCGATGATCTCGCGGATCGAGGTGCGCGGAATCCAGCCGAGCGCTTCCTCGAGGCGCGAGAGACTCGGAACGCGCCGCGGCATGTCCTCGAAGCCGCTCTCGTAGGCGCGCTCGTAGGGGATTAGCTCGATCGGAGAAGCGCTCCCGGTCGCTTCTTTCACGAGCGCCGCCAACTCGCCGATCGAGATCTCCAGGTTGGAACCGATGTTGTAGGTCTGGCCTACGCTCGCAGGCCGGTCCGACAACTCGATCCAAGCGCGCACGACGTCGCCGACGGCAGAGAAGCAGCGCGATTGTCTGCCCGTTCCGAAGACGGTGATCGGCGCGTCTTCGAGCGCTTGCCGCACGAAGGTCGGCAGCACCATGCCGTAGTGACCCACCTGTCGCGGACCGACCGTGTTGAACAGCCGGAATATCGTGGCCGGCAGTCCGTGCTCGTGGAAGTAGGCGAGGCACAGGAATTCGTCGAGGGCCTTGGAGCAGGCGTACGACCAGCGTCCGATGGGAGGCGCGCCGAGGACGAGCTCGCCATCTTCACGAAACGGAAAGTCGGTCGACTTGCCGTAGACCTCGCTCGTCGACGCGAAAAAGACCGATTTCGACTTCTTCGCCGCGTGCCGCAGCACCAGCTCCGTGCCGCCGATGTTCGTTTCGATGGTACGTACCGGGCTCTTGATGATGAGCTGCACGCCCACGGCAGCCGCGAGATGGTGGATCTTGTCGGCGCGATCGATCAGCTCCGCGAGGAGAGGTTCGTTGGCGACCGTGCCGATCGTGTAAGAGAATCGCGGAGCGCCGCGCAGATGCTCGATGTTGTCGATAGAGCCGGTGGAGAGATTGTCGAGGACCGTGACCTGATCCCCTCGCGCGAGCAGCGCCTCGGCCAAGTGACTGCCGATAAAGCCCGCACCCCCCGTAATCAGATGGCGCATAATGCGGCGTCGTCCATCAGGCCCTCTCGCGGTGCTCCACTCATCGGCTTGTGGAAATCGAATCTTGCGGTATTTTGCCCGCCATGGCACTCACGTGACTACCCGCCTCAAAGTCCAATTGGTTGCCTCCCGCGCGCGGCGCCGGCGGCGCGATACCTAGCCCCACAAGAATTACCGTCCGCGCTCGCCGCGCTTGTTCGTGGCGCAGCAATGACTTGTTCTCTCGAGCCGCGTCGCGCGCCGGCCGCGGTGCGGCCTCTGCCGGCGCGTTCTCCGTGCGCGCGTAGCGGCGCACAGCGCGCCGCGTCCGGTGCCGATAAACCAATGGCGCGCAGCGCAGCGTCCGAACCGAATACGAGTTTTGCCATGTCGCACGAAACCAAGAACCGCCTCGAGGAAGTCGGCCAGATCCTCCATCGGATCAAAGATGCCACGAGCTTCGATGCGCAATCCGCGCGCCTCGCGCTACTCGAGCAAGAAATGGCGAAGGAAGGATTCTGGAACGATCAGGAGCGGGCTCGGCGGACGATCGGCGAGCTGAAGCGGGCGAAAGCCATCGTGGAGGAGATCCGCAGCTTCGAGCGCCGCTGGCACGATGGCGTGACCCTCTTCGAATTGGCGGTGGAAGAGGCGGATGCGGCGGCGCTCGCGGAAACGGAGCGGGATGCGTCCGCGCTCCTCCACGACGCATTGCAGCTCGAGCTGCGCACGCTGCTCTCCTCTCCCTACGATGCGAGCAACTGCTTCCTGTCGATCCACGCGGGCGCGGGAGGAACGGAATCGTGCGACTGGGCGCAGATTCTCCGCCGCATGTACCTGCGTTACGCCGAGCGCAGCGGCTTTCGCTCGAAGATCCTCGAGGAGTTGCCGGGGGAAGAAGCGGGAATCCGCAGCGTCACGCTCTACATCACCGGAACTTGGGCCTACGGCTACCTGCGCGCCGAGATCGGAGTGCATCGCCTCGTGCGCCTCTCCCCCTTCGACGCGAAAAACCGCCGGCACACTTCCTTCGCGTCGGTGCACGTTTCGCCGGAGGTCGAAGACGACATCGAAGTCGCCATCGAGGACGTCGACCTGCGCGTGGACACCTATCGATCGAGCGGCGCCGGCGGTCAACACGTGAACGTCACGGATTCGGCCGTCCGCATCACCCACCTGCCGACGGGAGTCGTCGTGCAGTGTCAAAACGAGCGCTCGCAGCACTCCAACCGCCAGCAGGCGATGAAGGTCCTCCGTTCGCGGCTCTTACAGCTCGAGTTGCAGAAACGCGACGAGGAGATCACGCGGATGGCGGGGGTCAAGCGCAAGATCGACTTCGGGAGCCAGATCCGGTCCTACGTGCTCCACCCGTACAAGATGGTGAAGGATCACCGCACGGAAGTGGAGACGAGCAACGTGGATGCCGTGCTCGACGGCGACTTGGAACACTTCATCGAGGCATTCTTGCGGCAGTCGGCGCGTGGGCAGTCGGGGCAGAGCGGCGCGGCGGCAATGCCATAGGCTGCGCTCTTTGCGCCGTCGTTTGCGGATTCGGCCCGCAGGGCTACACTGGCGTAGCATCGATGGCCCGACAATAGAGAGGAACCGGTACCGCGCGTGACCGATCTAGAGCGCCGCGATCCCGAGATCGCCCGCATCGTCGCCGATGAGGAGCGACGCCAGCAAAACGAGATCAACCTGATCGCGAGCGAAAACATCGTGAGCAGCGCCGTGCTCGCCGCGCAAGGCTCGGTGCTCACGAACAAGTACGCGGAAGGGTACCCGGGCAAGCGCTACTACGGCGGGTGCGAGGTCGTGGACCGCGCGGAGGAATTGGCGCGGGTGCGCGCCTGCAAGCTGTTCGGCGCGGAGCACGCGAACGTGCAGCCGCACTCCGGCACGCAGGCGAACCTCGCGGCGTACGCGGCTGTGCTCGAGCCGCGCGACAAGGTGCTGGCGCTGGAGCTGGCACACGGCGGTCACCTCTCGCACGGGGCGAAAGTCAGCTTCTCGGGCAAGGCCTACGAATTCCATCACTACCCGCTGTCGCGGGAAACCGAGCGGATCGATCTCGGGATCGTCGAGGAGATGGCGCGCGCGCTGCGCCCGAAGCTGATCGTTACCGGCGCGAGCGCTTATCCGCGCCACATCGATTTCGCGGGGTTCGCGCGCATCGCGCGCGAGGTCGGGGCGCTGTTCCTGGTCGACATGGCGCACATCGCCGGCCTCGTCGCCGGGGGCGCACACCCGAGTCCCGTGCCGCACGCGGACTTGGTCACCACGACGACCCACAAGACGCTGCGAGGCCCGCGATGTGGGATGATCCTGTGCCGGAGCAGCTTCGCGAAGAAGGTCGACTCAGCGGTGTTCCCGGGAACGCAAGGGGGACCGCTCATGCACCTCGTGGCAGCGCGCGCGGTGTGCTTCGCGGAGGCGGCGACGCCGGAATTCCGGAGCTACGCGGCCCAGGTGGTCGCGAACGCGAGGAAGCTCGGCGAGGTGCTGGCGCGGGCGGGAGTTCGGCTCGTGTCCGGCGGCACCGACAACCATCTCATCCTCGTGGACCTTCGCAGCGTCGGCATCACGGGGGACGTCGCCGAGAACGCGCTCGCGCGCGCGCGCATCGTGGCGAACATGAACATGATTCCCTTCGACCCGAATCCGCCGCGGCGTCCGAGCGGGCTCCGGATCGGCACGCCGGCCATCACGACCCGCGGCATGGGCCTCGAAGAAGTCGAGCGCATCGCGGAGTGGATCGCCGCCATTCTCAAGGACCCTGGCAACGAAGCGCGGACCTCCGCGATCGCCAACGACGTCCTCGATCTCTGCGGGCGCTTCCCTACGCGTTACTAGGGCGCCGCCACTCACCAACTCCTCGCGACGAGGCTTGGTATCGAGGCAGTGCCTCGACACGCGCGGACCCGAGGCTCGGCGTCCGATGGTGTGACGATGCGGTACGTGCCGGCCGGTGCAATGCAGATGCGGCAGAGCCGCAGGGGCTCGGTGTCGAGGCGGAGCCTCGACACCAGGGGCATACGCGCGAGCCGCGCCGATCGCGGAGCGCGCCATGGCATCGTTCCCAGGTCTGTCCCAGTGAACTCTCCGCCGGTCATCAAGCCCTCGTTGCGAGGCTCCGCCTCGCAACGTACGGCCCCGAGGCTCTGCCTCCGATGGTGTGACGATGCGGTACGTGCC
>JAKEFC010000286.1 GCA_022616235.1 Planctomycetota bacterium
CACCAATGGATGCAGCTCGAAGAGCGCTACCGCCGCCGCGGCGATGAGCTGATCGACTACCTCGAGGAGGCGCGCGGCGAACTCCGCGACGCGGCCGCGGGGGCGGACCTCTTGCCCGCGCTCGAAGAGGAGCTGCGGCGCGGACTCGCCGACCTCGGCGCGCGCGCGGGCGCGCTCCGCGCCAAGCGCCGCGCGGCCGCCTCGAAGCTGGAGCGAGCGGTGGCGCCGGATCTCGCCGATCTCGCGCTCGCGAACGCTTGCCTCGAAGCGCGCCTCGCTCCCCTCGAACCGGACGAAGGGTGGCACGGCTTCGATGACGCCGGCGCCGACCGCCTCGAGATCTACTTCGGCCCGAACCCGGGCGAGCCGGCGCGTCCGCTCCGCGACACCGCTTCCGGCGGCGAGCTGTCGCGGGTCATGCTCTCGCTGAAGCGCGCGCTCGCCCGCGCCGAGGGAGTGCCGATCCTGGTATTCGATGAGATCGACGCGGGAGTGGGCGGCAGGCTGGGCGCGGAATTGGGGCGGAAGATGCGGGAGATCGGCGCGACGCACCAAGTCCTCTGCGTCACGCATCTGCCGCAGATCGCGTCCTTTGCGGAGCGGCACTTCCGCGTCGCGAAGTCGAGCGCGAAGGGGCGCACGCGAACGACGATCGAGCCGGTCGACGGCGAGCGCCGCGTCGACGAGATCGCCGCGATGATCCGCGGCAAGGAGCGCACGCGCACGTCGCTCACGGAAGCGCGCGAGATGCTCGCGCACGCGGGCGCGGGGAAGCCGGCGCGCGATTGAGCGGCGCGTGTTGCCCACTGCGAAACGGCGCCGCCGCGCCGCCTCCCCCCTTCGCCGCGCTGTTCCGCGAGACCGCGAACGGCGGTAACATTGCGGGTTTTGGAGCGAGGTAGCGCGCGCATGGGCTTTGAGCAAGAGAGGGGACACGTTCTCGCCACCTGCGATGAGCGGGCGGTGTACTGCCGGGTCGTGGGGCTCGGCAACATGAACAATTGCGCCCCCTTTCAGCGCTTCGCGCTACGGATGCAGGAGCGCGGCTGCCGCGAATTCATCCTCGACTTCTCCGCTTGCGACGGACTCGACTCGACTTTTCTCGGCGTGCTCCTCGGCATTGCGATCGGCAATCGCAGCCAGCGCACCCGCGTAGTGGTGCTGAATCCCTCCGTCACGGTGCGGCGCGTGCTCGAAGAGGTGGGGCTCGATCACTTGCTCGAGGTCTCCGCCGAAACCGTGGCGCTCCCCGATATCCCGCTCGAAAAGCTGATTCCGGAAGAGACCACCGCGGACCAGCGCATCGGGATGGTGCTCGAAGCGCACGAGAATCTCTGCCGCATCGAAGGCGAAAATCGGCGCCGCTTCGGCGAGTTCCTGCGGCTCCTCCGCAGCGAGCTTACTTCGCGAAAGAGCGCGGCCGCGGCGCAGGAAGCGGCGAGCGCATCGGGCGCAGCGACCGCGCCTGCGGCGCGCTCACCCGTGAAGAAGAGCGTTGCGGGGGGCAACGAAGGAGCGCAGGGTGGACGCGATTGATGCGTGCCGCCATCCGCTCCGTCTCGAGCCGATCGCCGTGCCTCGCGTCTGGGGCGGGGACCGCATCCTGAAGGAGATCCACCCCGGTCTCGCCGCGGCGCCGCCGATCGGCGAGAGCTGGGAGGTTTCCGGCGTCGGCGAGGATCCCGCGCTGCACTCGCGCATTGCGAGCGGCGCCGCGCGCGGCACGACGCTGCGCGTGCTCCTTCGGGAGGCGCCGCGCGCGCTCCTCGGCGCCGCATTCGCACCTGGCGGGGCGGGTGAGGCCGAGCTGCCCCTCCTCTACAAGTACATCGACGCGCGCGAAACGCTTTCGGTGCAGGTGCACCCCTCCGATGAGCTGCTCGCGCGGCAGGGCCTCCCCGGCACCGGCAAGGACGAGGCCTGGGTCATCCTCGATGCGGCGCCCGGCGCGACCATCATCTACGGGCTCGACGCGGGGCTCGCCTACGAAGACTATCTCGAGCGAGCGCGCGCGGGGAACGGCGGCGAGGGGCTCCGGCGCGTCGCCGTGCGGCGCGGCGACTTCATCCTGCTGCCCGCGGGGACGGTGCACGCGATCGGCGCGGGGATCTTGCTCGCGGAACTGCAGCAGTCCTCCGACATCACGTACCGCATTCACGATTGGGGACGCGTGGGCCTCGATGGCAAGCCGCGCGCGCTCCACATCGAGCAGGCTGCGCTCGTGCGGCCGCCGCGGCCGCTTCCGCCCTGCCCGCTCGCGCGCCCCGCGCGCAAGGCCACGCTCGCGCGCCGCGTCGACTGCGATTCCTTCACGATCGATGAGATCACGCTCGCGCGCGGCGAACTCGCGCTCGCGCGTCCCGCCGATCGCTTCGGCATCCTCTCGGTGCTCTCGGGGCAGGGCAGCGTGCGCGCCGCGGATGGCGAACGCATCTCGGTGGCGCTCGGCGACGTGATCTTCGTTCCCGCGGCGGCGCCGCGGCTCGTCCTAGAAGCGACGAACTCGCTCTGGTGCCTCTGGATGCTCCCAGGTAACGGCGCGCGGGTGGCGCGGTAACGCACGCGGCCGCGCGCCCCGCGGTCGGTTGACCCACTCGCGACCGGCGGCTATCCTCCAGCGTTTCGTTTCCCCGGTGCGCCGGGGAGATCAGCCCCATGAAATCAGGCGGTCCCGCGAGCCGCGAAGCGCTTCGCGCGAGCGACACGATGCAAGCCTCCGAATCGCACGGAGCGCGCGCGCCGCAGGGACGAAACTCGGAAAGAACACGCAGCATGGCCGTTCCGCAGCGTCCCCTCCGCGCCGATCGACCTCAGGGCACCGGCCGCGACCCGCAGCAGCCCGCGCCGCGCGGCCGATCGAACAAGCTCAGCGGCCCGCAGCTCGTCTTCCTGCTCGTGACGCCGGCGGTGCTGGTCGTGGCGACCATC
>JAKEFC010000287.1 GCA_022616235.1 Planctomycetota bacterium
ATCCCACGCGCGCTCGAGGTAAAGCTCGCGCTCCGCGCGCTCGAGCGCGATGACGAGGCGCGCGCGGAGGGCGCGCGCGCCGGCGCGGCGATCTTGGCGCAGCACTTCGGCGCAGAGCGGGAGCACGACCAGCATCGCGACCGCCGCGGCGACCGCGACCTCGACGAGGAACGCGCCGCGCGCTTGGCGCGGCGTGCTCAGGGCCCGCGCGGAGCCGCGATCCATTCCAACTCGAGCGCGTCGACGAGCGGCGTCGAAAGGCCCTTCGCGTCCGGGCGGAGCGTCAGCTCGACCGCGATGCGCGTATCGGCAGGAACGAGCGCGAACTCCGGAGGGAAGTAGATCTCGGAGCCGGCGCTCGCAAACTCCGGCGGCGGCGCGCCGCCGAGCGCCGCGGAAAGGAGCTGCACCCGCCACGAAAGCGCGGTCCCGTCCGGCAGCTCGCACTCGGCGCGCACGCGGCGGAGCCGCGACCCCGCGGGCACGGTACGTCCGGTCACCCACCGCAGGCTCGGCGCGCCCGCTGCGTCAGGCGCCGCGAAGATCCGCTCGGGCGTTTCCGTCGCGCTCAGGGGATCTTCGAAAATGCGAAGCTGAGATACCGTGCCGCGAAACGCCTTGCCGCCGATCTCGCCGCCGATCTCCACGCACCAATCGTCCGTCGTGATCTCCCACACGGCGCCATCTTCGCCGGTCGAGGGCAGCACCGGGGCAGGCGGCGCTGGGTCCCACGCCGACTCCCCCCCCACCTCGAGGAACGCCGCGCCCGCGGAATTCCACGCCCAGGCGATCGACTGCCACGCGCCGCCCGCGCCTTGGTCCGCGAGGGTCGCGGTGGATTCGAGCGCGAAGCCAGGGAGCGCTTGATCGATCGTCCACGGCGGGAGGTCGATCGGCGGCGATCCCGCCCGCACGTTGACCACCCACGCGGCGCCCGCGAGTACGACTTCTCGGCGATGGGACCACGTCGCCGCGGCGGGCGAGCGCCGCAGCATGGAGGTCGCGGTGCCTGCGCGGGTCGGCGCGCCCGCGACGGAGATCGCCACGATCTCGCTCGCCGAAGGCGCCCCCGGATGGCAGGCGGCGATCCACTCCGCGTTCGGCTGGAAATGCACGGAAAACTCATGTTCCGCGCGCAGAACTACACGCTCCTCCTCCGGCTCCGCGGCATCCGCCGCCGCGCGCTCCGGCTTCACGAGGAGCGCGCCGCCGCCTTCCGCGATGCTCCACGGGCCGCAGTGCTCCTCCGGCGCTCCATCCGCGCGGTGATAGCGCAGGGTCTCGTTCCGAAGCGGCGAGAGATAGACGCCGTCGGCGACGAGGTCCGAGAGATCTCCCGCGATGAGCGTGCTCGCGCCGCGATTCACGGTGCCGGATGCGGCGACGATCGCACCTGTGGCGAGCCTCGCATCGAGATCGCCCGTGAGCGGCGCCCGGAGGAACGCCGGGCGGAGGTCCTGCGCCGGGAGACGCAAAACCTCGCAGCCGAGATCCGTCCTCTTGTGCGCTTCGGCGTCGAGAGGCACGCACCAGAATCCATCCGGGGCGGGCAGATGGAGCATCGAGCCGCGCGCATCGACGAACCCTTCGCCGAAGTACGCGGGCAGCGCCGCGCTGCCCGCAAAGAGCACGGCGCCGGCCGCGCGCCGAAAGATCGCCGCGCGCGCCTCTCCCGATTCGTCCACGCCGACGACGAGCGCGCGGCGGCGGCCGGGGAGCGCGATGACGTGCTGCGGCTCGAAGTCGAGCGCCGCGTCCGCGGCGAGCGCGTCGAGCGCTCCCGCGGACACTTCGCCGTGGACGAGCCGCGCCGCAGCGCCGCCGCCCGCGATCCAGAAGACGCCGGCGGCGCCGTCCGCCGCGGGCGCGACCGCGGCCGGCGGCGCTGCCGAGCAGGCCAGCTCCACGAGCGCGAGATCGCGCGCGAGCACACGCCAACTCTCCGCGCCTTCGTTCGGCGGAAAGAGGAGCGCGCCGAGAAGCGGAAGCTCGACCGCTCTTCGCCTTGCCGCCGCATCGATCGCGGCGAGGCTCCCTGCGGGCTCGATCGCGAGGACCTCTTCCCGATCGTCGCGAACGAGAAACGCCGCCCCCGCCGCATCGATCGCGAGGACCTCTTCGCCGAGGCGTAGGATCCGCTCGAGGCCGGGGAGCGATCCGCGCGCCGTCCCCGCTGCGGCCCGCGCCGGATCCGCGACGCGGAGCACGTCGTTCGCGGCGGCGACGTACCACGCGCGCGGCGCGCGCGCCGAAGGGAGGGCCGGATGCGCGGGGAGCGGCTCGCCGAGCGCGAACTCGCGCGCCTCCCACTCGTCGCCCGCGCCTGCTCCTGCTCCTGCGCTCCGCCAGAAAAAGAGCGCGCTCCCGTGCCCGACGCCGAGCGCGCCCTCTGGGAGCGGCGTCCACGAACGCCCGAGGACGGTCGTCGCCGCCGGCGCCGCGACGAAGCGCGCGGCACCGAAGGTCCAGTCGCCATCTCCTTCGACCTCGGGGCCGAGCGCGACGCCGCCCGCGGCTTCCGCGCCGCGGAGGACGACGCCACCCAGCCGATCGATCCCCGGCGCGAGCCACTCGTCTTGGAAGCCGAGCCGCTCGCGCTCGAAGAGATCGATGCGCGTGCGCGCGGCGCGCGCCGGCGCGGCGCGCGCACCCGGTGCCGGCTGCAAGCGCGCCTCCAAGAGGAAGCGTCCGGAGAAGTCGCCGATCAGGACGCCGCCCGCCGTGGTGACGCGCCCGCGGTCGCGCCCCCCCGCGCGCAACGGATGGGAATTCGTGCGGCGGAGGCGCGGGCGCGGATCGAGCGCGAGCAGGAGGTCCTCGCGCTCCGCGTCGAGGAGCGCGCTCCCCGGCAGCGCAGCCGCGGCGGCGTCTTCGATCGCGGCGCCGAGGCGCGCGTTTAAGTCGCCGGCATCCATGGGAAAGCTCGCGGTGAAGCGCACGGAATCGACGAGAGATGCGAGGAGGAGCGGAGCGTGCGCGAACTCCGGATCCGACTCCGATCCTTCCGGCGCCGCGAAGTGAGGCGCCAAGATCTCGAGCAGCTCGCCGCTCCCGCACTCGGGGAGATACGCGGCGCGGCGCTCGACGCGAGCGGTGGCGCCGCACTCCGAATCGCGCGCCACCGTGCGGACCCCAGCCGGCTCCGCCACCGGGAGCGCGCGAGCGGTCACTCGCAGCGCGCCCGCGTGGCGCCCAGGCGCGGCGACCCCCTCGGGCGGGTAGGTCGTCTCGACCACGAGCGCCGGTGCGACTGCGTCCCCATCGGCGCCGGCGACGATCTCGCCGAAAGCGATCGGCGCCGGATCCGCGAAGCGCGCGCGGAGCCGCGCCTCCAAGAGCGCAAGCGCGTAGGCGAGCGCCTCCTTCTCCAGGCGTTCGGCGCCGAGGCGCCGGAGCACGGCGTTCTCGGCGCGCTCGCTCCCGTAGCGCGCGCTCACGAGGAGCGCCGCCGCCAGCGTGAGCAAGAGCACGATGACGAGCGCGAAGCCGCGGGCGCACGGAAGCAGGCGCACATCGCGAGTTCGGCGCGCCATTACTCATCCGCCGCGCGCTTGGGCGCGAGCCAGCGGGCGCTGCGCGCGGGCGCCTCCCGAGCGTAGAGGATCGCATCGACTTCTCCGATGTGGAGGACTTCCCAGCCCCCTTGCTCATCCCCTTCGCCGAGCCAATCGCGTAGCCCATCCGCCGACTCGACGAGCACGCGATGCACGCCATCGACGCCGAGGATGCCCAAGATGCGCGGCACTCGCCGCTCCGCGATCGGGAATTCGACCAATTCGGCAGGCGCGACCGGCTCGAGCGGCGCGACCAGCGCGAGCGCGAGATCGTCCCGTACCGGTGTCGGTGCGGGGAGCGGCGCCGCGTCTCGAATCGTGCGTCGCTCCTTTTTCGAGCGCGGCGCGGGCTCCGGCGCGTGCACCGAGGCGGCGGCTCGCGGTCCCGGCGGCGAGACTGCCGAGGCGCTCGCCGCTTCGAGGAAGTGCGCCCGAAGAGCGGCGACGTCGCGCGCGATGGCCCCGCGCTCGCGCCTGAGGTGTACGGCGCGCAAGCAAAGTACGGAGGAGAGCGCCAGAGCGGCGAGGACCGCAGCGGCGCGCTTCCGCGCTCTAGTCATCGCTCTCTTCCATCCTCCCGCGTTCTGCGCGCACGCCGGCGCCGGATGCGAGCGCCGGCGCGCGGAGTGCGCGCTCCCATTCGTGCCGCTCCGCGCGCGCGCGAAGCTCCGCAGCCTCTGCCCAGAGAGAGCGCACTTCAAGCTCGCACGGAAGCCACGTCGCTGCGGCCAATCCGGTGAACAGCGCCGCCGCCGCGAAGGGCGCGAAGAAACCGTTTGCGGCGCGGCCGCGCGCGAATCGGCGCGGCGGCGGAAAGGTCCCGGGCGCGCTCCGCGCCAGCGCCGCGCCGAAGAGGAGCAGCTCCCACGGCGACAGCGCGCCCTCGATCGCCGCGCGAAACTGAATGCGCCTGGTCGCGCGATGGGCTTCCATCGCGTCCGCTCCGTGCGGGCCCTCCGGCGTGAGGAGCAGCCACGGCAGAGCGTCGAGCGGCGCCGCGCTCAGCCCACCGCGCGCAACGACGCAGAACTGCTCTTTCTCCCGCGCGCGCCAGTAGACGGCATACCGGCCGCGCGGGAGCGCGAGGCGCGCGAGCGCCGCCATCGCGACCTGCGCCGGTACTGCGCGCGCGCCGCGCGGCGCGCGCGCGAGGTCATCCGCGCGCGCGAGCAGCGCTCCGCTTCCCGCCCCCGGCGCACCGATCGGCGAAGCGATCAGGCTCCCGCTCCCGCACTGCTCGAGCCGGCGCTTCCGCTCATCGACGACCGCCGCATCGCCCGCAACGAGGAGCACGCCGCCGGGATCGAGGAGCACGACCTTCGGCGTCGCGTTTGCCGGCTCCGCGCCCACAGGCACGCGAATCCTCCAGCGCCGCACGCCGCGCCTGCGGATCACGATGCGCGCTCCGTCTCCGGAGCCGGAAAGCGCTAGACACGAAATCGCGCGCATCGCTTGCAGCTCCCCTTCCGCCGGTGATTCGTCCCCCCGGTCCCGCTATATCAATTCGCGTGCCACGCGCGTTGACGCAGCGAGGATCCGCTGCGAGCACGGGGAACCGCAACTACGAGTAGAGGTTGTGCGAATTGCGCGGTGCGGCGCGAGATTCAACAGGCGAGGATGCGAGCGCCCAGAAGTGGACAAGAAAATCTACTTCGGCCACGTCCGGACGCAGACGCGCGTCGTAGCACGGATACGATTCGTGGCGGGTCTGGCCGATACCTGCACTCGTGGGGCTCAGCGACACGAAAATCCCTCCCGCATTGCCGGTTGCCGCCCTCCAAGCTGTAGGCGAGAATACGCACGGCTCGGTTCCTCCGCGACAATGGCAGGCGCATCGGGCCCGCGGCATGTGCCGCAATCGAGTGCCGGCGCCCCCTACCGGCGCAGTGTAGTGACGAAAGGAAACTCACATGGCTTTGGTTCGATCGAAGTACGTGTTGCTCCCCGCGGCGGTCGCCGCGTTGCTGGCGGCGGTGACGACGTTCGCGGGCGAACCGGCGGGTGGAAGCGGCAAAGCCGCGCCGGCGAGCAAGTGGACCAAGGATCACACGGGCCTGATTCCATTCATCATCGGGTTCGACAAAGGGAAGAAAGAAGCGGAATTCACGGGCAAGCCGATGTTCGTCTTCTTCACGGCGACGTGGTGAGGCCCGTGCAAGACATTGGCGCGTGACGCCTTCAACAGCGCGGAAGTGGTCAAGGAAATGGCGAATGTCGTGCCGGTGATCGTCGATGGCGACATGGAGCAGTCGACGATGGAGAAGTACGGCGTCAGAGGCTTCCCGACCGTCAAGTTCATGAACTCGAAAGGGGAAGTGATCTCCGAGTTGGAGCAGCGCACCGCCGCCAGCGTGATCGCGGGAGCGCAGAATGTTGTGAAGAAGTCGGCGCCGATCCGGCCTTCGAAGGGTTACGTGCCGGTATACAAGGCGCGCGTGAAGCTCGAAAAGGCGCTCGCAAAGAACAAGACGACCGACGTGCTCGAGGCGATCGAGGCCGTGGAAAAGGCGTGCAAGGAAGCGAATCACCTCGGTTCCGACTTCGAGTTCGCTCAGGCCGAGCGCGCCAAAGTGAACGAGTGCGCGGCGCATAAGCTCGACGAGGCCAAGACACTGAGAGAATCGGATGCCGCCAAGGCAAAGACGGCGCTCGAAAAGGTCGTCAAGGAGTTCCCGGGCACGCCCGCCGCCGAGGAGGCGAAGAAGCTCATCGAGGAAACGAAAGCTTGATCGATCGGCTCGCCGCACGCAGCGTGATCATGCCGATTACAGCGGGAATCGGCATGGTCACGCTGCCGGCGCTTGCCGTGACCTTTTTGCTGGTCCAAGCCGGCTGCTGCGCCGGCGGGCGGCACTACGAGGTCTCTAGCGAGAAGTTTCTGAGTCTTGCCAATCTGCCGCTCGGGTCGGCACACGATTCCCGCTACATCGGCGCTACGGAATACCGTGCATACCTCGGCGTATGGTCGGCATTGCCAACCTCCATCGGAGGCGGAAACCACGTCTACAGCGTGGCGCTCGGCGAGCTTCCCGCCGAGATTGCCGGCGAGACTTGCACCTGCAAGGCTGTCCGCGAGCGTTGGCCCGCGCCGGCGACAATTCACAATGCTCGAGGGCGTGATCCGAATCCGGACGAGAACGATTGCTGCGAGGTGCCTGCCAATGCTTGCACTCACGGTTCTTGATCAAAGCTTGCCGAGCGCAGGTTTCGGTCGCGGCCGCACGCGAGGCGCGAGGCGACTTCGTTCCACATCCCGACCGCGACGCGCACGTGCGCTTGCTGTAGCATTGGGTCTTGGACTCGCGTTCGGCACGGCGTCCGCACGCGGGGAGGTGATCGAAGTTCCGGTCGACTACTTGTCAATTCAAAGCGCAATCGACGCAGCCGCGGATGGCGACACGATCCTTGTCGCTGCCGGCTTCTACGCCGAGAACATCGATTTCCTCGGCAAGGCCATCGCGGTTTTGAGCATCGATGGCGCGGCGGCCACGACGATCAATGGGTCCGAGGAAACCCTCGGCCCCGACTTTCCCGACGTCGTGGTATTCGCGAATTCCGAAGGTCCGGACTCTGTCCTACAAGGCTTCACGATCGAGTACGGATCGCGTAATGGGATCTTCTGCGATGGAGCATCTCCTACGATCCTGGACAACGTGATCCAGAACAATCTCCGCGACGGTGTGGGACTGATCGATTCCTCTCCTGCCTTCGAAGGCAACGTCGTACGCAACCATTCCGGCTTCGTCAGTCAAGAACTCGTTGCATTTGGAGAGTATCTCCTTGTGATTCGCAATTGCGAGTTCAGCGGCCACGACTCCGATTTCGGAGCCGCAGCATATTTCTCGCAAGATTCGCAGGACGTTTCGTCGGTCGTGCTCGAAGACTGCACGTTCGTTGGGAATAGCGTTGGCATTGGATGTGCAGGAATCCTCGGGAATCTACCCATTATCATGCGGGACTGTACTTTTGCTGGCAATTCCACCGGGCTCTATGGTCCCGGCGCAGCGTTTTTTGCAGTCGCCGGATTGCCAATTGGCACGGCCGTTGTTTTGGAGCGCTGTGTCTTTTCGGACAACGCGGGCGACTACGGCGGTGCATTGGCACTTGCTGAGGATCTAAACGCGCTCCTGACAAACTGCGTCTTCGCGGAGAACACTGCGGCCACACGCGGGGGCGCCTTGTTCATAGACCCAAGTCCTGGAATCAACAGTGGGGAGATCGTTGTCGATCGCTGCACTCTCGTTGGGAACTCCGCGCCGCTCGGCTCCGTCGCCGCGCAAGGCATCGGATCCTTCGCCGCCGACGGTGCGATCGAGTTTCGGAACTGCAT
>JAKEFC010000288.1 GCA_022616235.1 Planctomycetota bacterium
CCTGCGAGCAGATTGTCCCCTTGCGAGCCTGGGCGGTTGCCGTTGTCAGCCGGCGGCACGGCGTTAGAATCCCGCAGCGCCCGCCTGGGACCGTGCGCACTCCGTGCGAAGGCCTAGGCGGGATGCAAGAACCGTGCGCGCGCCGCCTTGTAGACACGCCGCCAGTTCGCGCGCTCGGACAGGTCGAACGATGCCAAAGAAAACCGCTGGGGGGAGCGGCAAGCCACCTCGTGCGCCGCGCGCAGCGCGAGCGCCCGCACCCATCCAACCCGCGACGGCGGAGACGATCGCGACCCGCCAAAAGAACATCTCCGTTTCCGAGTTCTTCGCGAAGAATCGCCATCTCCTCGGCTTCGACAGCCCGTCCCGAGCGTTGCTCACGACCATCAAGGAGGCGGTGGACAATTCCCTCGATGCATGCGAAGAGGCGCAGATCCTTCCGGATCTCCTCGTCGAGCTGCAGAAGATCGGCGAAGAACGATACCGCGTCGCGGTGCAGGACAACGGCCCCGGGGTCGTGCGCTCGCAGGTGCCGCGCATCTTCGGGCAGCTCCTCTACGGCTCGAAGTTCCATGTGCTCAAGCAAAGCCGCGGCCAGCAAGGGATCGGCATTAGCGCGGCCGGCATGTACGGCTACTTGACCACCGGGCAGCCGATGATCGTCACCACGCGCACGAGCGGCCGCCAACCCGCGCATCGCGTCACTCTCACGATCGACACCGGCAAGAACACGGCGACCGTGCACAAGGACGAAGAGTGCGAAGTGGATTGGCCGCACGGGACGCGCGTGGAGATCGAGTTGATCGGAACGTACAAGAAGGGCCAGCACTCGGTGGACTCGTTCTTGGAGCAGGTGGCGATCGCCAACCCGCACGTCCGCATCGAGCTTCGGACGCCGGAGGATCCGCAGCCGATCGTGCACGAGAGAATCTCCCGCGAGTTGCCCGCGACGCCCCGCGAGATCCTCCCCCACCCGCACGGAGTGGAACTCGGCGTGCTGATCAAGATGCTGAAGGACTCGCGCGCGCGAAACCTGAAGAGCTTTCTCGTCAACGAATTCAGCCGCGTGACCTCGAACGTCGCGAATCAGATCCTTGCCGGCACCGAGAACGGCTGCAAACCGCTGCCGCCGACCGCCCGGCCGGCGACGGTGAGCCATCGCGACTCCGAGCGCCTCCACCGCGCGATTTCGCAGACCCGCATCCTGGCGCCGCCGACGAATTGCGTCTCGCCGATCGGCGCCGAACTGCTCGAGAAGGCCCTGCGGAGTAACTTGAAACCGGATTTCCTCGTATCGGTCACGCGCTCGCCGGCGGTCTACCGCGGGAATCCTTTTCAAATCGAAGCAGGGCTCGCCTACGGCGGCGACCTCCCCGCGGAGGAGCCGGCGACCCTCTATCGATTCGCGAACCGGGTACCGCTGCAATACCAACAGAGCGCCTGCGCAATGACGAAAGCCGTGGTTACCACCCCCTGGCGCAACTACGAGCTACAACAGCCGCGCGGGGCCGTTCCGATCGGACCGGTGGCGATCGTGATTCACATCGCGAGCGTATGGGTGCCATTCACCTCCGAGAGCAAGAAAGCCGTGGCACACTACGATGAGATCCTGCGCGAGATGCGCCTCGCCCTCATGGAAGTCGGCAGGCAGCTCGCGATCCACCTGCGGCGGCGCCGTCGCCAGGAGGACGCGGAGCGGAAGCGCTCCTACATCGAGAAGTACATTCCGCAGATCGGAATCGCCCTGCAAGAACTGCTGAAGTTCGACGACGCCGCGCGCCAGAAGACCGAGCAATGCCTCGAGCAAGTCCTCGAGAAGAGCCGCAAGCTGTAGCGAGGGCCGAAACAACCAAGCCGCCAGGAACGGACGACGAATGGCGAAGAAAGTCAGCAAGAACTTCATCGAGAACGTGCGCCAGGAGAACGCCGCCAAGGACAAGGCCACGCTGAAGCGGATCGCGACGACCGCGGAAGAGATCCACTCGGCGATCCTCGCGAAGACCAAGCCGTCGCTCCGCTTCCCCGTGCGCAGCCTCGGCAACGTGAGCTTCAGCAAGGCAAAGGGGTATCTAGAGATCGGGCGCGGGCGCAAGGAGCGCACTCTGACCGTGAACACGGTGAAGGGCTTTGCGCAGACGCTGCGAATGATGGCGCTCTCTCAGCAGCTCGTCGAGACGAACGACTTCGCGACGAAGCGGGACGTGTATTACCAGAGCAAGAACTGGGAAGAAGCTCGCTTCGACGAACAGGATGAGTCCGACACCGTCATGGACGACATCGAGGGGTTGTTCGCCGTCGACGACTTGAGCCGCGAGCAACTGCGCTTCGTCCCGGATGAGCACGGCGGCGCGGTCGCCGGCGAAATGATCGTGCTCGATCCGGACCTCGAGACCGGCACGATCGAGCGCATCGACTGCACGCGCTTCGGGAGCGGCGCGTATTCGATTCCGTCCTCCGTCGAGCACCTCAGTTTCGAGACGAAGGCGAAGTTCGTGCTCGCCATCGAAACCGGCGGCGTCTTCCAGCGCTTGCAGAGCCACAAGTTTTGGAAGAAGTCGAACTGCATCCTCGTCAACATGGCGGGGGTACCGACCCGCGCGACGAGGCGCTTCATCCGCCGCCTCTCCGAGCAGGTGCAAATCCCCGTCTACGCATTCGTCGATTGCGATCCCTACGGCATCAGCAACATCTATCGCACGTTGAAGGTCGGCTCCGGGAACGCCGCCCACATCAATCGCTTCTTCTGCGTGCCGCACGCGACGTACTTGGGCGTCACGCCGCAAGACATCATCGATTACAAGCTGCCGACCCACCCGCTCAAGGAGGTCGATATCAAGCGCGCCAAGGACGCCTTGAAGAACGATCCCTTCTTCAAGAGCCACAAGGCGTGGTCCGCGGCGATCGACCAGTTGCTCGAGATGGGCGTTAGGGCGGAGCAGCAAGCTCTCGCCATGTGGGGGCTGAACTACGTGATCGACGAGTACCTGCCGGCCAAGCTCGCGAAGCCGAGCCAGTTTCTCCCTTAGCCCGTAGCGGATGTAGCCCGGCGGCTCAGGGGGCGAGGTTGGAGAGCGCGCGGAGGTCGGCTTCCAGCACGTCGAGCAATCCGGCGAGATCATCGGCGTGCAGCCAATGGCCCGCCCGCGGGAGTACGTGCGAGCGGATGCCGCTTCCCCCGCGGCCGGCCGCGACGCGGGCACGATCGAGCAATTCCGGCACCGCGACGGGAGATTTCCCGCCGAATACGAAGCGGATCGGAGTCTGCCGCGCGACTTCCATCGCAAGCGGCCAGAGATCCCGCGCGAGGTAGTCGGCGAGGAGCGCGCGCAGCGAAGCGAAGTTCATGCGCAATCGGTATCCGCCCTCGCCGGCTCGGAGGTTCATGCCGAGCCAGCGCGCGACACGCCCGCCGATTCCGTGCGCTGCGAGCGCGGCGAGGAATTCCGCGCGCGCCGGGAAGCGCGCGGGTAGCGAGCCGAGGAGATCGAGGAGGCATTGCGCGGAGTCCGGCCGCGCCGCCGCTGCGGCCTCTGCCTGCGCTCCGGGATCCGCATCGAGCACCGCGGCGTAGAGGAATGGTGCGCCAGCGCCGATGCGCGTCGCCGCGTAGAGGAGCGCGACCTTCCCTCCGAAGGAGTGACCGGCAACGGCGTCGAAGGGACGCGCGAGCATCCGCTCGAGTTCCAAGAGATCCGCGACGCACGCATCGAGGTCGTGCGGAGGCGGCGCTCCTTGCGAGCGTCCATGCTCGCGGAGATCGACCGCGATGACTTGCCACTCGGAGAGGTGGTTCGCCAGCCGCTTCGCGAACGTCTGCCAGTTGCTCGAGCTGCCGAAGATTCCGTGCAGCACGAGCAGAGTGTAGCGACGGGACGCCTCGCGCGGCGTCGCCCGGTAGGAAGGTCGTAACGCCATGCGCGAATGTTACAAAGGGGCGCGTGGCGACGGCGGCAATTCGGGACCGAGTCGTTGGGCCCCGATCCGGCGCCGTGCGTCGAATCGGGGCCCAATCACTACTCGAACCGAGAGTCGCTTCCCGCCAATGCGGCTAGTCGTCCTTGTTGTTGTAGAGGTCGAGGGCCGTCTTCAGGCTCTCGCCCTGGGATTTCACGCTCCCTTTCGGCGCCGCTCCGGCGAAGAATGGAGTCGGGCAGGTCGCGGACGCGGGCAGCGACGGCAGCAGGTAGGCGTCGGCGGCCGCGATCGTGTCGCCGATCGTATCCCCCGCGGAGGGCACGCCGGTCACGTAGCTGGCATCCGTGCCCGCGAGCAGATTCAGTTTCGCGGCGATCAAGTGGTGTATCAGTGGCACGCGAATGTCGCCGACCGTCGAGAGACCGAGCACGGCCAGCAAGCATTCCTGGGAATAGACGTGACCGCCATCGCCGAGCGCAAGCTCGGTCACCGGCCACGCCTCGGGATGGTTCTTCCAGTAGCCCGGCGTGCGCGCATCGACGCCGGACGGCTCGCCGCAGACCGCGTCGAAGCAGAGCGGTGCCAGGGTGTGCGACACGGTCGCGTCCGCCGGGTGGTTCGCCAGCTCCTCATCCGTCGGCTCCTGCGCGAATTCGCCGACGTACTGCACGGCGGAGATGCACAGGCAATAGGAGCCGCTATCGATCGGCGGATCCCACGCCGCGCCGAGATCCAAGCTCCCGCCTTGTGCGACGATCTGTCCGATCGACGCAGTGCGGATCACGGTGGCGCCTTCCTTCAGCTCGACGAGCACGTCGAAGAACGACGCCGCGACGGGAGGGGTCGTCAGCGACCACCCATCGCAATCCGCATCGGGGGTGAAGCCGAAGGCAGGGACGCCGAGGAACCCGAGCACCATGAGCGCACAAGACAAAACCGCGAATCTCCTTGTTGACCGCAACACTATTCGTCTCCTCTCCTGTTACCGCTTGCACGGCGGTAAGAAACGGCCGCAGGCACGAACTCGAATTGCACGCGTACCATGCGCGCGAATCGATCGAGACGTACCATATCCAGCGAGTGCAGCCGCACTACTTTCGGAATTGGGCGGCAAGCCGCAAAAAAGTGGGACAGACCCAGAGCTTGAAGTACCGAATCTTAGCGGAGGGCAAACGCGCTGCCAACGTCTCGCGAGCGGTTCCGTGCTGGATTCCGCGCAGGAAATGCCGAGCGCTGGGATTGCGATCAGGAGGTCTTCGCCGCCTGCGACTCGGGTCGGGGATGGGGCGCCATGAAGACCAAGCATACGGCCCTGGCGGCGCCGCGATTCGCGATCCCGTGCTGCACGCCGGCCGGAGCGAGCACCGCCTCCCCCGCTCCCAGCGAGCTGGATTTCGCGCCGACGCTGACTTCGGCGGCTCCTTCGAGCAGGAAGTACACCTTGTCGTTCGCCGCGTGGGAGTGCGCGCGCTGCTCCTGCCCGGGCTCTAGGCAATAAAGATCCATGAAGAAACGCGGCGTCTCGAAAAGACTCACCTTTTGCATCTTGTCGGAGGCGAACCGGGCGCTCTTCGCGGCATTCCGGATCAGCATTCGGGCTCCCTTCGTGCCGGCGGCGGCAAGCGCTCGCGTTGCCGTACCGGGCCCCTCCCTCTAGAATCCTAGAATTCCTCGCACGGCCCCTCAGCCGCGCGAACCGGCCCCCGCGGAGGCATCATGCGCGGCTCTTCGCTCGCGTCCCACGTCCGCTCGGTAATCGTCCTCGTCTCGTTGTTCCCCTGCGTGCGCGCCGCCGATGGCGCAGTGTTCCATCTTCGCGATGGCAACCACGTGACCGGCGCCTACGTCGGCGAAACCAAGGAGAACCTAATCTTCATCGACACGGACGGCAAGCGGCACACGGTCGCGCTCGACGACGTGCTCGGCGTCGATTGGGAAGATGGCGACGATCGAGCGCTGCGCGCCCGCGCGGAGAAGGAACGAGCGAAATGGCTGGAAGAGCGCCAGCGCGAAGCGACGAGGACGATGGAGGGGCTCGCCAGCAAGGAGGCCGAGGTTGCGGACGCCGCTCTCGCGAAACTTAGCGGCTATCGCAAGAACGAGCTGCTTCCCGCGCTGATCCAAGGCGTGCGGTCCCCCGCCGGCCCCGTCCGCGAATTCGCTCTCCGGGAGCTGACCGGGGTCGAGGATCCATCAGCCGCCGTGCCGATCGCGCTCGGCGCCCTCGTCGCGGATGATCGAGAGTTCGCGCTGCGAGCGCACGACGCGGCGGTGGCGAAGGAGCCGGAGCTGGCGCGCCGCGTGTACGAGACGATCGCGGTGCGATCCTCCACCAAGCTCGAATATCGGACGAAAGCGCTGGAACGCCTGGGAGCGATCGCGGACCGCCGCTCGATCCCGCTCCTCCTCGAGCAGATCCACTACATGCAGTCGGACATCCGCCTGACCATGTTGCGCAGCAAGGGCTTCAAGGAAGTGACGGTCAATCTCGGGAGCTTGCAGCAAGCGGCGAATCAGGTGCAGATCGAGCTGCCGCAGGCCGAGTTGATTTCCGTGAACACCTCGGCAGTGGTCCCGATCGCGAAGCTGCAAGTGCTGGAAGGTAGGATGTTCGCGACGCTCGCCGAGATTTCCCGCCAGGATTTCGGCAGCGATCTCGCGGCTTGGCGCGATTGGTGGGCGCAGGAATCGAAGCAGGAGGCCCGCCCCGCCCCTGGCAACTCCCGCGGAGCGACCTCCGCGCCGCCCTCCGGCTAGCCGCTATTCCAGCGCAACGTCTCGCAACGCCGCTGGAATTGCGGCTAACGGACCTCGACGACGCGCAGATTCCCGTGCGAGTGCCCCTGCGCCTCCTTGCGGATCACCGTCGAGCCGGGGCGGTTGCCGAGGGGAACTTCCAGTTCATCGCTCGCGGCGGCCCACTCGCCGAGGAACAGGCCTTCGACGGCGGGGTACAAGCTGCCCTTGTCTCCCCCCTGCTCCAATTCGATCCAGGATCCGCCGAGATTCGGCCACGTGTGCATCCATCCGCGCGGGCCCGCGAGCAGACACGCGAACGCGGGACGGCTTTCGATGAATCGGAGGTCGAACTTCACGCCGAATTGCTCCGCCCACAGATTGCGGACGGCGAGCGCGTGCTTGAGGAGCCGCCACTGCTCTTCGGCGCTCCGGCCGATGCGGCCGAGCGCGGCTTCCGCGCAGGTCAGCCGCTGGCACCCCGGATCCACGTGCCGGCTGCGTGGCGGCAGGACCAAGAGCCTGAGGCGCGCTTCCTTCACCGCCGGGTGCGGTCCTTGCGCCAAGTCATCTGGATTCCGCGCGAGCGTCTTCAGGAGGTCGAGTCCATCGCAGCTCAACGCATCGAAGCTGCCTGCCGCGGCAACCGCCGCGATCAACGTCTCGCGGAAACCGGTACCCGGCGGCTCCTCTGCGACCGCCGCGCCCGGCAGCCGCCATTTCGCGAGCGCTTGCTCGATTCTCCACAGGAACGCCTGGGAGCTGCGCGACAGAATCGAAGTCGCGGCGCTGTCGCGCCAGAAGCCCGTGATCCCCAACGCGGAGAAGCGCGCCGCCATGCGGTGCGATTGAATCGTCGCAGAGACGAGGTGGATTCCGGCGATGAGCGCGATCCCGGCGGCGACCCCCATGAGGACCGAGCCCGGATAGGTCGTGAGCGCGGCGGAGCCCCTCCGGACTTCGTCCGCGGCGCTCAGGAGCGCCGCGATTACGCACCCCGAAAGGAGTACGCCTTCGATGAGCAACCGCAATCGGCCCGTGGAGGTTGCCTTTCTGGCGGAGATGCGGGGCGCCGGCGCGAGAAAACGCGGACGCCTGATGGGAAGGTACTTGTAGAGATCGCGAATGCGCCTTACCGGCGCGAGCTGGAACAAAAAAGGCGCCGCCAACGCCGCCAGGGGCGAGACGACGCAGAGCAACACGACAGCGAGCGTATTCATGATGTTGGGGCCCTTTCCTCCGATCCAGGTGCGTAAGCAAGACGCGGGCCGGAAGGGGTGGATCGAGGCTGCGGACGCGACGAGGACCCCTGGCCGCGGATTCCGCCCCCAGCCGCGCGAGGGTCGCCGGTCGCCGCGCCGGCGCTCGGCAGTGCCGCCCGGACGATCTGCCCATCGCTCGACGAGATGGGGCGGCGCTTATACGCGCAAGAGGGCTAGCGCGAGAACCGGTAGGTAGTGTCTTCCTCGATGCGGATCGTGCGCGTGCGGCTCCAACGCCCTGCCGCGAGGATGCTGAACGTGAACTCGCCCGCGGCGATCTGATCCAGGCGCAGGTTTGCGCTCTGGAGCCGCTCGCGGCGCGGCTCGCTTTGGAATTGGCGCCCGTCCCACGAATAGTGCGGAAACTCGATCGCCAGTTCGGGCTCCTCGCCGAGCAATTCCGCGGGGATGGAGATCTCGAGGTCGTACGCGTCGTACTCGACGGTGATCTCGCCGTCCGCCGCGCGCCGAGGCAGCTCGATGCGCGCGCGCGGTACGGCGACGCCTCGTGCCACGTCGGGGATGATGCTCGGAGTACGCTCCGGGACGGCGGCAAAGTAGGCTTCGCGCACTCCCCCGGGCAGAACGATCTCGAATCGTCCCGCGGCGACCGGCGCGCTCCGGAGCGAGTTCGGGTCCCCGGGGTCCGCAGTTGCGAACACGGTGCCGCGCTCGAGCGGCTGTCCGTTTTTCACGACGACGCCTTGCCACCGCGCTTCGTCGATGATCAGCGTGAGCTGCGCCCGCGTGCCGGCGGTGACGATGACTTCCGCGCTCCGGAGGGGTTCCTCCGCCGTCGCGCCGCGCTTGCCCCAGAGCGCGCGGTAGATCCCCGGCGTTATGCCGCGATAGACGCGGTGGTTGGCCGTTGGCTCGAAGGGACCCAGGTCGAGGGTCTTCGCGCGCGGCCCTTCCCGCGCCGCGTACTGGAGCCGGAACTCGTAGTCGCTCCAAGCGCCATGGTCGCGATATCCCACCTGCACGCCGAGCACGGCTTCCGGCGCCAGTTCCAATTCGAAGTTCTCGACGTCCGGGTCCGGCTCCGCAACTACGGCGTCGGTCCACCCCTCGACGTGCGCCACGAGCGCCAGTCCGCGCCGCTCATCGCGAGAGACGCCTTCGA
>JAKEFC010000289.1 GCA_022616235.1 Planctomycetota bacterium
AGCGCGGGCGCCAGGTCCGGAAACTGGAATTCGAAGCCCTCCTTGCGTAAACGGCGCGAAACACAATAGCGGCCGCTGAGCGCCAATTCCGGATCCGTGCGAAGCACGAGCGGCGCGCCGATCCGCACCATCCAGCGCGCCGCCGGCAGTCCGATCGGCACGCCGAGAGCCCGGCGCAGCTCCCGCATGAATTCGGCGTTGGAAACCGGGTTGGGCGCCGTCGCCATGTACGCCCCGTGCATTCCGCCATCGGTAATCGCTCTCAAGAAGAGCCGGTTCATGTCCTTTTCGTGAATCCAACTGATCCCTTGCCTGCCGTGCCCCGCCTTGCCGCCAAGGCCCCACCGCACCAGCTTGGCGAGCCGCGGCAGCGCGCCGCCGGTGCGCCCGAGCACGAAGCTCGTTCGAAAGATCACCTGCCGCACGTCGGCAGGCACCGCACTTGCGTACGCCTCCTCCCATGCCTGGCCGACGAAAGGCGCCAAGCCATAGCCGAAAGCGGAGTCTTCATCGCAAATCACCGCAGGCGGATCGCCGTGGCGATGCGCCGTAGCCATCTGCACCCACACCCGCGGACGCGCCTTCACTGCGCGGAGAGCGCGGCCGAGGACCTCCGCGGACTCCACGCGCGAGCGCAGGATCTCGTCGCACCGATCGGGCGTCTTTATGCAGTCGACGGAACGGCCGGCGAGGTTCACGAGCGCGCTCGCTCCTTCGAGGTGCTGCGCCCAATCCCCGAGCGTGCGGGAATCCCAAACGGCGTGTTTCCAACGCGGATCGCCCGCCGTTCAATTGCGCGAAAGCAACACGACCTCGCACCCGGCGGCGGCCAGCTCGCGCGCCAGATTAAGCCCGAGGAACCCAGTCCCTCCTGCGATCACGATCCGGCCGGTCGGCTTCATGCTGTTCTGGTCGTTTCCATGCGAGTGGCATTCGCGGGCACGTGCGCTCGAAGAAGTCAATCCGCCGCGTTGCTTCGAATCGAAGCCTACACGCTACGCGATGGCAAGGCGGATTCCCGGCGCCAAGTCGAGCGACTCCGCGTATTCGATATGGAGCACGCGCCTGGGCGCATCGCATCGTGCTTTCGCCGAAGCATGGATCAAGAGCGGCCGCATCGCTAGCACGCCGCCTCGCCCTACGAGGCACTCCCTCGGCTTCTGCGCCCGCGCGACCGCGAAGACCTCTTCATCCGACAGCAGGCCCGCCTGGTGCGAACCAGGCAGCACGCGAAGCGGGCCGTTGTCGCTCGTCGACGCATCCAAGGACACTCGCAATGCAAGGACCCGAGACAGTGCCCACGCCGGCGCGTGCGCGTAGAGAATGCCCGCTTTACAAGACCACGGCCCCCAATCGGGCGCGTCGAACTTGGCGGCGAGCGGCAGCGCCGTGTCTTGATGCCAAACCACGAGCCAATTGGCGCGCCCCGACTTCTCGAAGAGCGTTGCTCGATACGGCACGGCGCCGGCGCCGAGCACCCTCTGCACCAGGCGCAGGAGGCGCCGGTCCTCTGCGATCGCTCGCACCACTTCGTGCCCCATCAAGTGCCGCGCTCCCGCCCGGCCACGCTTCGTTTCGGGATCGGCTAGCGCTTTCAAAACGCGATCGCATTCCGAGTCGGTGAGGACCCCCTCTTCGATCGCGAATCCCGAATTGAATGACGACGGCGTAATCATCATCATCTTCCAGCGCGTACGGCATTCGGCATCTCCCGACGGCAGTGCACGGCGTCTGCCGAACTAGGAGCGTGGACGACGCGTCGGGGGAGCCGCAGAATCAAGGGCCCGGGGGAACTGAATTCGCGGCGGGTCACTCATTCGTGGGCGTTCGAACGGGTTTTCACCGCGGCGCAACTCGGCTGCGAGTTCTTCCGGCAATTCGTCCAGTGCTACGCTCCACACGTGATGTCCCCCGCCAAGGAGCCACCCGCCGCCGTGCCAAACATCGAGATACGCGCGTGTCTTGGTTGCTCCGATGTACTCCGAGTCATTCCATGATCCTATGATTCGCGTTGCTTCCTCTACGAATCGCGAGGCAGAGACCATTTCGTGTCGGTTCGTGCAACAGGATGACGCGAACAAAGAGCACAAGATCGTCATGGAGTATGCGGTCGCATGGGAGTTCGACGTCAATCTTAGTCCTCCTCTGCAGCCAGCGGCTGCATCTTGCGACGTCGCCGTTGTGGCGGCGTGATTTTTTCCCATTCGGCGATGCCGCCGCGGACCACGCGAAAGAGCGGGTGCGAGTCTGGCGTGACGGCGCAGGCGAAGCGTTTGAATCGTCTCGGGTCCCGCAACTTCAGCTTCCTGAGCAGGTGCTGCCACTCGTACGCGAGTTGCGCGCGCGTCACGGTAAGCGTTCCGCGCGCGCGAACGCGACCGATCTTGGCGGCGGCGAATCGGTACCCGCGGTGTTTCGCTTCATCGTGGACTCTCCGCAAGTACTCGGCTATGAGCCCCACCGGAGACGAACTTGCGCGGAAGCGGTGGAGCTGCGGGTGATGATGGTAGCCATTGGTGCGTTTCCTGAGCACGGCCTGCGCGAGGAGCGCCTCCCGCCACAGCGCAACAAGCCCGCGTGCATCGAGGTATTTTGGATGCAGACTCCACAAGCGCATCGACGATTCGTTCACCTCGGCGAGGGACTAGACCTCGCAACCCAAGAACCCGAAATGGCTGGATTCACATCGCGTCGCTTGGCCGCGTTCGCCCGACGAATACTTCGATTTCCGCGATGCGATCGCCGTCGAACCGGATGCGCTCCGCCATGCGCATGGTAGGACGCTCCACGCCCGGCGCGTTCTCATGCTCGTAGAGGACGACGAATTCTGGAGCTTGCCCGAAGATCACTACGTTCGACGCCCAGGACTTTCCAACCGCGGGCCAAATCTCGTCAAGCATTGCATCTCGATCGCGATACTCGCCAAAGCTGCTGAGAAAATGGAAGTTCGGCACAAGGATCGACCGCAGGATCCCTCGGTCGCGATCCCGAAACGCCTGGTAATATCGCCGAATCGCTCCGTGGTAATCCATGGCTCCCATCTTGCCAAATCCTGACGCCTTGTCTTGCAGACGCGCTGCTACTTCACTCGGGATCGCGTGGCACGGTCCGATGCAGCGCGCGATAGAGCACGACGCCGTGGGTAAAAATGATGAGCGGAACCAGGAAAGTTGGCAATAGCCCGAGCGGCAAGTAATTGATCCGCGCCATTGAACCCGGAGTGCCGACAGCGAGGCGTGCGGCGGTAATGACCACGAACAGAATGTCCGCGAGACCGAGCAGGTTCCAGGCTTGGAAAGGGAGAGAGCGGGTCGCCGGCCCGCCTCGAAAAACAAGGAGGAGCACTAGCGCGAGGCTCGCCACGCAAATGTCGCCCCACCCGCCGAGCACCGCGAATTCGTAGGGAAGAAGTCCGCGCTCGTAGAGGACGAGGAAATAGGCGCCCACGAAGCGGGAGAGATGGAGCAGGAGGAAGTCCCGCGAAGGCCGTCCATCCACCCAGCGCCGAAACTCCGGGCGCAACGCGTAGCAGGCGAAGAGAAGACCGACGAGCGCGACGAGGACCGCCTGCGGAAATGGCGGAGGCAGCACGCGGAGGCCCCCGAAGTACGTGAACGAAGACGCCGCGAAGAGCCAGACGCTGAGGTAGGTGATTCCGCGCCGATCGTCCATGGTGATTCCCTCCCGATTCTCGCCGCGCTGTGGCAATCGAGCAAGGATTGCTACTCGAGCGGCACACGTAGTTCAAGGCGCACACCGCAGGGCGGCGCATCGGCGCGTTATCGGGCTGGCACGCGCGGCAGCACGCCGCTAGATTGCGCGCGGCGCGGCGGCGGGGGTCCGCTGGCTGAATGTCCAACAACTCGGACGCGCGGTGAATCATGGA
>JAKEFC010000290.1 GCA_022616235.1 Planctomycetota bacterium
GGTCTTGGGGGGGGTTTTGGCGGTGGTGTGGGGGGTGGTAATGGCGGTGGTGATGGCGGTGGTGTTGGCGGTGGTTATGGCGGTGGTGATGGCGTTGGTGTTGGCGAGGGTGGGGGCGATGGTGGGGGAGACGATGATGGCGGGGGGAATGGTGGCGGCGACGATGACGACGATGGCGATGACGACGATGGCGATGACGACGATGGCGATGACGACGATGACGATGACGATCGCGATGATGACGATGACGATCGCGATGACGACGATGACGATCGCGATGACGACGACGACAATCGGGACGACTGCAAAGGTGGCAGAGGCAAATAGTGCGATTGCACCATGGGGAATTAGGCCGAGAACAAGCGCGCTTTCATTCCAGCCTCGCTCGTTTTCGGTCTAGTTCGCTGCGCCGACTCCCTCCAACGTCACATCGGCGGGGCGTGGGTGAGGGTCCAGTCGCAGATAGACGCCACCAGCCGCGGCGCCGCTTCATCCCAAAATAACGTGTGACACGCATCCTCCCACTCGTGCAATTCGCTGGGCCGCTGCCCGGCGTCGCGACTCGCGTGGACTCGGCGCGTTGCGCGATGGTCGATGATCCGATCCCGGCGGCCGTAGTGGATCTGCAGCGGAATCTCGAGCGCGCGCCCCGCGCGCGGCCAGCGTAACCCCCACAAACCGAGACGGAGCAGGTAGTGCGGCCGCACCGCGCGCGTTGCATACGGATCGGCGCGTTTCGCCGCGTTGAATTCCGGAACGCGCGTCGCAACTTCCAAGAGCGCGGGCGTGTCGATGACGATCTTGCCGGCGACGAGGAACCGCGCGATGGGCAGCGGACCGAAGAAACGGCGCAGGTGCAAGCGAAAAGCCGGTGCAACGAGTATCGCCCCCGCGAGCCGGTCCGCGCGCCGGCGCGCGTATTCCGCCGCGATCAGCCCCCCCATGCTCTCTCCGCACACGAAAAGCGGTCGCCGCGGATAGCGCCGCGCGGCGCAGTCGAAGATCGCGTCGAGATCGCCGGTCAGAGTCGCCGCGCAGGCGAGGCATCCCGGCGGCCCGTCGGAGCGGCCGTGGCTCCGGAGATCGGGCACCAGGAGCGCGATCCCGCGCTCCGCGAATCCCTGGGAGATCGCGCCATAGGGCGCGCCGTGCATGCCAATCCCGTGCACGAGCACGATGACGTGCGTCGCGGCCTCGCGTGAGCCTCCCGGCATCCACTCGTTGAGAAAGAGCCGCGCGCCATCGCGCGCCGCGATGAAGCCGCCGTCGTAGGACGCCGCGGGCGCGCCCGGCGACCGAGGGATGGAGAGCGGATACGGCGGCGTCACGTGCACTGGCGCCTCCCACGGGGCGCGCAATGGCCGCCGGCCGCCGGCGCCGGCCGTGCTGCCACCGGCCTGTTGCCAGCGCGCCGCCGCACCGAAGCCGCGGACCTGGAGGCCGCGCCGCTAATCCTTGACTTGCACCGCGATCTTGCAGGCGTTACCGCCTCGCAGCATGCACTCCGACTCGAAGATCTCGACCCGCTCGCCGTAGTGCCGCGCGACCCCCCGCACGAGTCCGCGCGCGAGCGCGCACAACTTGCGAGGCGAGGTGTAAGTGATGACCACTCGATCGGGGCTCGGCCGCGTGCAGTTGATCGCAGGCGGCTGCGCACCCTTGTTCCGAGCGCGGACCACCCGATGAATCGTCGACTCGGTGTTGAAGAGTACGTCAAGCGTCCGCCATTCGGGATTCACGAGGCGCGGGTAGAGCATGAGCAAATCCGGAGCGACGGACGCTCCGAAGTCCTCGTAGATCGCGTCGATCGCGGCTCCGGTCTTGCTGGAGGCCGCGGCCACGATCGCGATGAACTCCTCGTCGGGATAGTACCCGACCCTGACGTAGCCGAGCGACGTCGAGGCCCCTGCCTGCTCGAGCAGCCGCTGCCACCCCTCGGGACCGTGCCTCGCTTGCAAGTACTTTCTGAGCGCCAGATGGATGATTCCGTGCATGGTCGCAGTGAATTCAGTTTCCTAACGAATCTGGGCATCGCGCCTGGGAGTCCCTGTCCCGTTCGCGGCGAGGATTATATAACAGCCGCCCGTGGGCGATGCGCGGAGACGCATGGAGCGATGCGCGCCGAAATGGAAACGTGGGGGCGAAGTGGGAGAGCACGGGCGCGGGAAACAGGTACTGCTCTTCGCCGGGGATGATTACGAAGACCTGGAGCTGTGGGTGCCCAAGATGCGGCTCGCGGAAGCCGGATTCGCTCCCGTCGTCGCAGGGCTCGCCGCGCAGACGCGCTATCTCGGGAAATATGGGTATCCGTGCGTGACGGACGCGAGCGTTGCGGAGGTGCGCGCCGAAGACTATTGCGGCCTCGTGATCCCGGGGGGGTGGATGCCGGACAAGCTGCGGCGCGATGCGCGCGTCTGCGAGTTGACTCGGCAATTCGCGGGCACGGGGAAGCTGGTCGCCGCGATCTGTCACGGCGGCTGGATTCCGATTTCGGCGGGGGTGTATCGGGGGGTCCGTGCGACGGGTTCGCTCGGCATCCGGGATGACCTCTTGAACGCGGGCGCGCTCTGGGAGGATCGCGAGGCGGTAGTGGATCGCCACTTCGTTTCGAGCCGCGCACCGGCCGACCTGCCCGCGTTTTGCCGCGCGATGCTGGCGGTGCTCCATGCCGGATAGCGCCGGAGCGCTCCGCGACGTGCTGATTCTGCTCGGAGCCGCGCTCATCCTTGGCGCGGTATTCGAGCGCCTCGGACAGAGTTCGATCCTCGGCTACCTGCTCGCGGGCACGATCGCGGGTTCTCTGGTGGAAGCGCCCGAGGTCGTGCACGGCCTCGCCGAGCTGGGCGTGACGATGCTGCTCTTCACCATCGGGCTCGAATTCTCCCATCAAGACTTGCGAAGCACGGGGCGAGTTGCGCTCTTGGGCGGCGCTCTCCAGATCATCGTGACGGTACTCGCGGTCGTGGGCATCTGCCTGCTCCTCGGCGTCGAGCAGCGCGCCGCCATCGCAATGGGGTGCATGCTCGCCATGAGCAGCACCGCTTGCGTGCTCCGCATGCTGAGTGCGCGCGCGGAGGCCGACAGCGTCCACGGCCGCTACGCCGTCGGGATCCTTCTCCTGCAAGATCTCGCGCTTGTGCCGACCATGTTGCTTGTCTCGAACTTGGCGGGAGGAGCATCCTTCGGCGAGGTTATCTGGTCGGTCGCCTCGGGGCTCCTCTTCACGGTGGTGCTCGTTCTGGTGTTCATTGCACTCGCCCGTACCGTCATGCCGCGCGTGCTGGTCGCGCTGCATATGACCCGTAATCGCGAACTGCCGATCCTGCTCGCCACCGTGACCTGCGTCGGCGCGGCGCTCGCGGCGCAAGAGGTGAAGCTGTCGGCGGCGCTCGGGGCCTTTGCGGCGGGCGTGATCCTGGCGGAGTCGCCGTTCGCGACGCAGATTCGCGCCGACGTGAGCGTGCTCAGGACCATCTTCGTGACGGTGTTCTTCGCGTCCGTCGGCATGCTCGCCGACCTGCCGTGGATGGCAAAGAACGCGGGGGAGCTGCTCATCGTGCTCGCGAGCGTCGTCAGCGGCAAAGCGTTGATCGCGGCGCTCGTCATTCGCTGCCTTCGCATCGATTGGCGCCGCTCGCTCGCGACCGGGCTCTGCATCGCCCAAGTCGGGGAATTCTCGTTCGTGCTCGCGCAGAAGGCGCTCGAGATCCAGGTGTTCGGCAGCGACACCCATCAAATGATGATCTCCACCGCCGTGCTGAGTCTCTTACTCACGCCGTGGCTCGTGGCGCTCGCTTCGCGCATCGCGCTCAAGGGCGATTCCGCGAAATCCTATCCGGCGAGCTATGCGGCAGCGGACGCCCCGAGCCAGTCCTACCGGCTGCCGGATGGCACGCCTCCGGTGGGACGCCTCCCGGCGACGCAGCGGCCGGTAGTGCTGATCGGGTTTGGTCCGGCGGGGCGCGAGGTCTACGAAGCGCTCGTGCGCGCGGGGGCGCGCTCGGTGATCCTCGAGCTGAATCCGCGCACCGTAGAGCAAGCGCGCAAGCTGGGCATTCCTGCAGAGATCGGCGATGCGACCCAAGATGAAGTATTGGAGCACCTGCACGTGGCGCGGGCGCAGGCGGTGGTGGTCGCGCTCCCGGATCATCGGACTGCGCTCCAAGTGATCCGCAAGGTCAAGTCCCATGCGCCGGTGGTTCCGATCGTCGCGCGCGCGCGCTTCCAGGCGTTCGCGCAAGAGTTGCGCGCGGCCGGTGCGGACGTGGTCTTCGATGAGGAGGCGGAGATCGGGCGCGTGCTGGGCGAGGCCGCGATCGAGCGGCTCCAGGCGCGAGCGGCTCCGGCGGAGCCCATCCCCGCTCCGCCCACCACCGCGAGCTGATCGGGGCGCGGGGGAATGCGTGCAACTCTCTTCCCCATTGCTACTTGCGGCCATGGGACGCCGGTGGTCGAGGCTCGGCGGCGTGGCTCCGCGTCGGCCTGCCGCGAGCGGATTGGGCAGCCGTGCGGGTTAGGACCTCGCAACTACGTCCAAGATGCGCTGATTCTTCCGGCGGCGGACGATACTCTACTTCGAGAACCGCTCCGGGGGATCGACCCTCTGACCCTCTGGGCGTGCCCTGCGATGCAGACCGAACCGCGGCCTCGCGCAGGGTAGTTCGTGAAATAGCGCAACGCGGAGCGCTTCGAAGCGGCCGCGCCGCAGTACCCTCGAAAGGGTGTGACGCATGCAGTCGTTTCGCCTACGCATCGGCTTCTACTCCGCGATCCTCGTCGCGACGATCTTTCTAGGAGCCGACTTCCTGCAAGGGCAGTGATGTGGAGGCGGTGGCTCCGGTGGAGCCATGGGCGGCGGCGTCGGAGGTTCGGGAAGCGGCGGCTCCGGTAGCGGTGGGGGCGGCGGCGGCGGTGCCGCCGGCCAAGCGCCGTACAGGCCGGGGGAGAACGACCGCTTGCCCTGGGAAGAGCTTGGAGATCTCAACGGCGCGTTGAATCGCGAAGAAGGCGGCGCGCGTCCGATCCTGGTCCTCGTCGTTTCTTCCGAGTTTTCGAAAGATTGCTGCGCCGCCAACTTCGAGCGCGCGATCTTCCGCGACAAGGACTGCGTAGAGTTGGCGAAGAGCTTCCTTTGCGTGCGCTACAACGCCGTCGTGGGAGCCGAAGCGAATTGGGTCGAGCGCTTCTCGGTCAACACGAAGAAGCCCGCGATCCTGCTCTTGGATGCGGAAGCGGGGCTCCTCCACAAGCAACAGCTCTGCGCCAATCCGAACGACTACGAGAAGGCGATGAAGGATGCGCTTGCCGCAAACGAAATGCGCGTAAAGCTGCGTCCGAAGTTCCTCGCGGAGCGCGCCGAAGCTCGACGGGCGCTCGATGAGAAAGACTTCGCGAAAGCCGCCAAGGCGCTCGCGAAGTTGTGCGAACGCAAGACTCAGATGTCCGGCAGCGTGCTCGAGCGCGTCGAGAAGGACCTCGCCGAGCTGGAAGGGGCGGCGAAGACCAGCTTCGCGGCTGCCTGCGAAGCTCGGGATGGGGGCCGTCTGCTCGATGCGTACAAGCAATTCCGCAGCCTGGAGAAGGACTTCGCGGTGCTCGATGCGATCGAATCGGATGCGAAGCGGGAAGCGGATGCGCTCGTTCCGCGGCTGAAGGGGTTGGGCATTCCGCTATAGCGTTGCGGAGTTCGAGCGAGCCCCGAATCTCGCCCAGATGCAGCCGCCCGGCTGCACGAGATGGGCTGCAAGCTAGGCCAATCGATAGGCCCAAGAGAAGCGCGCAACGCGTTTTTCTTGGGCCTTTCTTCATCGAGCGATCCGTGCGCTTCGGTTGGCTCGCACTCTCCGCCGCTCTCCTGCCGCTCGTGCCAGCGTGCACGCTGCCATATCTCCTGCGGCAAGCGAGCGGCCAAGTGGAGATGCTCGCCGGCGCGCGTCCCGTCGCGGAAGTCGCCGCCGATCCGAGTTGCTCCCCGGCGCTGAAGTCTCGCCTCGCAGAGCTGACCGCTGCGCTTGCTTACGCCGCGCGATCGGGGTTCTACACGGAGGGTGCGTACGAGGCGATCGTGCCGCCGGGTGTCCGCCAGAGCGTGCACGTCTTGACCGCCGCTCCGCCCGATCGGCTGGAAGCGTATCGCTGGGACTTTCCGCTCGTCGGCTCCCTGCCGCTCAAGGGCTTCTTCGACCTCGACGCCGCGCGCCGCGAGGAAGCGTTGCTCCGCGCGCGCGGCTTCGAGACGCGACTCGGTGACGCCGCGGCGTACAGCACGCTCGGTTGGCTTCCCGACCCGATCGTCCAGTCGATGATCGAAGAGCCGCTCGGAAGGAGCCTGGAGATCCTCTTTCACGAGTTGACTCATCGAACGCTGTTCGTCGCGGGCGATGCGCGCTTCAACGAGAATTTCGCTTCATTCGTCGGGGAGACTACGGCGAAGAGGTATCTGGCGGAGCGTGGCGAGGAACGAAGCCCGGAATTCGAGGAGTACTCGGCGCTGGTGGCGGATGAGCTTCGCCTCCGGGAGGTCGCGGCGCGGCTGCACGAGAAGCTCGAGGCGGCGTTTCGAGATCCCGACCGCGCGGCGCGGCTCGCCGCGCGCGAGCGCTGCTTCGCCGAAGCGAACGCCGAGATCGCCGCCGCACCCTTCCGGAGCGCCCGCCTCCGAGGGGTGCGCCGAGTGGAATGGAGCATTCCCCTCCTCCTCTCGATCGACCTGTATCGCGGCGAGGGGGAGCAATTCGCGGCGGCTCTCGCACGCTCCGGAGGGGACCTTGCCCGCCTATTTGCGGCTTTGCGCGCCCTTCCGTCCGGGGGCTCCGCGGTCGACCGCTTGCGGGCTTGGCTGGCCACGTCTCTGCCGGAGGCGGAGAATGGGAGCTGATCCCGAGGCGCAGGGAACTCTCGGGACGGCATCCGGCGTTCTCCCTTCGCGTGAACGGTGCCCCGCGGCTGCACGGAGCGGGGCTCGAGAGGGGTGTATGATCCGCGGCGGCAAGAGGCGGCAGCGAGAGTTCGAAAAAGTCGCACTGCCTTATCTCGAAGCGGTGTACCAATTCGCCCATAGCTTGACTCGGGATGCGACTGCGGCCGAGGACCTGGTGCAGGAGACCTTTCTTCATGGCTTCCGAAGCTTCGCGCGCTTCGAGCCTGGTACGAACTGCAAGGCGTGGCTCTTTCGGATCTGCAAAAACTGCTTCATCGACAAGTTTCGCGAGAAGCGCAGGCGTCCCGCGCATCAAGAGATCGCCCTCGCCGAACCCGCCGCTCACGATTCGCCGCACGATGTCGCGATGTTCGAGCGCAACAGCATCGAGAACGAAGAGATTTTCCTGGATCTATTCGGCGACGAAGTCAATCGCTTCGTACACGAGTTGCCGGAGGACTTTCGACAGGCGCTGCTGCTGTGCGATCTACAGGCGCTTACCTACGAAGAGATTGCTGGCGTGCTCGAGATTCCCATCGGTACCGTTAGATCGCGAATCTCCCGCGCGCGCAGCTTCTTGCGCGAGCGTTTGGAAGGCTACGCGAGAGAGTACGGTTACTTGAAGGAACCACGACGATGAACTGCCACGAGGCGATGATGCTGGCGCACGAAGCCTTGGATGGAGAGCTCGAGTCCATCGCGCTCGAGAGCTTCAAAGAGCATCTCGCCGATTGCGATGCGTGCGCCCGCCAAGCGGAGTCGGTCCGCCGGACGAAGAAGCTGCTGTGGGTGAAGGCGCGCCGCGAGCCCGTGCCGCCGCAGCTCGAGCGGCGCGTGCGTGCCTCGCTAGCAAGAGAAGCGGCGCAAGCGAGCAAGGACTCCTGGGTACGCGCGCCCTGGCTGCGCGCCGCGGCCGCGCTTTTGGTGGCCGCGGCCGTCGTGCTGTTCGTGATGCATTGGACCTCGGAAGAGCCGGCGCTCGTGCACGCGGAAATCGTGCATGAGAGTTTGGCGAAGGCCCACAGAACCCCCGCTTCTCCGTTCAAGAAGCCGGGCGATCTGGGGCGGCATCTTTTCGACAATTTCGGGAGGACCGCCTGCTATCCGGGGCTGCAACAGAATCAGGACATCCAGCTAAGCGGATGGTGCGAGGAATCCTTCGGGGACCGGAACGCGCTCCACCTGCGCTACGATTGCAAGGGCAAGGCATTGTCCTGCTTCGTGATCTTCGGCGATGTGATCCCAAAGTTCGACACGCTGGAGCAAAAAGCGCTGGGGTCGCACATGAAGCAGCTCCCCAACGGGAAGACGATCTGCTACTGCACGTGCAGCCGCGAAGGTCGTACCGTGCTCTGCTACCACAGCAGCAAGCAGCACTTCGTCTTGGTGTTCGACCGCGAGCTCGAAGAGACCGTCTACGCGAACCTGGATCCCACACTGCGCTAGCAAATCATCAGCGTGGGCAAGCCGGGAATCGAACCCGGACCCCCTGAAAATCGGGGAAGGGATTTTAAGTCCCTCGCGTCTGCCAGTTCCGCCACTTGCCCGCCTTGCGAGTGTCGAAGAATCCTCAATTGAATGCAAGGCGCCCATCTGCCGATAAATGAGCGTGCGATCTCGTGAACGGCTCCCCATGCCGCGCTCGTGTCGCTATCCTTGCACTCGGCCGGCGGCGGGGGATCTAGCCCGGGATCATGAATAATTCGGGCTCTTCAAGGGGGATAATGGCTGCGGATCGATTCTGCAAGCTCGCAGTAGCTCTCACGACGCTCTTCGCCGTGCTCGGGTGCGCGGGGTGCGCGGATCTGAAGAACATGCAGATATTGAGCGCCGGGGCCGAAGCTTGGCAGGCCGAGATCGACGGCGATGTGCAATTCAACGTGACGGGATTCACTGGGACCCAAGTCGACCTCCACGATGACCTCAACATGGAGCGCCGCGACGACACGGTCGTGTATCGGGCGGCGTTGGGAACGTCTTCCTTCTTTGTCGATGCGCGTTACATCGACCTGACCTACGAGGGCGACTCCCTGCTCGCCCAAAACATCACGTTCGCAGGCCAGACCTTCGCCGTGAACACGGACGTGCACAGCGAGCTGGACGTCAGATTGGTTTCCGTCCTCGGGAAATTCGCCTTGTTCGAGCTGCCGTTCGTCGCGGTGGGGGGGATCACCGGCGTCGATTTCTTCGACTTGAAAGCTTCCATCCAGTCGACGTCGCCGGTGGCGCTGAAAGCGTCCGAGCAGATCGAGCAGCCGATCCCCGTGTTGGGGCTGTGCGCCGCGGCGGAGGTTCCGCTGGGCCCGACGCTCGGTGTCTTCGCGGACGCGGAAGCGAGCGGGCTCGTCTTCAAGCACGAGGACGTCGAAGCCGGGTACATCAACGCCACGGCGCGCGGCGGCGTGAACGTCGCCGGGTGGCTCAACGTCGGGGCGGGCTATCGACTCATCGACGTGGACTTCGACCGCGACCCGAAGTATGAAGCCACCGTCCGCGTCGAAGGCGCCTTCATCTTCGCGGAGATCGCGTTCTAGAGCCTTCGCATGGAAGGCTCTTAGTTCGACTTTCGCGCATTTTACGCGGCCGCCACGGCATTCATCAGGGCTTTGAGCGATTTTTGCAACCCCCGCCTTGTGGTGGGGGTTCGCGAA
>JAKEFC010000045.1 GCA_022616235.1 Planctomycetota bacterium
CGCCTCAAATTCGATGAATCAATTCGGGGTCCGGGTGGATCTTCCACATCAGCACGCGTCGATGCGCCTCGGGGTTCGCCAGCGGTTGGCTCCCGAGGGGCGCGTCGCGCCGCCCATGGAGAGGAGCGAGCCGATGTCGCGCCACGATTCGAAGCGGTCCGAATGCCCGCGTTGCGGAGAAGCGCTCGAAGCTCCGAGCGAAGCGCGGTGCTGCACGCGGTGCAAGGCGAGCGAGCGCGCGTGGACGGCCGCGCCTCACCGCGAGCAACTGCCTCCCGAGTGGCGGATTCCAGAGCCCAGCTTTGCCTTCGTCGGCGATGAAGGTCCGTATCCCGTCGATTGAACTCCTGCGAGCACAGGGGAAGGGAGAAATGGATGGAGAAGAAGGAACGTTTCCTGATCGCCGTGCAGACGGCGCTCATCTGTCACTACATGCGTCCCGGAGCGCGGCCGCACAGCGCCGCCGTCACGATGGATCGCGCAGTGAAGTACTCGGAACTCATTCCGGACAGCGTGTCCGCCGTACAAGCCGCCCTCGAGTTCCTCGACTACTGGCTCGCGGATGGCGAAATCGCGCCTCCGCCGTGGATGGCGGGATCCGATGAGCACGCAGTCATGCACGAATAGACGCATTCACCGGAACGCCCGATATCGACAACCACCCCCTGGTATCGGTGCCAGTCGAGATTATCCACCAAGGCCCTGCCCTGCGTGCGCTAGGCGGGGCCTTTCTTTTTTTTAGGGGGGATCGCGGGGGGCGATGGCGGAGAGCGGTGCGGTGCGAGAGAAGCGCGGCAGGTCCCCGCGGGCCGCGGCGCGTTCGTTACGAAGTTCATGAATGATTCGGGCTAGGGCTTCAGCGTCGACGAGAAGATCCGGTGCGTGCCGCGGTACAGGCGCAATTCCTGCCGCGTCGCGGGGGTCGAAGCGTGAAACTCACCCTCCGCATCGACGGGCACGGAAGTATTGCCTTGCGCTCCCGAGAATACGACCTTCAGCCGCGAGATGTCCTGCTCGCCGGAGCCGCCGCAGATCCTGCCCGCGATCGCGCATTGATCGCCTTCGCGATCCAAGTCGATCTCCACGAAGAAATCTTCCACGCGCCAAATCAACTTGCGGTCGAGGAGGCCCGCGCTGCGAGAAGCCGCCGCGAAAACGGCCATTTCGGAGTCGAACACCATCTCCGGCTCCCCTTTGCCGAGGCGCGGGATCGCCGCCGCCTTTGCATCGACCCACGGGGGCGCGGCGTCGAATTCGATGTCTTGGGCGCCGCGGATCGCGTGCAGGAATTTCAGGTCGCTGGCGCAGCGCTCGCAAGGTTGCTCCACGTGGGCGCGGATGCCGGCGGCTTCGAACTCGGGGAGCGCGCCGTTCAGGTACGCGATCAACTCTTGCGTATCGGGGCACCCTTTGTCTGCGACCATGCGAGTACTTCCTATTCCATTGCGATCGGCGCCGCTGGCGGCGCAGATCCTCGACGGATACGCCTATCCGGAAAACTCCTCGATGAATCCTGGCTTCAGACCTTCCAGCTCGCGGCGCAGAAAGGCGAGGCACCGAGCCCGCTTCGCGCCGATCGTCCCGACCGCGATTCTCAATTGGCTCGACAACGCTTTGTAGCCCGGCGATTCCTCCGCGAGAAATACGGAGCTGAGCAATTTCTTGCACGCGGGAGGGATCGCGTTCATCGCTTCGCGCAAGATCTGCAAGTGCTCGAGCCGCGCGAACAACTCTTGTGGGTCTCCGAGCCGGAGTTCCTTCGGGGTCGGCTTTGGCTCAGGTTTTCGGCCCGCGGGCAATCGAAGGGCACGCGTGGCCTGGCTGACCGCAAGCTTGCCGATCCAGCCGGTCAGCGTGTAATCCATACGCAGGTGCGACAGATTGCGCCACAACTCCACGAATGTCGCCTGAAATGCATCATCGGCCCAGGTACGGTTTTGGGTGACTCTCAGGCAGATGGAGTAGACGAAGGGACTGTAGCGCCTTTGCAGATCCTCCCAGGCGCCGGGCTCATCGCGGAGGCACGCATCGATGATGCGAGCGCACTCCGCTCGGTTGGTCGGCAGACGACTACTTGCCATGCCCCCCTTGCCCGATCTTCGACGCCAGCCGGGGAAACCGATTCGCGAGCGTGCCATCCCAAGCTGCCTGCCGCGTCACGCAGGTCACGTTTGCGGCGTCCGCGACAAACTACGCGAACGCCCGATTATAGGCGTCCGCGGCCGGTCTTTACAGGCGGCTTCGGCGCGCCGGCAGACGCGCGTCGCCGCGAAGCTCGGGGCCGCGCCGAACGCTCGCTCGGCGGCTCGAGCCGGCTCGCGCTCGATCCCATGAGACTGAACGCAGCCCAATAGTAAGGATGCGGGTAGATCTCGCGCTGCGCGCGGATCGCACCTTCGAGCGCCGCGCCCGCGCCCGCGCCGGCGGCGAGGCCCCGGTAGAAGGCGGCCATCAGATGCGCCGCCGCTTCGTCGTCGACGCGCCAGGCGCTGTGTACGAGCGTCTCGACTCCGGCCATCAGAAATCCTCGCGCGAGCCCCGCCAGCTCTTCCCCCGGCTGCACCGCGACGCGCCCGGTGTGACAAGCGGAGAGAACCGCGATGCGGGCACCGAGGCGCAGCCGCGCGATCTCCCACGCGAGGAGCGTGCCGCCGTGGAAGTGGAGCGCCGACCACATCGGATTGTCCGCGCGAAACTGCGCATGGGTCGCCAAGTGGATCAAATCCGCGGCCGGCGCCCGTTCGCGAAACGCCTCCACTCCGGCGCGCTCTCCGAAGTAAGTCTCCGTGCCGCCGAGGATCTCTTCGATCGCGCGAAGCTCGCCGCGGATGCTCCCGAGCGCCGGCGTCTCGAGGCCGAAGAGGAGCTTCGTCCCGCGGCCGCGCTTGCGCGCGCGCCGCGGCGCCCGAAACGCGGCCTCCCTGTGCGGGGCGAAGGTGACGCGCCGCTCCGACGCGAGATAGCCGCGCGGCGTGACCAACGCCGCGAACGGCACGTCGAAGATGGAGTCGCTCGGGATCACGACAAGCGGCCCGGCCGGAAGGATCTCCTCGAGCGGCGCGAGCAACGACTGATAGAGCTTCGCGAGCAGTGCAAGGAGATCGCTCCCGGCGGCGAGGGCGCTCTTCCGCGCCCGCGGCCCTAGGAAAGCAGGCTCTTGCATCGCCGTGCGCGTGCGGCGCGCGAGCACGCGCAATTCTGCGGCATCGCACAACCGCGGATAGGCGGCGAGGCCGCGCTCGGTGGTCGCGAAGCAGGCGATCGAGTCGCCGAGCTTCGCGTATTCAACGACCGCGGCGACGCCGGCGGGCGGGCGGCTCGGCGCGGCGGGCGCGGACCGCGCTCTGCGCTCCGCATCGCCTGCGCGCGCGCGCTTCGGCGCCGAGCGCCGCAGGCGCTGGGCGATTCGCCGCTCGTGGGCGGCGATGCGCGCGTACAGCTTCGGATCGGCGGGAGCCGGCAGCTCCGGGTGAAACGCTTTCGCATACAGGTGGCGGAGCAATTCGCGGTCGCGGATCGACCGTTCGCCGCCGCGCTCCGCAGTCGACTCCTCGCGCCCGCGCTCCGCCTGCCCATTCTTCAGTGCCGCCGCGCGCCCGCGCGCGATTACCGCGTAGGCCGCGAGGTTGCCGCGCTCGCTCCCCTCCGCGAGGTGGAGCGCCGCCAGCTCCTCCGCCGCGCTCGCCCCCCGCCGCTCCACCGCGATTCTGAGTTCGTCGCTCGCGACCCGTGTGCGGTCCTGCTCGAGATAGCGGATCGATTCCTGGAAAGCGCGCGCCGCTGCGGCACGGCGGCCGAGCGCGAGGAGCGCGCGGCCCCGGACGAGCCAGAGGCGCTCCCACGCCCATGGATAAGTGGCAGGCGAAGCGATGGATGCGGCGCGGCGCGCGTGGAGGAGGCAAGCCCGGGGATCGCCGGCGGCGGCGCTCGCCTCAGCGAGCACCAAGTAGGCTTGGAGCGAGAGCATCGGCACGCGCACGCGGAGCGCGCGCTGGGCGGCGTGCTTTGCGCGCGCGCGCGCCTCGCGGGCGTCGCCTGCGAGCGTGAGGCACGCCGCCTCCTCGATGTCGCAAGTGCAGCTCCAAAGCTCGTTCCCAAAGCGCTCGAGCCTTTGTCCGGCGTGGCGGAAGAGGCGGCGCGCCGCGCGATAGCGCCCGCGCATCGCGAGCGCGCTCGCGGCGATCACGTGGGCGATTGCGACGTTCTGGGGCGATTCGGCGCGGCGAAAGTCGCGCGCTGCGGCGCGCGCCTGCGCCTCGGCGTCGGCGTAGAGACCGACGTGGAGGTGGAGCTGCGCCCACGCGAGCAGCGCGTGGCCGCTTGTTTCGACCGCGCCGGCGCGACGCAGAAGCTCCGGCAGTTCTTCCAATTCGTCATACGCGGCCTGCCATTGCCCATCCTGGAGCCGGAGCTGCGCCCGAGCATAGCGAGCGATGAGGCGCAGGATCTCGAGGCCCGGGCTCCGCGTGAGCCGCTCCGCTTCCGCCAAGTAGCGGTTCGCCTCCGTCGCATCCGGCAGCCACACGCACGCTCCCGCCAGCTTCGTCGCGATGACCGCGCGCGCCCCTTTGGAGGCGTGACATGCGAGCAGTTGGCGCCG
>JAKEFC010000046.1 GCA_022616235.1 Planctomycetota bacterium
ACTCTCCGAGCCCAACGTAGAATGTCGGCATGACATCGGCGGTGGATTCGCTGCCGCTATTGGACAGGATCGGCCCCGCGTACACCCGCGTGTACTGCGGCATGAACCAGGTCGATAATGTGTGATTGCCGTGGAAGAAATCCCTCATCTCGAGATTCGTATCCGCCATGCCACCCCAGCCGAAGTAGGCGGCGTGGTTGTTCGATTCTTCCTCGCACCCGGAAACGAAGGTGACTACGGCCGCGACCAGGAAACACCACGAAGCGCGTGCGCACCACGCGCGCGAACGACGCACGAGCGACGAGATCCATTGGCAGTACATGTGCACTTCCTTCCTGCTTCGAACCACGGACGAGAGACCTTGCCACGCGCTCGGTCGGGCGCACAGAGCCTCGCGATACCGGCCTCGCGGGAGGCCCCGGCGTCGTCCCACTACTCGTCGGAGCGGAAACGGGGGCCCGCCGTTACGGCATTTCCGCAGTCCGACGGAATCTCAGGGTTCACGCGGGGATACGGCCGTGTCGCGCGCGGACAATGCCCGCATCCGAGGTGTGCGCGACGATCGCGGCGTACACATCGCCGGCGCGTGCGTCGAGTGCTGGCTCGGGACCGGCTGGGAGATGCGCGAGCTGGTCACCAGGCAAGGAAGTCATTGCGCTACACCCCTGGCGAATCGAAACTATCCACTCGCCATGGAGCGATCGCAGAACACGCGCGCTCCTGGCGTGGGTTTCACCCCGGGTGTGCGACTTGGAGGGCGAGCTGGCGGCGACGAGTCGCTGGTGGCTCGCGGAGGAGGGCATCCGATCATGAGTCGACATGTGTTCCGTCTCTCGCTGTTTCTCGCATTGACGATGAGCGCCACGCTCATGGCCAACCCGTTCGAAGCCGCGGACAAGCTCTGTATGATGGAGCGCTACCACGAGGCGTTACCGATCATCAAGAAGGCCATTGCCGAGCATCCAGACGCGCCGGACGGATACATGATCCTGGCGAAGATCCAGTTCCATCTCAGTCGGTTCTCGGAGTGCCGCGACTCGCTTCGGAGGGCGACGCAGCTCGGTGGCGACCCTGCCGCGAAGTGGTGCTCCGGCTTCCTGGCGCGACTCGAGTTCTGGGAGGGGAACGACGAGAAGGCTCGTCAGCAGTTGAAGTTGGTCGATTCCGCAGACTACGTGTCGCGCGGATTGCCGGTACTGCTCGATGCGACGGGCATGGCGCACAAGCGCACTCCGCACTACATCGTGCACGTCGATGCGGGGCTCGCCGCGAAGGGCACGCTTCGTGCCGCGACCGAGGCCATGGAGAACGTCTTCGAAGTCTACACCAAGCTCTTCCGGTTCAAGGCGGAGCCCATCATCAGCCGCGTCTACCTCTTCGGCACCCCCGAGGCGTTCGTGGACTTCTGCCGCGAGTTCGACAAGGAGATTACCCCCGACAAGAACAGTTTCTACTCGCGCAATTACCGGGTGATCGTCATCAACTGCGACCCGAAGGGCGGCAAAGAGATCGAGGCCGGAATCACCGACTCCGTCCAGTCGACCTTCTACTTTCAGGGATTCATGCAATTCGTCGACATGCACTGCCCCGGGCTACCGGAGTGGTTCGAGCAGGGCGTGTCGGCATACGTGTCGGAGAGCGAGTTCGTCGACGGCAAGCCGAAGGTAGGCACGTTCCGGCGCAAGGAAGCGGGCGACAGCCCGAGGGTGACGCGCTACGAGCGGATCAAGCAGGCGCTCCGCGACAGCGCCTGCCTGCCGCTCAATTCGCTCCTGACCATGGAGCAGAAGGAGTTCCAGGATCCCACCAACAATCGTTTCAATGTCAACACCGCCCATGCCTGGAGCTTCGTTCACTTTCTGCTCCACGCGAAAAAGTTCGCCGCGGGGAAGAAGCTGCTCAGCCAGTTCTTCATGGAGATGCGCGAGGGCCGCACGGACCAGGAGGCCTTCGCGCACACCTTCGGCGCTCAAGATCTGCGGAAAATGGAAGACCTCTGGCGCGACTACGTGAACGGCCTCTGATTCGGCTCGCCCCGGTCGTGGTCCGCCGCGGCCGTCGCCTCGTACAGGCGCTCGATCCGCCGCCGGAATTCTCCCCACGCGCCGGCGCGCGGTGCGGGTGCGTCAGTTGTCGCGCCAGCGGCCGAAGCGCGAGCGTCGTGCATCGCGGAGCGCCGCGAAAAGCGCGCGCCCCTCCGCCGGGCGGCCGGTCAGGTAGCAGCCCGCCGCGCGCACGCGAGATCGGCGTTCGAGGCGGCGGCTCGCGCACGCGGCCGCGGCACGGTCGGGCGCGTGCTCGCGCATGAAGAGGAGTCGGTTGCGTAACCGATAGTAGCGGCTCGCGGGAGTGTCGCTCGGAAGCGCCGCCGAACCGTGGTGATGCACGATCGCCGCCGGCACCTGCACGAGGCGCCAGCCGCGGCTGCGCAAGCGAAGGCTCAGGTCCGCGTCTTCGTAGGAGAAGAAATAGCGCGTGTCGAAGCCTCCGGTCTCCCGGAACGCGTTTCCGCGGATGAGCGGTGCACAGCCGGAGATGAATCCCGTTTCGAAGGCGTCCCCCGGGGCTGCGGGCGCGGCTCGCGCGGCCACGGGGCGACCATCGGGCCAATCGATGTCGCCCCCGTCGTGCCAGATGGTGCGCGTCCGCGTCGCCAGGATGCGCGGCCCCGCGATGGCGACGCGCCCGTCGCCGCCGAGCACCTCGAGGAGCCGCCGCGCGCAGTCCGGCTCGACTTCGACATCGTTGTTGAGGAGCAATACCGCCTCGACGCCCGGAAGCGCGAGCGCCGACTCGATGCCGAGGTTGGCACCCGCCGCGAAGCCGAGGTTCGCGCCGGGCTCGAGCGCGCGCACCTGCGCACGCGAGGCGAGGGAATCGGCGCAGCGGTCCGGACCGTTCCATACCACGATTCGTTCGGCTGGCTCGGGCACGAGTCGTTCGACGGACGCGAGACATTCCGCAGTGAGGCGCGGATCCCCGTAGTGGACGACGCACACCGAGTAGCGCGGGACGGTCATGGCCTCGGCGGCGATTCGAAGCGCGGATCGCCGGCGCTCCCGCCGTTTCGCAACTGCGCCTCCTCCCGCGAGAGTCGCGTGAGGATGCGAATCGTCTCTTCGGCGAGCTCGTCGTCGAGGGCTCGGATCCAGTCGCGGCGCCAGTAAACCCCTTCGCCGCGGTCGTAGGCGCGCAGGAATCGCAGCCGCTCGCGCGGCCGGATGTGCC
>JAKEFC010000047.1 GCA_022616235.1 Planctomycetota bacterium
GTCGTGCGTACCGTCGAATAAGATCTTTGCCTCGGGCAGAACTCGTTTCACTGTTTTCTTCGGTTTGGAGCCGGCGGAGGCCGCCGCTTCGCCGCACGTGCTCTTCAGGAAGGAGCATTTCATGGATCTGCGATCCCGAAGGCGCGCCTCTCTTGCGCGTTGGAACGCGCTTGCGATTGCGCTTCTCGTCATCCTTGGGCCCACCGTCCCGGCGGCAGTCGCGGCGCGCGCTCCCGCCAGCTCGAAGCAGGTCGACGACGCCATCCTCGCCGCTCTCGACTGGCTCCGCCGCCACCAGAGCCCCGACGGGAGTTGGAAGGCGCACGACTTCACGTCGATGTGCAAGACGCCGTGCGCGAACGCGGATCCCGCACGCTACGGCGACGGGCGCGGCGACGCGAAACACGACGCGGGCGTGACCGGACTCGCGCTGCTCGCCTTCACCGGGTTCGGCGACACGCACAAAGCCGGGCCTCACCCCGAATTCAAGCCGTGCGTCGAGAAGGCGATGAATTTTCTGATCGGTGCGCAGGCGAATTCCGACGACCCGAAGACCCACGGCTGCTTCGGCTCGATCGAGCACGAGCAGTGGACGTACGACCACGCGATCGCGACGGCGGCGCTGGCGGAACTGCTCGCCGTCTCCGGCGATCGAGAGACGCTGGCGCAGTCCGTGAAGGACGCGGTCCTACTCTGCTTGGAGGCGCAGAATCCGGGCATGGGCTGGAAGTACGGCGTCCGGCCGGGGAAGAACGACACTTCGGTCACAACCTGGATGGTGAAGGCGCTCATCGCCGCGAAGAATTGCAAGCTCGACATTCCGGAGGATCGCTATACCGCCGCCCTAGCAGGCGCAAACGCTTGGCTCCGGCGTGTCACTTCGAGCGCTATCGGCCGGAGCGGATACGAGATGCCTGGCGACGAAGGCTCCCGCCTGCTCAGGGCGTTTCCGGATCCATACCCCTTCCTCGCGGAGATCCCTTGCATGACCGCCTCGGGATACCTAGGCCGCGCCTCCTGCGGCGAGGCGCGCGATTCCGACGCGATGATGAAGAGCGCGGTTCTGATCGCGAGTCACAGGCCCGAATGGCGAGAGCAGAGGGGCAAGGTCCTCTCCACGATCAATTTTTATTGCTGGTACTTTGGTGCCCAGGCGATGTCGCAGGCGGGCGGAGACGAATCTCGCGCCTGGAGCAAGGGTCTGCTCCTTGCCCTCCTCGAGAACCAGCGCCATGGGACAAAAGCCAAAGAAGAAGCCGGGAGCTGGGACCCGCTCGACCCATGGGGCCCCGCCGGGGGACGCGTCTATTCCACGGCGATGGGAGCCCTGGCGTTGGAAGTGTACTTGGATTCCTCGCGCCGCCAGGGAAAGTGACGGTTACTTGCGCCGGGGCGCGGGGCTTCCGCACATCCCTCCTCCGTCCTCGATGATCTTGGCAGCCCCGGTATGCATCGGGGAGACTCTTCGCTTTCCGCCGGCCGCGCGGCGGAATCGGTGGGGGGCACGAGGAGGAGTCCGTGCGCGAACATCCCGCGTTCAGCCGCTTGATCGACGAAGTGCAGAAGGTAGGGCGCCTCGACTCGGCGCTCCGGCTCCTTGGTTGGGACCAGGAGACGTTGATGCCGGCGGGCGCCGCCGCCGGACGCGCGGCGGCGATCGGCGAGCTGACCGAGGTCGTGCATCGCCGGAGCACTTCCAAAGAGCTGGGTGAGACGATCGCGGCCGCCGAGGCCGCACTGCCCGGCGTCGCGGACCCGCGCGCCGCGGCGCTCCTGCGCGAGGTCAAGCGCGCGTACGACCGCAAGCGCAAGGTGCCGCCCGAGCTTGCCGAAGAGATCGCGCGCACCTCGTCGCTTGCGTTGCAAGCGTGGAAGGAGGCGCGGGCGAAGAGCGAGTATCGCATTTTTCGCCCCTTCCTCGAGAAGATGTTCGCGCTCCGCCGCCGCGAGGCGGAGGCGATCGGCGGCGCCGCAGACCTCTACGACGTGCTCCTCGACGAATACGAGCCGGGCTGCCGCGGGCGCGACATCGAAACCTACGCCGCGTTCGTGAAGCCCGTGCTCGTCTCCTTGCTCGGCGAGATCGAGCCGCGCGCCGCGCGCGCGAAGAAGAACGGCTTTCTCACCGGGCACTTCGAGCAAGAGATCCAGGAGCGCTTCGCGCGGCGGGTGATCACCGATCTCGGCTTCGATTTCGACCGCGGCCGCGTCGACATCTCGACCCATCCGTTTTGCTCTGGGATCGGGCCGCCGGGCGATGTGCGGCTCACGACGCGCTACTCCGAGAGCGAGTTCACGGTTTCGCTCTTCGGCTTGATCCACGAGGCGGGGCACGGACTTTACGAGCAGGGGCTGGACGGCGATTGGTGCGAGACTCCTCTCGGCCACGCCGTGTCGATGGGAATCCACGAGTCGCAGTCGCGCCTCTGGGAGAACATCGTCGGGCGCGGGCGCGCCTTCTGGACCTACTACCTACCGGTGCTCGAAGAGAGCTATCCGGAAAAACTCGCCGGCGTAGGACTCGATTCCTTCCTGCGCGCCATAAACGGCGTCCGCGCGTCGCTGATTCGCGTGGAAGCCGACGAAGTGACCTACAACCTACACATCCTGCTCCGCTTCGAGCTGGAGCGCGCCCTGCTCTCGGGCACTCTCCCGGTCGCCGATCTGCCGGCGGCATGGAACGAGAAGATGAAGGAAACCGTCGGCATTGTCCCGCGCCGAGATGCGGAAGGCTGCCTGCAAGACATTCATTGGAGCTTCGGCGCGATCGGCTACTTTCCGACCTACTTCCTCGGCAATCTCTATGCGGCGCAGCTCTACGAGGCGGCGGCGCGTGCGATCCCGGATCTCGAGGGAGGCATCGCGCGCGGCGAGTTTCGCCCGCTCCGCGACTGGCTCGGCGAGCAAGTGCACAAACGCGGCGCCGAGTACCCCGCGCAGGAGCTTTGCAGGCATGTCACCGGCCGCGCGCTCGATCCCGGCGTCTTCGCCCGCTACCTCACGGAGAAGATGCGGCGCATCCACGCCGCGTAACGGAGCCGCGCGAACCGCGTGAAGCGAGATCCAAGAATCGTTGAGTGCGTCCCCAACGTCTCGGAGGGGCGCGATCGCGCCAAGATCGACGCGATCGTCGCGGCGGCCGCGAGCGCGGGCGGGGTCGACGTGCGCGATGTCGATCCGGGAGCGGACACGAATCGCACCGTGATCACGCTCCTCGGCGATCCGGCTGCGATCCAAGAGGCCGCCTTTCGCCTGATCGCGAAGAGCGCCGAGCTGATCGACATGGCGGCGCATCGCGGCGCCCACCCGCGCCACGGCGCGACCGACGTGTGTCCCTTCGTGCCGGTGGCGGGAGTCACGATGGCCGAGTGCGCGGAGTGGGCGCGCGCGTTGGGAAAGCGCGTCGGAGGGGAATTGCGCCTGCCCGTCTACCTCTACGAACAAGCGGCGCTCCGCCCCGAGCGGCGCGCGCTCAGTTTCATTCGGCAAGGGGAATACGAGGCGCTCCCCGCGAAGCTGAAGCGGCCGGAGTGGCGCCCGGACTTCGGGCCTGTGGAATTCAACCCGCGCTTCGGCGCCGTCAACATCGGCGCGCGCGAATTCTTGATCGCGTACAACCTGAATCTGAACAGCCGCGACAAGGAGCACGCGTCGGAGCTTGCGGCGGAGATCCGCGAGACGGGGCGGGCCGTGCGCAGGGGCCAGACGGACGCGTCCTACGGTAGCGGCGCGATCGTGAAGTATCGGCCGCGCGATGGGATCTTCCCGTGCGGCGACTGCGTGGGGGAGTTCCCGACCTTCGCGGCGCTCGAGGAGCACGCCGCGCGCGCGCACGCGAAAGACCTGCGCGCGGAACTCGCGTTCTTCGGGCAAGATCCCGCCGCGCTCGAAGGGAAGAGCGTCATGAAGCGCGGCCGCTTCGCGCACTGCCGGGCGGTCGGCTGGTCGATCCCGGCGTACGACCGCGCGCAAGTTTCCATCAATCTCACGGACTATCACTCCACGAACATGCACCACGCGCTCGAGGAGTGCCGGACGCTCGCCCGCGCGCGCGGCGTCGTGGTCACCGGCTCCGAGATCGTGGGGCTCGTGCCCTATGCGGCGCTCCGCGAGAGCGGCGAGTATTATCTCGCGGCGCAAGGCGGGAGCCGCGGCGTGCCGGTGCGGGACGTGGTGGAGACCGCGGTGCAGTCGCTTGGGCTGCGCGACCTTGGGAAGTTCGACAAGGAAAGGTCGATCTTAGGAATGCCGACTCAGGATGGACCCCTCGCGTCGATGCGCGTGAGCGAGCTTGCGGATGAAGTGTCGCGCGCGACGCCCGCGCCGGGCGGAGGCTCCGTCGCCGCGCTCGCGGGCGCGCTGGGAGCGGCCTTGGGCGCCATGGTCGCGAATCTCACGCACGGAAAGAGATCGATGGCGGCCGTGCACGCCGAAGCGGAAGAAGCTGCGCGGCGCTGCCAGGCGCTAAAGGACGATCTGCTCCGCGCCATCGACGCGGATTCGCGCGCGTTCCAGGAAGTGCTCGCCGCGATGCGGCTCCCGCGCGCGACGCCCGAGGAGGCCGCGCGGCGCGACGCGGCGATCCAAGCAGGCTATCGAAGCGCGATCGAAGTGCCGCTCGCGACCGCGCGCTCCGCGCTCGATGCGCTCCGCCTCTGCCGCGTGTTCGTCGAGAAGGGACTCCCCAGTTCGGCGAGCGACGCGGCCGTCGGCGCACTCATGGCGGAGGCGAGCCTCCGCGGCGCGGCGTACAACGTGCGCACAAACCTCGCCTCGATCACCGACACCCGATTCGCCGCGGAGGCACGCGCGGAATGCGACCGTCTCGCCGGCGAAGGGCGTCGCCTCGCCGCCGAAGTGGAGTCGATCACGAGCCGCATGCTCGGCTGATCGCGCCGGAGGTCACAAGAGCGCGCGCGGCCGTTCCCAGTCCCCCCAGATCGCGAGCGTGACTCCGGGGACCTGGATGTTCACGAACAGCGTTTGGCCGTCCGGCGAGAAGGTCGCGCCCGCGAATTCGCTGTCGTTCCATTCGTTTCGCGCGAGGTCGAAGATCTCGCCTTCGGGGGAGAGGCCGCTTACGTGCTGCCGCGGGCCGGCGAAGTCCTCGCAGAGGACGAGCCCACCGCGCGGCGACACGCAGAGATTGTCCGGCGACTCCAAGACCTCGATCGATGGAGATTCGAAGACGAGATGCAGATCGCCCGCGTCCGGCCCCCGCGGGAAGTAGCGCCACACCTGGCCGAGTTCTTCGTCGCCGCCGTTCGTCGCGTTCATGTAGATGGAGCCGTCGCCGTACCAGCAGCCCTCGAGCCGGCCGAAGATCGCGCCGCCCTTGTCGAGGCCATCCTCGAAGACGGCGCCCGCCCGCGCGTGCGCGTCGCGCGGATCCGGATCGTCGATCGGCACCCAGTGGCAGGGGATCGGGGCGCCGCGCTTCTGGCCGGTGCGGGTGTCGAAGCCTGGCTTCCCATCGACGGCGAGCATCTCTAGCCTGCCGCCCTCCGCCAGTCGGCCCGGCACGAACGAGAGATATCGATAGAAACCGGCGCTCAGTTGATCCTCCGTGAGGTAGACAGTGCCGGTCGCAGGGTCGACGGCGACCGCCTCGTGCACGAAGCGGCCCATCGCCGAAAGTGCGACCGGCTTTTCCGGACCGCTCGAGTACGCATCGACTTCGAAGCAATA
>JAKEFC010000048.1 GCA_022616235.1 Planctomycetota bacterium
CGCCCGAGGAAGCGCCGCGCGTACGTGGACAGACTCTCCACGTAGCGCCGCTGCCCCTCCGCGAACAAGACGTCGAACGCGAGCGTGCTCTTCCCGGAGCCGGACGGTCCCGTGATGACGGTGAAGGCCCCGCGCGGGATCGCCACGTCGATGTTCTTCAGGTTGTGCTCCCGCGCGCCTTCGATCAGAAAGCGATCGTCTGGATCGATCTCCGCGCCGCGCCGCCGCTTTCCGCCGCGCGGGAGTCGCGCGCGCGCGGCGCCGAGCGCGCGCGCGAGCGCTTCCCCCGTAGCGCCCGCGCTCTTCGCCACGGCTTCCGGCGGTCCCGCGGCGACGATGCGCCCGCCGCCGGCGCCGCCCGCCGGGCCGAGGTCGATCACATGGTCGGCGACGCGCACCACGTCGAGGTTGTGCTCGATCACGACGACGGTGTTCCCCGCCTCGACGAGACGCTGCAGCGCCGCGAGCAGGCGCCGGATGTCATCGAAATGAAGCCCGGTCGTCGGCTCGTCGAGGAGATAGAGCGTGCGGCCCGTCGCCTGCCGGCGCAGCTCGTAGGCGAGCTTCACGCGCTGCGCTTCACCGCCGGAAAGCGTCGTGCTCGGCTGGCCGAGCTGGACGTAGCCGAGCCCGACGTCGTCGAGCACCGCGAGGGTGCGGGAGATCTTCGGATGGTCGGCGAAGAACTCGCGCGCCGCTGAGATCGGCAGCGCGAGGATCTCGGCGATGCTCCGGCCGCGATATGTGATCTCGAGCGTCTCCGCGTTGTAGCGGCGGCCTCCGCACTCCTCGCACGTCACGTCGACGTCGGCGAGGAACTGCATGCTGATCGTGATCACGCCCGCCCCCGCGCAGTGCTCGCAGCGTCCGCCCGCGACGTTGAAGGAGAAGCGACCCGCGCCGTAGCCTCGCACCCGCGCATCTGCCGTCAGCGCGTACAGCTCGCGGATCTCATCGAAGACCTTTGTGTAGGTGCCGGGATTCGAGCGCGGCGTGCGGCCGATCGGCGACTGGTCGATACGCACGACCTTGTCGAGCAGATCGAGTCCCTCGATCGCGTCGTGGAGCCCGGGGGGCGGAGCATCCAGGCCGAAGCGGCGCGCCGCGGCTCGATAGATGATGTGATCGACGAGGGTCGACTTTCCCGAGCCGGAGACGCCGGTCACCACGGTAAGCAGGCCGAGCGGGATTTCGACGTCGATCCCTTGCAGGTTGTGCTGGCGCGCGCCGCGGACGCTGAGCGCGCCCCGGCTCGCGGCGCGCCGCGAGCGCGGCGCCTCGATACGCTCGCTCCCGGAGAGGTAGCGCCCCGTGATCGAGCGCGGCTCCGCGCGCAGATCCTTCACGCCTCCGCAAGCGACCAACTCCCCGCCGTGCACGCCGGCGCCGGGGCCGATGTCCACGAGATGATCCGCGGCCTCGATGGTGTCGCGGTCGTGCTCCACCACGAGCACCGTGTTCCCGAAGTCGCGCAGCTCGCGCAAGGTCGCGACGAGCGCTTGCTGGTCGCGCGAATGCAGGCCGATGGAGGGTTCGTCGAGGACGTAAAGTACGCCGCGCAGTCCGGAGCCGAGCTGGGCGGCGAGCCGGATCCGTTGCGCCTCGCCGCCCGAGAGCGTGTCCGCGCCGCGATCGAGCGCGAGATAGTCGAGCCCGACCCGCTCCAGGAACGCGAGGCGCCTCGAGATCTCGCGCAGGATCGGGGCGCCGATCGGCGCCGCTTCCGCGCTGAATTCTACGCCCGCGAAGAACTCGCGCGCGCTCGCCACGCCGAGCGCGGACAGCTCGGAGATGCTCGTGCCTTCGAAGAGCACCGCGCGCGACTCCGGGCGGAGCCGCGTTCCTTCGCAGTCGGTGCAGATGCCGGGTGCGAGCCAGCGCGCGAGCCCCGGAGCTTCCGTGGCGCTCCATCGCTCTTCGAGCAAGCGCACGACGCCCGCGAAGCCGCCGGCGCGGGCGCGCGCCACCCTGCGGAGCGCCGGCCCTTGCGTGCGCGAGCCGTTTCCTCCCGCGACGGGCGCACCGTCGCCGTAGAGGATCCGCTCGCGCACCTTCGCGGGCAGCCGGCGCCACGGCCGGTCGAGATCGATCGGCGCGTCGAAGCCGAGCTTCCGCTCCGGCGCCGCCAGGTCCGCCAGCCGAATGCCCGTGTAGAGCAGCCCTCCATCCGCGGTCGTGTTCGCGAGCGCGCCTTCGCGCAGCGACTTCGCCGGATCGGCGACGAGGCGCGACAAGTCCACGACTTGGCGCCTGCCGATGCCGTCGCAGCGCGGACACGCGCCTTGCGGCGAATTGAAGGAGAAGAGGCGCGGCTCCATCTCCGGCAGATCGATGTCGCAACGCGCGCACGCGAAGAGCGAAGAGCGCAGGTTGCTCTCCCCGTCGATGACGAGATCCACGAGCCCGCGTCCCAGCTCGAGCGCCTTCTCGACCGCCTCCGCGACGCGCGACCTCTTCGCGGGCTCGAGCACGAGTCGATCGTAGACCACTTCGATCGTGTGGCGCTCGTAACGCGCGAGACGAATCTCCTCATCGAGGCGGCGCACCGTCCCGTCGACGCGCACGCGCACGAACCCCTGCGCGCGAAGGTCCGCGAATTCCTTGCGGTATTCTCCTTTTCGTTCCATGACGATGGGCGCGGTGACCAGCACTTCGCGCCCCGGCCAGCGCTGGTAGGAGGAGTCTACGATCTGGTCGACGGTGCGGCTCTCGATGCGCGCCCCGCAGCGCGGGCAGTGCGGGACTCCGAGACGCGCGAACAAGAGCCGCAGGTGATCGAGGATTTCCGTGATCGTTCCGACCGTGGAGCGAGGATTCCTGGAAACCGTCTTCTGGTCGATGCTGATCGTCGGGCTCAGCCCTTCGATGTGCTCTACCTTCGGTTTGTCCAGCTTGCCGAGATACTGCCTCGCGTAGGCGGAGAGACTTTCGACGAAGCGGCGCTGCCCCTCCTGACAGATGATGTCGAACGCGAGAGAGGACTTGCCGGAACCGGAGAGTCCCGTCACGACCGTGAGACATCGGTGCGGAATCTCGACATCGATGTTCTTCAGGTTGTGCTCGGCGGCGCCGCGCACGAGGATGCGGTCGTTCGCTGCGGTCATGCGGGCGGTCCGGGATGCGGCGGGCCGCTCGCAAGCTCCGCGAGAAGGCGGCGATGGAGCGCCGGCGTCGCCGCGACGATGCTGCGCCCGAAGAGATAGTCCGAGCCCCCCAGCACGTCGCTCACGCGGCCGCCCGCTTCGCTGACGAGCAGCGCTCCCGCCGCGACGTCGTGCGGGTTCAAGTAGTATTCCCAGAATCCGGCGAACGTCCCCGCCGCCGTGAACGCGAGATCCAGGGAAGCGGCGCCGCCGCGCCGGAGGTCGCGGCATCCGGCGAGGAGGCGCGCGAACGCGTCGAGTCCGCCCCCTGTCACTTCCGCGCGGCCGTAGGAGAAGCCCGTGGCGAGGAGCGCGTCCTTCAACTCCGCCGCCGTGGAGACGGCGATGCGCTCGCCGTTTCGGAAGCTGCCTTCTCCGCGCCGCGCGGTGTAGGTCTCCCCGAGGGCGGGGGCGTGGATTACCGCCAGGTCGGGAACTCCCTGCCGGCAATAGGCGATCGAGATCGCGAAGAGCGGGTGGCCGTGCGCGAAGTTGGTCGTTCCATCGATGGGATCGATGAGCCAGAGATCGGTCCCGGGATCCTGGCTTCCGCCTCGCTCCTCCGCGTAGATGCACGACTCAGGCCAGCGCTCTTGGAGCGCGCCCACGATGATCTCTTCCGATTTCCGGTCCGCGGCGGTCACGAGGTCGCGCGGTCCTTTGAAGTCGATCGCGAGGCGGTCGCCGCTCGCGCGATAGAAGCGCATCAATTCGCGTCCGGCGTTTTCCGCGGCGGCCACGACGAAATCGAGGTCCGAATCGCCCGCTCGCGCCATCGGAATCAGCTTCGCATGCCGTGCGGGGAGTCCGCGCGGCGCGCGAGGTGCACGGAGAGCGCGTAGTCGATCAGGCGGCGGCAGAGCCCGCGAAAGTCGATGCCGGCGACCGCGGCGGTCTGGGGGACGAGGCTTCCACCGGTGAGCCCCGGCAGCGTATTCGTTTCCAGGAAGACGGGTCCGTCGGGGCCGATGATCAAGTCCGTGCGGCTCACGCCCCCCAACTCCAGCTCTTCGTGGAGCAGGACGACTCGCTCGTTCAACATCTCCACGGTTTCCCCATCGAGCGCGGCCGGCACCGTCTCCCGCGCCTTCCCCTTCGAGTACTTCGCTTCGTAGTCGAAGAACCCGGAGTCCGTGAGCGGCTCGATCTCGATCGGAGGAAGCACCTGCGGAGGGGAGCCGATCCGCGTGCCGAGGACCGCGATCGAGATCTCGCGCCCCGGGATGAAGCGCTCGACGAGCGCGCGGCGGTCGAGCGTAAAGATCCCTTCCAACGCTCCATCGAGTCCCTCCGCGTCCTCGACGGGCGTCACGCGGCAAGACGAGCCGGAGCACACCGGCTTCACGATGGCGGGGAAGCCGAGGTCGACCGCAAGGTCCGTCAGGACTGGCGTGCGGTTCTGCTCCCATGTTTGGCGATGGATGACTGCGCCAGGTGCGACCGCGAGACCGAGCGCTTGCGCCGCGAAGCGAAATAACTCCTTGTTGAATCCGGCGACGCTGCCATGGACCCCCGCGCCCGTGTACGCGACGCCGGCAAGCTCGAAGAGTCCTTGCACGGTGCCGTCCTCGCCGGGACCTCCGTGCAGGCAATTGAACACCACGCCGATGCCATCGGCGCACAGATCTCCCATGACCTCCAGCGGCGAGCGCCCGATGCCGGGCACGCTGAGCTGCGTCTCGTCGTTGGCGAGGACGACCCAGCCGCCTGCATCCCAGCGCACCGGCGTCAGGGAGAGCGCATCGTCGCGCAGGGCGGCGGCGACGCGCTGCGCGGACGCGATGGAGACATCGCGCTCCTCCCAATCGCCACCGAAGAGTAGGACGACGCGCGAGCGGGACACGGATGGCACACTACACCTCTCGCTCCACCATGAAGGCGGCGATTTCGTGGAATTCGGCGCGGGCCGATTGCGGCAAGAAACGCAAAGAGTCGAATCCGTCGAGAGCGCGCGCCGCGTGCCGCGCGGCGCAACGCCGGCACTCTTCGATCGCGCCGATCTCTCGATAGAGGCGCGTGACCCAGGCGACCTCGCGCTCCGTCGTGGCTGCGCGCTCGCGGCGCATGATGCGTAGGAGCCGCGCTCGGTCCCGAGCCTTCAATTCGCGCGATGCGAGCGCGAGCGCGAAGAGCGCGCTCGGCTTGCCTTCGCGAATGTCGCAGCCGACCTCCTCACCTCGTCCCTTTGCTGCTCCTAGGTCCAGGAGATCATCCCGCATTTGGAACGCCGCTCCAAGATGCTCCCCGATGAACCAGAAGCGCTCGGCCTCGCGCCGCGGCACGCCCGCGAGCCTCGCTCCTCCTACCCAGCCGAACGCGAGATAACGCCCCGTCTTTCGCCGCACCAGCTCTTCGTAGCGCCGGAGCGTAAACGCGCCATCGCCCCGCCCCTCGAGGTCACGCCCCTGTCCCTCCAAGGTGATGCGGAGCGCGGTCGTGAGCAACTCGGCCAACTCGGCACGGAGCGGCAGGTCGCGCGCCGCCGCGGCGGCGGCCTGCTCGTAGGTTCGCGCAAGGAGATAGTCGGCGACGTTCAAGGCGATCGGGATCCCGAAGCGCGCCCACAGCGTGGGCCGGTTGCGCCGCATGGTGTCCCCGTCCTCGATGTCGTCTCTGGCGAGGAGGAAGTTATGGAGACACTCGACGGCCAGCGCGAACGGGAGCGCGCCCGCGACCTTGCCGGCCAGCGCTTCGATGAGCCAAAGCACGATCGCCGGACGCAGGCGCTTGCCCCCCGCGAGCTGCCAGGCGAGGCCCGGCGTGAGCCCCGGCAGCCGCGGGCGCAGGATCGCACGGCGAAGCCCACGCTCGATGAGCGGCGGAAACCGGCGGAGCGGCGTCGGGGCGGCGCTTCGGCCGCCCGCCCGCGCCGCTTTCTCGTCGGACATCGAGTACTTGCGCAACCTTGTCCTTTGCTTGGACTTTGCGAGGGCAAGGACTTGCCCCGCAAGGTGGAGGAGCAACGTGTCGAGAATGGGTTGGGGGCGCAGCACCGTAGGGGGCGCGGAGCCGCCGGTCAAGGGTGGGCCGTTGCGGCATCCGATTGTCCTTTGCTGCTTTACAGGAGTAGCGGCCACGCTAAAATTGCGCCGCGTCCTTCAGTGGTCCTTTGAAGCTTCGGTGTACCGCCTGCCTCCGGAGAATCACCTCCGGCGCGCTGAGCGCGCGGCGCCGATACGGCATTGAAGTCTCCAAACCACCCCGCCGCTGCGGTGGCAGGAAGTGTTCATGCCAGGATCCGGGTGTAGCAACACCTCGAGATCAGCGCACACTGCACGCCTCGCGCTAGGAATCGCGCTTGCGGGCGCGCTCTTCTTTGCCGCGGTGCCGGCCGCTCTGGTACAGGCGCTCACTCCCAACGAATGGAACCCGATCGCCGGTCAAAGCGGCGGTGCCGGATATTTGATCGAGTTGGGCGACGCGCTCGTATACCCCGACATCGATGAAGCGATCGTTCCCGTCTTCCTCTCCAGCGAAACCGACGTCGAGTCGTGGCAGATGGGCCTCGACTACGAGGACCTTCTCTACACCTTGACGCTTTCCGAGATCCGCTTGTCGGGCACCGCGAGCGCGGGCTACGGCGGAGAGGCCACCCTTACCGCGCCCGATGACGCGACGGGCGGATTCTGGCGCGTCCGAGTCGACTATCCGAGTGCGCCGGTGCCTCCGAGCGGACCGTTGCCGGAGGGCTCGCACATACACGTCGCCGATCTCGTGTTCAGCGTGGACCGGGACACGCTCGATCCGGGCAGCACGGAATTCGCGCTCTCGATCGTCGGCGACCAAGGGTGGGGAATCCTCATCAACGATACGATCGCGCCGAACGCGGACGGCGGAGTGCTGACTCTCTACGCAGGCGATCTGGTCGCCGTAGCGGATGGCAGCGGAGACAACTTTTCGCACGCGTTCTTGCCAGTCCTCCTTTGGAATGATGCGCCCGTCACCGACTTCTCGATGGGGCTCGACTACGAGGACATTCTCCTCTGCGGCGTGGACGTCTCCGGCGGTCCGCTCGCCGCGCTCGCCCCGGAAGACTACGAAATCACGATCCTGCCCACCGCGACGGGATCGCTCATCTTGCTGTCCCTGTTCGAGGGCACGATTCCCGCCGGGGATGAGGTCCAGATCTTCTCGCTCGAGTTCGAGACGGCATTGCCGGTCAGCGGCGACTTCCCCGTGACGCCGGCCTTGGGTCAGGTATTCCTCGGCACGGAGGAGATCACCAACTTGGCGGCGGGGAACGCTTCGATCGCCGCCAACTTCATCCGCGGCGACGTGAACTTCGATGCCAAGGTCACTTTGGTTGATGCTTCTCTCACGCTCATGTACCTCTACATGGACGACGGCGACCTCGCGATGCCGTGTGTTGCGGCGGGCAACGCGAACGGCGACGACAGCCTCGATGTCGTCGACCCGATCTACCTCCTCACGTTCCTCTACAATGCCGGACCCACGCCGCCGCCGCCGTACCCGGATCCGGGCACGGACGACTCCGGCCTGCCCTGCCTCGGCGACTAAACACTCGCGGCATTCCATTTCCCTACCGCGCGAAGCGCGGTCTTGGACTGCGGTGGCTCGACACCGCCTTTCCCCGCATTCATGCGCCGCGACGTGCCATTCACCGTTCGTGCCGCAAGGCGAAAGGCTGCGTCAAGCCGCAGCACTCCATGCGTGGCGCTCGGGGCGCGTTCCGACATTCCCCGCGTTCATGCCCAGCCTCGAACCAATCACGCCTCCTGCCGCAAGTTGAAAGGCTCCGTCAAGCCGCGCGCACTCCAAGGCGGCGCTCTGCTCCACGGGGAACGAACACGGTGGGAACTGTGCGCCGATCCGCTGCGGCTTGACCCCCCTACGGCGCAGGGCTATTCTCGGCCGACTTCCACTCCCAAGTTCCTCCGCGCGACGAAGGCGCGTGCCTCTGCGCGGCGGCACTGCTACTAGGAGCCCGCGCCATGCCTCATCAACTTCCCAACCTCCCCTACGATCACGCGGCGCTCGAGCCGCACATCGACGCGCAGACGATGCAGATCCATCACTCGAAGCACCACCAAGCCTACGTGAACGGCCTCAACGCGGCGGAGGAAGCATTGCGCGCCGCGATGGAAAAAGGAGATGCGAAAGCGGTGGTCAAGGCCACCGCGGCGCTCAACTTCCACGGCGGCGGCCATGCCAACCACTCGCTCTTCTGGACCATCATGGGGCCCAAGACGGGCGGCGAGCCGGGGGGCGATCTGGGCGCGGCGATCAAGGACGCGTTCGGCGGCTTCGCGAACTTCAAGACCGTCTTCGAGACGCAGGCCACCGGGATCCAAGGGAGCGGCTGGGCATGGCTTTGCTGGGAGCCGACCACGAAGAGCGTCGTCATCGCGACGACCGCCAATCAGGACAATCCGGTGAAGACCGGACTCGTTCCGCTCGCCGGCATCGACGTCTGGGAGCACGCGTACTACCTCAAGTACCAGAACCGCCGGCCGGACTACATCAAAGCGTGGTGGAACGTCGTCGCTTGGGAGAAAGTCGGGCAGAACTTCCAGCAGGCGCGCGGCTGACGTTCGCGCCCGCTCGCTCGTCGCCCGCGGAGAGGAACCGGGAGCACCGGCGCGATGTCCACGTGGCTCACCGGATTCCCCTTGGTGCTCGAGATCGTGCCCCCGCCGCTTCGCGTCGGACGCGCGGGGATCGAAGAGATCATCGAGCGCGCGGAGCGCATCCACGGCGCGCTGCAGCTCTCCGCGATCAACGTTCCTGAGATCCGCGAAGAAAGCTCGAAGAGCGAGCACGGCGCGCGCAAGAACCCGTTCGAGCCGCGCGTCGAGCCGCGCGTGCTCGGCCGCGAGCTGAACTCGCGCCTCGGCATCCCCGCGATCATCAACCACGTCGTCGTACACCGCGGCGAGGATGCGCTCCGGCACTGGCTCGCCGAGACGCGCGAAGACTACGGGATTCGCGACTTCGTGCTCGTCGGCGGCGAGCTTTCGGAGGGCGCCTACCCCGGCCCCGGCGTCGGCCGCGCGAATCAGATCCTGCGCGCCCTCTATCCCCCCGGCGACGTGAGGATCGGCAACATCGTGATTCCGGGGCGCGTCGCGGACGGGATGGCCGAGGCCGCGCGCGTGCTCCGCAAGATCGAGCACGGCGCGAATTTCTTCACGAGCCAGATCGTGTATCACGAAACGGATCTCTGCGACTTGTTGTCCGGTTGCGCGGGCCTCCCGCAC
>JAKEFC010000049.1 GCA_022616235.1 Planctomycetota bacterium
CACGCCGAGCAGGGTCGCGCCGATGCGCTCGTAGGGGCCGAGCGCCTCCGCGTTGCCGAGTCCGTTTGCGATCACGAGTGCGGCTCCCGGGGCTACGAGCCAGGAAACGCCATCCTCGAGCGCCCGCGCGACATCAAAGGCCTTCACGCAGACGATCAGCAATTCGCATTGGCGCGTGGGGGTCGCCCGCGCGGGAAACGCGGCGACTCGCGCGATTCGCCTTGCTCCGTCGCGCTCCTCGAGCGCGATCCCCTCGAGAGCGAGTATCTCGGCCTGCTCGGCGCGGCGCGCGAGCACCATGACATCGGTCCCCGCGAGCGCCAGACGCGCGGCGACGAGGCGCCCCAACGCTCCCGCTCCGAGTACGCAAACGGTCATCGCGTCCGCTCACTCGGGGGGACGAAAGCGCTGCCACTCGCCGGCCGGCATGTGAAAACTCTCTTCGCGGCTCGGGTACTTGCCCTGTTCGACGTCCGCCGCGAACTTCTTCGCGGCCTCGGCGATCGACTGCTCGACCTCCGCGTAGCGCCGCACGAAACGCGGCGTCTTCTCTCCTCCGCGAAACCCCAAGAGATCGTGAAGGACCAGTACCTGCCCATCGCAATCGACGCCCGCGCCGATGCCGATCGTCGGCACGGCGAGGCGCTCCGTCAGCGCGCGCGCCAATTCCTGAGGTATGCACTCGAGAACGAGCGCGAAGATCCCTGCCTGCTCGAGTTGCAACGCGTCGTCCGCGAGGGCTCGCGCGCTCTCTGCCGTGGTCGCCTGCACCCGGTAGCCGCCGAGGAGCGACGCGCTTTGCGGAGTCAGGCCGAGGTGCCCCATCACGGGAATCCCCGCGGAGATCATTCGCCGGACAAGCGCCGCCCAGGGCCGGCCCCCTTCCAGCTTCACCGCGTCGGCGCCTCCCTCCTTGAGCATGAGTCCCGCGTTCTCGAGCGCGTCATCCTCCGAGGCCTGGTAAGAGAGGAACGGGAGGTCGGCAGTGATGAAGGCTTCCGGCGCGCCGCGGCGCGCCGCCTTCACGTGGTGGAGCATCTCCTCCATGGTGACCGGGATCGTATCGCGGTAGCCGAGCACCGTATTGCCGGCGGAATCCCCGACGAGGATCAGCGGGATCCCCGCGCCGTGCAGAATGCGAGCGGTCGGCGCATCGTAAGCCGTGAGGCACGCGAAGCGCCGCCGCTCCGCCTTCCACGCCTGAAAATCGGCAATTCCGACTCGCGCCACAGACCCTCCTCGACGCGACGACCCGTACTCCGCGCCCGACCGCGGCGAAATCCTATGAGCCTATCCAAATAACCTCTCCTGGCTTCGGCCGGCTGCGAGGCGCGCCCACGGCGTCGAACCTCATCGCCGTATTTTTCCATCAATACGACTCTTCGGTTCTTCTTGTGAGCGCGCCTCTCGCTCGGCCTCGGGCCAACGGAGCGGTTATTTGGACAGGCTCTAAATATCCAGGTAGCGCACCTCGAGCGCGTGCTTTTCGATGTACTCGCGGCGCGGCTCTACCTCTTCTCCCATCAATTTCGTGAAGATGTTGTTCGCCGCGGCCTGATCCTCGACCGTTACCTTGAGGAGCTTGCGCGTCTTTGGATTCATCGTCGTTTCCCAAAGCTGCTCGGGATTCATCTCGCCAAGACCTTTGAAGCGAGTGATCTCGATCTTGGCCTTGACGGCCGCCACCAGCTTCTCCGCGAGCGTCCCGAGGTGCGAGATCGGTATCTCCGTGCCATCCATGTGCAGCGTGCAAAGTCCCTTTGCGCGCGGCGCGCCTTCATCGGAGAAGTCGAAAACGGGAAGCGCCGGTGCCTTCTCCGGGGCATCCTCCATGTAGAGATCGGACACCGCGAAGCCCAGCTCTTCGATCCCGACGAGGAGGCGCGCCGCCTCCGCCGCTCCGTGCAACTCCTGCACGATCAAGTCGGGCTTTTCCGCCTCGCCACCCGCGCTTGCGCCGGTGCCGGTGCCAGCGCTCGCTCCCGCGGCCGCTGCCGCTGTCGCGGTCACCGCGATGGGCGCCGGCGGCGGCGCCGCGGGCTGCGAAGGCGGAGTCTCGCCGTGCGCGATGCGCGGGGCGCGCGCGAGCCGCGCCGTCTCCGCGGCGATGAAGCGCCGGTATTGCTCCTCGGAATGGAAGAAGAGTTCCTGCGTGCCGCGCAGCACGCGGAACTGCGGCAGCGCTTTCTTTTCGCGCCATTGCTCGTGCAGCCAACGGCGCAGGCGAAACTTCTGCTTGCGAAGCCGACGCCGCAGTTCCTCGAGCTTGATGAGATTGTCGATCAGCGCCGAGAGCTTCGGCCCCGTGAGCCTCTTCGCGCTCGCCGTGATCTCAAGCTCCGCGTTCTCCGCCGCCATCGCGATCAACGCGCTCTCGAGTTCGCTATCATCTTGTATGTAGCGCTCCTTCGACTTCCACTTGATGCGATAGAGCGGCGGTTGCGCAATATAGATGTATCCCTCTTTCGCGAGCTGACCCATCTGCCGGAAGAAGAAGGTGAGGAGGAGCGTCCGAATGTGGGAGCCGTCCACGTCCGCGTCGGTCATGAGAATCAGGCGGCCGTAGCGAAGCTTCGCAATATCGAATTCCTCTTCGCCGATCCCGGTTCCGAGCGCCGTGATGATCGTCTGGATCTCCTCGTGCTTCAACATACGATCGACGCGCGTCTTCTCGACGTTCAAGATCTTGCCTTTGATCGGCAGGATCGCCTGGATCATGCTGTCGCGTCCCTGCTTCGCGGATCCTCCGGCCGAATCCCCCTCGACGATGAACAGCTCGGTCTGGTCGCGCTCCGTGCTGCGGCAGTCGGCGAGTTTGCCGGGGAGGCTCCCCGAATTGAGGAGTCCCTTCCTCCGCGTGAGGTCGCGCGCCTTGCGCGCCGCCTCGCGCGCGCGCGCGGCCTGGATCCCCTTCATTACGATGATCTTCGCGGTCGGCGGATGCTCTTCGAGATACGCGCCGAGCCGCTCGTTCACGAGCGACAGCACGATCCCCTCGATCTCGGTGTTGCCGAGCTTTTCTTTGGTTTGCCCTTCGAATTGCGGGTTCGGCAGCTTCACGGACACGACGGCGGCGAGGCCTTCCTGGTAGTCGCGCCCATCCGGCGTCTCCTCGTTCTTCAATTGGCCGGCGTCCTTCGCGTACTTGTTCAGCGTGCGCGTCAGCGCGGAGCGGAATCCGGAGAGATGGGTCCCGCCATGCGGCGTGTTGATGTTGTTCGCGAAGGTGAAGATTTGATCGTAGGAGTATCCGGAATTGTGCTGCATAGCGATCTCCAACTCCACGTTGCCGCTCTGCGCGCGGAAATAGATCGGCTCCTTGTACGCGACCTCCATGTCTTCGTTGAGGTGCTGGACGAACGAACGAATCCCCTCCGGGAAGTGGAAGATCTCCTCGCGGTCGACGCGGCCGTCCTGGAATATGATCTCGAGGCCTGCGTTCAAGTACGCCAGCTCCCGCAGCCGCCGCGCCACGATCTCGTATTGGAAATCGAGCGTCTCGAACACCTCGGAATCCGGCATGAAAGTGACCTTTGTGCCAAGCTGGTCGCAGGTCCCGATCACTTCCAGCTCGGACGTACGGGCGCCGCGAGCGTAGGTCTGCCGGTGGATCTTCTTGTCGCGATATACCTCTACTTCCAACCACTCCGCGAGCGCGTTCACCACGGAGATGCCGACCCCGTGCAAACCTCCCGAGACCTTGTATGCGCTGTTCTCGAATTTGCCCCCCGCGTGCAACTTGGTCATGACGACCTCGAGCGCGGACATCCCCTGGTCCTCCTTGAAGCCGACTGGGATGCCGCGGCCGTTGTCGAGGACCATCACCGAGCCATCCTCCATGATCCGAACGTGAATGCGCGTGCAGCGCCCCGCCATCGCTTCGTCGACGGAATTGTCGACGACCTCCCAAATCAGATGGTGGAGGCCCGTGGACCCGGTGCTCCCGATGTACATGGCGGGACGCATGCGCACCGCCTCGATCCCCTCCAGCACCTTGATGCTGTCCGCGGAGTATTCGTCGGCGGCAGGGTCTCGAAGCGCGCGGGCCAAATCGGCCCCGTTCTCGGCGTTTGCGGCGGCGGCACCCGGCGCGGTGCGCGGGGCGGCGCGCGAGGTCACGGTCGCGCTCTCGGCGGCGGCGCTCGTCTCCTCTTCAACGGGCTCTGGCTCCGGTGAGCCCTGACTTTCGCGGAGCCTATGCGTGCTCACTCCGGAACCCTTTCTTCGGCTTCGTTGCGCCACGCCCGTGCGCGGCGGTTCCCCCCACTGTCCGCGATCGTTCCTTGGAGTCCGTCTCGGAGGCCGCGGTGAACCGCAGCTCATGGATCCCGGCGAGACCGTTTTCGGCGAGGGTCGCGATCAGCTCGCGCTTCGCGAACGCCTTCAGCTCCGCCATGAGCGGATTCGCGGCAACCGCCACCGTCATGACGCCGCCGCGGTAGCGGCGCACTTCCGTGAGTTGCGCAATTTCGGGCCCGACCGCGCGCTCCCAAATGCGGCTGATCTCGGCGAGGAGTCGCGACGGATCGGAGCCCGCGGCGGCGGCGGCCGGCCGCATCGACTTCATCAGCTCGGCGAGGATGCCGCGCAGGCTCGCAGGCTCGCGATGAGGCGTCTCTTGCGCGCGGATGCCTGCCGCTACCGCACGCCGGGGGGGCTCCAGTTGTCTCCGTGTCATCGTTTCGTTCCGGTCAGCGCCCGCGGCGCGTCGTTGCTCCTGGGGTGACCCCTTCAAGAGCGATGGGCTCAATCGTTCGTCACGAGAGGCATTACGATGTGGCGATAGGAGCCGTTCTCCCCTTGCAGCGTGAACAAACCGGCGGTCTTCCCATCCTTGAAGTGTCCGCGCAGCCGCGGCGCTTCGAGCACCTTGCAAAGATCGAGCAAGTACTGCGGGTTGAAGTTGATTTCCAAGGGGTCGCCGCGCGTCTCCACGGGCTCGACCGGGACCTCGATGCGGGATTCGCCCACCGCGCTCGCGTGCGTCGACAAGACCAGGCGATCGCCCTCGAACGAGAAGCGGACGGAGTTCGTTTCCTTGGTAATCATGAGTGCGGCCTGCCGGACGCCGCCGTGGAGCATCCCGACATCGAAGTCGTAGCTGTAGTCCCAGGACTGCGGAACGGCGCGCTCGTAAGGGGGATAGCGTCCCTCCACCAAGCGGCAAGAGAGAGAGAGTCGGTCCGAGTTGTACGTGATCTCCTTGTCATCGAGGTGCAGTTCCACTTCGGGGACGCCTTCGCTCGCGAGGATCCTGAGCAGCAGCTCCACGCCCTTCAAAGGGACGATGTGCTGGGCCTCCTGCGCGCCGGCGCGGTTGTCCGAGACGAAATCGCACTCGGCGATCGCCATGCGCTTGCCGTCGGTGCTCACCAGCCGCAGCGTCGTGCCGCTCTGGTCCAATAGGACGCTGTGCATTTGGTAGCGAGTCGCATCGCGCGCCGCCGCGATGGAGGCCCGGCGCAGTGCGTGCAGAAAAGGCTCGCGGCTCACGCGAATCGAAGGCGACGGCGGCTTGAAGTCCACGACGGGAAACTCTTCCGCCGGCTCCGCCGCGATCTTGAAGTCCGACTTGCCGGACGTGATCACGATCTGCCCCGACGAATTCGACTCGATCCGCGTGGCAGGATCGCGAAGCTCTCGCAGGATCATGTGGAGCCGCGCCGCGGGAATTGCCGCGTCTCCTTCCTCCATGATCTCGACGGCATCGACGCGCACCGAAAGTCCGACCTCGAGGTCCGTGGCTTGCACGGTGACGCCGGTCGCTTCCGCGCGAAGGAGCAGCGAGCTCAGAATTGGGCGCGTGGCATTCGTCGCGACGACGCCGGCAACCAGATCGACCGCATCGAGGAGGTCTTGTGTCTGGCAATGGACCCGCACGAAAGTCTCCTTCGCCTCCCGAGAATGAACCGTAACTTAGAGCACGTCGCAAAATGCCGCCGGGCAACGGCTTCATTCCGAAACGCGGTCTTCGGCTTCTGAACTTCGCTACACGATCGGCGCCTCGAGATCACTGCGGCAAGTCGAGACCCCAGACGAAAGGACTCGCAGGTGCGGCGCGCCTGGCGCGGCTACGAGTCTGCGCGAGGAAGGTGCGCGTTGCCGAGGGAACGGCCAGCAGCGCCGCTCTCCGACCACTCCCCGACCGCTTCCCTACACCCGGGTCCCACTCCGGCGTCCCGCTCCGAAATCCAGGGGCACCTAGAATGCAGTTTTGCCGCCGCGCCCCGCGACTCCACTCGTTGCCGAATGCCCGATGCCCGATGCTCGATGATCGATGCTCGCGACTCTTGGTTCTCCACACTAAAGCTCGTGGCGCGCCAGCCTCCCACCGAGCATCTACAGAGCACCCTGGCGAGGACCCTGCCGAGCCCACGGCAGGCGCGTAGGACCGCGTTCAATCCCCCCAGCGCCAGCCGCGAATCGCCCCGCTTTCCGCGCACAAACGCGCAAAGTGCGCATTATAGAGAACAGGTTCATCCGATCAACCGAGAAGGGTGCTTTCTAGCTGGCGATAAATCGATTGGAGAACGACGTTTATGGTCGTCCGTTTCCAGTCCTTCGAATCGCTCCGCCGATTCATTCTTCGCAGCGCGACGAGGTGCCCATTCTTGTGCACCTTTGCTGGCCGCCCATGCTCGGGAAGGAAACGATTCGACGGTAGTCGCATGCTCCACCGGGCGCGGACCGCGCTCAAGAACCTGCCGCCTCGAGGAGCAGGATCGAGTGGATGTGCCACATGAGATCCCGCCAAGGCAGCCGTGCGACTCCCGGATCCGAAACGCGCGCGCCACGCCGTGCTGATGAATACTTCGATGAGATTTCTCCTTCTCCTTCTTCATGAATCTAGCGTGTTAGTTTGTGGATAAGCGCCGACCGTAAATCCTAAGTCGTTTTCCCTGCGCAGGCTGGGACGCGATGTTTTGTGTGTAATCTTGTGGATAAACCACTCAAAGCCGTCCGAATCACTGCGGAGAAGCGGCGGTTTTCCAACTCATCCTCCTCGGGCGCCATTGGATTCGCGAGTTTTCCAGGCCCTAATTCCGCCGTATCTACGTCTTGCCACCAAGTTACCAACCGTTTGCGCGGCCGATTCCCGCACGGGTGTTCAAAGAGATCGGAAGACATTTCACCTCAGCGTCGATGCCCGAGCTTCCGCTCGAGCGCTGCCACCGTCGAGCGGAGCGCCGAGTCGGTCTCGAGGAGCTTGCGGATCTTTTCGATCGAATGGAGCACGGTCGAATGGTCGCGTCCGCCGAAGTAGAGCCCGATCTCGCCGAGCGAGAGATCGGTGTGAAGGCGGCTGAGATACATGCAGATCTGGCGGGGAACGACGACGGAGCGGCTGCGGCATTTCGAATGGAGGTCCGAGGGGCGGATCGAGAACTGTTCGAGGATCGCTTGTTGGATCCGCAAGAGGTCGACGCGGTGCTCCTCGTCGCCCACGAGGTCGGCGATCGATTTGCGCGCTTCCTCGATCGTGAGCGCCCGGTGTTCGATGTGAACGTGGCTGTGGAGCCTGTTCACGGCGCCTTCCAGCTCGCGCACGTTGTCGCAGATTCGGTGAGCGACATATTCCGCGACATCCAGCGGGATCTCTAGATCGACGTTGCGCGCCTTGCGCAGGAGGATTGCGACTCTCGTTTCGAAACATGGAGGGGCGAGTTCCACCACGAGCCCGAGCTTGAAGCGGGACACCAGGCGATCCCCCAGCCCCGCGATCTCCGACGGCAGGCTGTCCGACGTCAACAAGATCTGTTTCTGGCGGTTATAGATGGAGTTGAAGGTGTGAAAAAACTCCTCCTGCGTGCGCTCCTTGTTCGCGAGGAAGTGGATGTCATCGATCAGGAGCGCGTTCGCTTCGCGGTACTTGCGGCGAAATCGGTCGAGGTCGTTGTTGGAGACGGCGGCGATGAAGTCGTTGGTGAAGCTGGCGCATGAGATGTAGACCATCTGCCCCATGCCCGCAGCGCCGTAGCGGCGCGCGACCGCCTGCATGAGGTGGGTCTTGCCGAGCCCTACGGAACCGAAGAGAAAAAGCGGGTTGTAAGAAGTACCGGGGGTTTCCGAGACGGAAAGAGCCGCGGCGTGCGCGAGGCGATTCGAAGGACCGACGACGAACTCGTCGAAGGTATAGTCCGGATTCAGCGGAATATTCTCCGGAAACTCCGGCGCTTGGCCTGCGCCGTGCGAGTTGTTGATCGCTGCGGGGGCGATCACCGGCGGCGGCGCGGCGGCATGCGGCAACCGGCCGACCGCTTCGTCTTCCACGATCTCGAACTCGACGCGCGGCTGGCGAATGCTCGACACCGCGGAGACGGCGTCGCAGATGAGCGCCTGATAGCGGTGCTTCAAGAAGGTCATGAAGAACCGGTTCGGCACGCTCACGGTCACGACATCCGTGCTGGAGACGCGAAACTGCACGCGCTGAAACCAAGTAAGGAACTGCTGCTCCGTGATGCGCGCGGAAATCTCTGCCTGCACCGACTTGCCGAAGGTCGGATCGGGCCCGACAGCTCGAATCATCGCTTCCCCCAAACGTCTCCCGCGTCTGTCGTCGCAACGCGCGACCGCGCGATCGCCGAAGCGCGGGCGCAGCGAAACGCGCGGCGCGTGCGCGCATCGAATCGCGCCGAGCCGCGAGGGCGGCGGGGCGGCAATCGTTGCGCGCGTCTTGCGCTGCGATGATGCGGGAATCCCCCTGATTTGCTCGCGAGACGAACAGTGAAGCTGCGGATGTTACTTCGCGTGATGTCGCCGGTCAAAAGAAAAGAAGCTGCCGCGCGCGAACGCGAGAAATCTCGCGTGGCGCACGAAATGGAATCGCACGGCGCCTTGCGCTAGAATTCGAGCAGGCGAAAAGATCTGCGCGTGCCGCGGCGGTTCGGCTCCGCGTGCGGGTGCCGCGATCGTATTCAATCGGTACGGCAGCGACATAAGAAAAAGACGCGCGGAGGGATGGCAGAGCGGCCGATTGCGGCGGTCTTGAAAACCGTTGACCGAAAGGTCCGTAGGTTCGAATCCTACTCCCTCCGCCAAGGATTCCATTGCGCACTCAATTGCCCCGTGCCATAACCGCTTGCTGGAGCGCGAGTCGCAGAGGGAGCTTGGGATGATGCGGTCGGAGCG
>JAKEFC010000050.1 GCA_022616235.1 Planctomycetota bacterium
AGCCGATTTGAAAAACCGAGCGTGGCGGCATCAGGACTTATGACGACGCGCCCGGCCTATCTGCACAAAATTCAGCGACTGCTCCGTAACTTGGGCTAGAATGCGCCCGGGTCGTGGGGGATGTGAACGAACGAGGGCTCATGCGAGGAAGAGGATTTCCGTGCAGCACGAACGAGGGGAGTGCGCGCATTCGCGCGCGCTGGTGTGTTTGTTTGCAGTTTTGTTTCTTGGCATCGCAATCACGACGAATCATCGCCACGCTGCGGCAGGCGATGCGTTCGTGCAGTTCACGCGAGGAGACTGCAACGTCGACGGCAGCGTCAGCATCGTCGATGCGATTGGCATCGTGAATTATCTTTTCTCGGACGAAGTATTCGAGATCGATTGCTTGGATTCTGCGGACGTCAACGATGATGAGTTGTTGAATCTCGCGGACGCGATCTACCTGCTTACGTATCTGTTCAACGACGGCTCGGCGATCGCGGAGCCGACGGCGGAGTGCGGCAACGACGAGACGGCGAGCAGCCTCCTCTCTTGCAATTCCTTCGCATTGTGCGCCGGCTCGCCGCCCAATCCGCTTCCGGTGGTGGACGATGGCGGCTGGACGGTTTTCGAGCCGACCCCCAACACGCTCGTCATTTACGTGAGCAGCTCCGAGGGGGACGATTCCAACGACGGCCTGTCGCCGGAGTCGCCCAAGGCGACGATCTCCGCGGGCTACGACGAGCTTCGCGATGGCTATCCGGATTGGCTCCTGCTCAAGCGCGGCGATGAGTGGGAGGAGTCGATCCCGGACTGGGAGAAGAGCGGCGAGTCGGAGGTGGCGCCAATGCTGGTGTCCAGCTACGGAGACACGGGCGACCGCCCCATGCTGAAGACCGGCAACGATCAAGCGTTCATGGTCATCAACGGCAACAACCTCCCGGTGTTGCGGCACATCGCGATCGTCGGGCTCCACTGCTACGCGCACACGCGCGATCCGAATCATCCGGACTTCTCCGTGCCTGCGGGCAACGTCTCCGGATTCTTCGTCCTGCACGAAGTCGAGGATCTCCTCATCGAGGACTGCCTCGTCGAGTACTACGGGCAAGGGATCACGATCACCGGCGAGAATGCGGGCCACTTCGACGTTCGCCTGCGCCGGTGCGTGGTCTTGGATTCGTATTCGACCGACTCGAACGCAGAGGGCGCGTTCTTCGGCACGACTCACGGACTGACGATCGAGGAGTGCATCTTCGATCACAACGGCTGGAACGATGACGTAGTCGGCGCGGTGCCGAACATCTTCAGGCACTCGATCTACGTCTACGGCAACTGCTCCGACGTCGCGGCGCGCCGGAATATCATCTTGCGCAGCGCATCCCACGGAGCGCAGCTCCGAGCCGGCGGCGCCTTCGATGACAATCTGCTGATCCAGAACTCGATCGGCATCGCCTTCTGGGACTACGGCACGGTACACGGCAACGTGATCCTCGAATCGAAGGACATCTCGCCTTCCTTGCCGCGGGCCGTGGGAATCTGGCTCCAGGAAGCGAATTCCACGGGGATCATGTGCGACCAGAACATCATCGCGAACGACATCGGCGCGGAGTGGGGCAACGCGATTACGGTGAGATCGGAGATCGCCACGGGCGTGGACACGCTCGTGATCGACAACAACACGATCTACGCCCACAAAGGTTCGCTCCAACTGCGCGGATTCAATTTCACGGATCTCACGGTGAGCGACAACTTGCTGCAGAATCCGATCGGCGAGTGGGAGCTGGTCGATGCCGAACAGGCATTGAACACCACGAACTTCACGTTCGAAGAGAACGTGTACTACTCCAACGCTCCGGCGGATGAGTGGTTCATCATGGAGTGGGTCGACTATTCTTTCGACGACTGGACGCTGCTCGCATCGGAGACCGACCCGGTGGAGCAGGAAGTCGAATTCGAAGATCCGACGCGCACGGTCGTCGACTACCAGCAGTCGATCGGCGGCGAAGTTTCGGAAGATGCGTTCTTCGCAGAAGTGCGGCTCCAATCGAAGCACTACTGGCGCGCGGAGTACTCGATTACGAACTTGCTCGACTACTTCCGGGCGGGCTTCGCTCTGGTGACCGACCTCGGCCCCGACCCGCCCGGCGCCGTCGCTTCGGACGCGCCGTAGCCGCGAAAGGATCATTCGGATCGCCGTCTTGATCCCGCGCGCTCCTTGCCGAGTTCGATCACGAACCAGATGAACACGGCAATCGAGCCCGGGCCGAGGATCAAGACGGCGATCCAATTCGCGGTTTCCATCTACGGCTCTCTCTTCCCTGCGAGGTTGCCGATCAGATACCCGGCGGCGGACACGGGGAGAGCGAAGAGGACCGCGAACTCGCGCCAAAGCTCGAGCCCGCCCGCGCGCCAGACCCACGACTCGCCTTCCTCGTCGTAGACCCCGAGCGTGTACACGAGCGCCAGGTACGCTCCGAATCCGGCGATTCCGGCGCAGGCGGACGCGAAGCCCGCGGCGGGCCGCGGATTCCCGAAGAGCGCGCCCGTGACGGGCACGAATACGACCGCAACGAGCGCGCCCGCCATGAAGACCCACGCATCCGTGATCTTGTCGAAGGCGAGCGAAGCGAGGAGCGCGACAATGGTCACGAGCACGACTCCGGCGCGGGTGAGGCGGACCATGGTGCGCTCGGGCAGTGTGCCCCCGCGGAGAGGCCGATAGATATCGTAGACCAGGTTGCCGCTCGCGAGCAGGCTGTAGGAGTCGACGCTCGACATCGCGGCGGCGAGCACCCCGCCGAGAAATAGGCCCTTTAGGCCTACCGGCAGCGTGTGCATGCAGACGGTGAGGAGCGCCGCTTTCCCCTCGAGCTTGGCATCGAGCAGCCCTTGCTCCACCGCCGCGCGCGCGAACATGCCGAGTACGGTCGCGCCCCAGTCGTACGCGGCCCACAGCAAGATCCCCGCGATGAGCGCCCGCCGGATGGATGCCGTATCCTTCGCGGCGAACATGCGCTGATAGAATGCCGGCTCGACGAACACGGTGAGCGCGCTCACCGTCCACGTCGCGAGCATCCAATGGCTTAGGCCGCCCGTCGCGGTCATGTGCGCGGCTGGCAAGTGCGGCGCCACGTCGTGGCCGCCGACCCAAGCGGCCGCAATCGGAATCGCGACGGCGAAGGCACCGCACATGAGCACGAATTGTACCGTGTCGGAGATCGCATCCGCCCAAAGTCCTCCCATAGTCGTATAGAGGACGCAGACCCCGACCGCGGCGCCAAGCCCCCATGCGGGCGGCCAGCCGAGCACCTTGCACATCGCGGCAAGTCCGGCGATGGCGGTGATGGGAAGGCTATAGACGAAGCAAGCGATCGCCCCCGCGACGCGCGCCCGCGGGCCGTAGCGGTGCTCCAGGACATCCGGCAGCGTCATGCACGGCAACCGCCGAACTCGGGCAGGGAGAATGAGCGCCGCGAGGATGATCGCGAAGTAATACGGCCGCTCCTGCCAGAACCAGGCGACGAGCCCGGAGTCGAAGCCGGTCTCGCTCACGGCGAACGTGACGTCCAGCTCATAGTAGGTGCTGACGAGCGTGCAGATGAGGAGCGGCGTCGTGAGGGCGCCCCCCGCGAGGAAGTAATCCTTGAAGACGCGGATGCGGCGAGCCGTCCACGCGCCCAACGCGATCATGAGGGCGAGATAGGCGCCGACGATGCCGTAGTCGAGCGGGGCGACTTCCAATGGCACGGCGGCGCACTCTAGCTTGGCAGAATGCGCATTCAAGGCGAATACGCGCTGGGCGCCGAATCGGCGCGTGCTAGGCGCTTTCTCCGCCGGTGAGGAATGTCGGAGAGAGCCCGTAGCGCGTCGCATGGAGTGCTGCGGCTTGACGCAGCCTCTCACCCAGCAGCAGGAACGGTGATTGGCTCGTCGCTGCGCACGAATGCGGGGAAAGGCGGTGTCAAGCCACCGCACTCCACGACCGCGCTTCGCGCGGTGGAGGAATGTCGGAGGGCGCTTCTACTGTGCGGAGCTGCGCGCGGTGGGGAATGTCGGAATGCGCCCTGGGCGCAACGCATGGAGTGCTGCGGCTTGACGCAGCCTTTCACCCTGCAGCAGGAACGGTGATTGGCTCGTCGCGGTGCACGAATGCGGGGAAAGGCCGTGTCGCTACGCTTCGATCCAGCCGCCGCCGAGAGTGTGCTCGCCGCGATAGAACACGGCCGCTTGGCCGGCGGCGATCGCGAAGCGCGGCGTCTCGAGCTGCACGGCGAGGCCTCCATCCGTGTCTGTCTCCACCGTGCACTTCGCCGGCGTGCTTCGATAACGAATCTGCACTTCCGCCGAGAAGGGCAGCTCCGGCGGCGCCGGGAGGAGCCAGTTCGGCTCCGACACGCGAAAGCGAGCGCTCAGTGCATCTTCGCGCGCTCCAATGACGACGCGATTCGCCGCCGGCTCCGTGCGAACGACGTAGCGCGTTGTGCCGGCGGCGACGCCGAGGCCGCGCCGCTGGCCGACGGTAAATCCTTGGAAACCGTCGTGCCCGCCGAGGACCCTTCCATCCATGCCCACGATCTCGCCCGCGCGCATGCTGCCCGGCGCCCGCGCCGCAAGGACGCGGCGATAGTCGTTGTCGGGCACGAAGCAGACCTCTTGGCTTTCGGCCTTGTGTACGACCGGCAATGTTGCCGCCGCCGCGAGCCGGCGGACTTCGGATTTCGCGAGATCCCCAACGGGGAAGATGCACTCCGCGAGCGTCGCGTAGGGTACCATCGCGAGAAAGTAGCTCTGGTCCTTGGCTCGGTTCGTGCCGCGGTGAAGCTCGACCGCGCCGCCGTGCCGCACGATGCGCGCGTAGTGCCCCGTGGCGACGAAGCTCGCGCCGAGGTCGCGCGCCAGCCCATGGAAGGTGTCGAACTTGATCCATTGGTTGCAGCGTGCGCAGGGATTCGGCGTACGGCCGCGCTGGTATTCATCGACGAAGTAGTCGATCACGCGCCGGAACTGCTGCGCGTAGTTGAAGGAGTAGAATGGGATTCCGAGGCGGTCGGCGACGCGCCGCGCGTCGATCGCGTCCTCGACGGTGCAGCAGGCGCGGCTCTTTTCCGCCGCGACTCCCCCCTCGCCGAGGCGGAGGAACGCGCCCATCACCTCGTACCCTTGCTCTTTGAGGAGGTGGGCGGCGACGCTCGAATCGACGCCGCCGCTCATCGCTACGAGCACCCGCTCCGCCATCGATGATCTCTTCTCCTGCACCCCAAAACGTGAACAATCGGCGACCCTCGTGGGCGCCCGCGAAGCCGTGCAGTATGAAGGAAGGGCGGGTGCCTTTGCCAGCACGCTTCGCGCGTCGCAGGTGCTGCGGGCTGCGGCCGGCTGCGGCCGGCGTGGCGCCGAAGCGCGGATCCCAGCGAAGGAGCGGTACGGTGATTGGATTCGACCTCAGCGACGAGCAGCTCGCGCTGCGCGAAATGACGGAGCGCTTCGTCCGCGAAGAGATCGTTCCCAAGGCCGCGCACCATGATGCAACCGGCGAGTACCCGCGCGAGATCGGCCGCAAGGCGTTCGAACTCGGACTCATGAACATCACCGTCCCAGAAGATTACGGCGGCGGCGGCCTGGGGCACCTCGAAGAAGCGATCGTCACCGAGGAGCTTTGCTACGGCTGCGCAGGGATCGCGATCTGCATCACGGTGAACAACCTTGCCACCGTTCCTCTCGCGATCGCCGGCTCCGAGGCGCTAAAGAAGAGATATCTCGGGATGCTCACGAGCGATCACGCGACCGCGTCGTACTGCTTGTCGGAGCCAGATGCCGGCTCCGATGCCGCGGCCATTGCAACGACCGCGCAGCGGAAGGGGGACCGCTACGTGATTTCCGGGAGCAAGGCGTGGGTCACGGGCGGGCCGCAGGCTCGCTGGTTCGTCCTCTTCGCGAAGACGGATCGCTCGCTCGGCTCGAAAGGCGTCAGCGCCTTCATCGTGCCTGCGGACTCTCCCGGGATCCGCATCGGGAAGAAGGAAGACATGATGGGGCAGCGCGCCTCGAGCACGGTGTTCATCGATTTCGAGGAAGTCGCAGTCCCCGCGGACCATCTGCTTGGCGCGGAGGGGGACGGCTTTCGAATCGCCATGAAGACCTTCGACCGCACGCGCCCAGGCATCGCCGCCGGCGCAGTCGGCGTCGCGCGCCGCGCCACGGATGAGGCGATCCGCTACGCGAAGGAGCGGAAAGCGTTCGGCAAGCCGATCTCCGAGCACCAGGCGGTGCAGTTCCTGATCGCGGACATGTACAAGGAGTGCGCCGCCGCGCGGCTCCTCACGTGGCACGCCGCCTGGAAGATCGACCGCGGCGAGCGCAACACGCTCGAATGCTCCATCGCGAAGTGCTTCGGCGCCGATGCCGCCATGCGGGTTACGACGGACGCCGTGCAGGTGTTCGGCGGCTACGGGTATTCGAAGGAGTTCCCGGTCGAGAAGTTGATGCGCGACGCGAAGGTCTTGCAGATCTACGAGGGCACGAATCAGATCCAACGCCTGATCATCGCGCGCCAGGTGCTGGGTTCCTAACGATCGACACTAAGTTCGACTTTCGCGCATTTTACGCGGCCGCCACGGCATTCATCAGGGCTTTGAGCGATTTTTGCAACCCCCGCCTTGTGGTGGGGGTTCGCGAAATGCTC
>JAKEFC010000051.1 GCA_022616235.1 Planctomycetota bacterium
ACGTCCTCGTCGTCCCGAGCTTCATGGAAGGCTTGCCCGTCGTCATCATGGAGGCGCTCGCGATGGGGCGGGCGGTCATCGCATCGCGCGTCGCGGCGATTCCGGAGCTGGTGGTGGATGGGGAGAGCGGACTGCTCGTCACTCCCAGCTCGGTGCAAGACTTGGTGCGCGCGCTCGAGCGCTGCGCGCAGGGTCGGACGGAGTTGGCGCGCTTCGGCCGCGCGGGGCGAGCGCGCCTCGAGCGGGAGTTCGCGCTCGAAATCGTCGGCGCGCAGATGGCCGATCTATTCCGCCGCTACGCCGGCGAGAATGCCAGTTCATAGTCAGCGGTACTGAATTGAGCCATCTCCCGGCGGCGATTCGCATCGAGCACTACGGCTTCACTTCGGCGCCTGCGGAGGGGGTTTTCTTCTCCGCCGCGGGCTTCGTCGTCGTCTCGCGCGCCGCGGCCGCTTCGCGCTCCAGCTCTTCCGGCGTCAAGGGCACCGGCTGGAGGCCGCTGCCCGTGCACGTCGGGCAGGTCTCGATGGGCTTGCCGCCGCAGCGGCCGCACGGCTCGCCGCTCCCCCCCTTCCCGGTGCAGGCCGGACAGGATTGCTCCTTCTTGCCGCCGCACTCCGGGCAGGTGTGAGTGCCGGACCCGCCGCAGTCGGGGCACTTGACCTTCTTCTTCGTCGCTTTCGCGGGATCGAATTGCTCGACCTCGCCGGCGCCCGAGCACTTGCGGCACTTGAGGGCGCCTCCCTCGCGGCGATTGCCGCACGCCTTGCACCGCACCGCGCCTTTCGCGTCGCAGCGCACGCACGGAATCAGCTTCTCCCCCGTGCCGCGGCACTCCGGACACGGGCGCTGGCCGCGCGCTTCGCACATCCGGCACCAGAGCGCGGGGTTGTTCTTGACCCGACTCCTCCGCTCGACCTCCGGCAGGCGCTCCCGCAAGTCGCGAACGGCATCGAGGAGATTCTGCAAGTCGGCCCACTCGAGCAAGGCGCGGTGGCCGGCGACATCGGCAGGATCGAGCGCCGCAAGCCGCCGCTCGTATTCGGCTCCGGGCAGCTCGCCGCGCTCGATGCGGTCGATCGCTGCGCGGTCGATCCAGATCCTCCCCTCCGAATTCCCTACCCTCACGCTGAGCTGCACGCGCTTCTCTTCCTCGGCGACGATGGTCCCTTCGATCTTCGAGCCATCCTTGCGCCAGATCACATCCGCGTGGGCGGCGGACCGCGGCAGCGCGAGTGCGAGGAGAATCAGAACCAGCAATCGGCGCCGCTGCACGTGCGCTCCTATCTCGCGAAGACCGAGGACCGAACGTCGGGCGGGCGCACGGAGCGCTCGCCTGGTGGCGAGGGGCGCGCGCGGGGCGGGGTCTTCGCACGGACAAGATACACCAGAGCCCACTTCAAAACCTCGCCGGCAGCCAGGTTTTGAAACGGGCTCTAATCCGCCGCCGGCTCCTCGCCGCGATCGCGGCTCTCTCCGCGGGCGGCGATCTCCCGCACGTAGGGATCCGGATCGTGAAGCGCCGCGCGCACGGCGGCGCGCGCCTCGTCGCTCCCATCCGCCGCCGCCAGGGCGACCCAGGCGCCGCGCACGCGCGGGTCGCGATCGCTCCCCAAGTCCGGCGGCAGCTCGCTAAAGGCGAGCAGTCGTTCTCCCTGCAAGAGCTGGAGCGCGAGGATTCGAGGAGCGGCCTCCGCGTGCGCGAGAGCGATGCGCAAGGTCGCGGCGCGCTTCGAGCGCGGAATCGAGCCGAAGGCCGCGCGCTGGGCGGTAGGATCTCCCACACGGAGGAAGTTCCATGCCTCCGGCAGGAGGTGCGGAGCCTCCCGCAAGCGCGCCAACATCGCGGCATCCCGGCGCCACGCGTCCGCCGCTTGGCTCTCCGGCTCGAGGGCGGCATTCGCCGCCAGGCAGGCTCCGCATCCTTCCGGGTCCTGTGCTTGCAGGAAGCGCAGGAAGAGCAGGTTCGTCTCGCCGGGGCTGACGCACCAAGGGATCGCATCGCGGAGCGCGCGCGAGCCGCCGCCGCCGCGCGCGAGCGTCAGGTCGAATCGCATCACGGCGGCCCCGATGCGCCCCCTCGGGAATACGACGTCGCCAGCTCCCTCGTCGAGGACGCGCTCCGCTTCCGCACGGGAGCCCGCGAGGAGGAGCAGCCGCGCACGCTCAGCGGTCCATAGGCGCTCGTCCGGAAAGAGGGCGCGCCCTCGCGCCAATGTGCGTTCCGCCTCCGCCCGGCGGTCGAGCGATCCAAGAATCTCCAACTGCAACCGCAGTTCCTCGGGGCGCGGGCGATCGCCGCGGCCGGGGCCAACCAAGCCGAGTTCGAGGGCGCGCAGCATCTCGCCCCGCCCAGCGAGCACGGCGGCATCGAAGAACGCTCGGTCCAGAGCTGAAAGCGCTCGGTGCGGCAGCTCCGCCTCGAGGCGCTCGATCTCCCCGAGTTCCCAGAGAGTGGCCAAGAAGCGAAACTCGATCTCGGCGGAGCGGGGCTCGAGCGCCGCCAGGAGATCGCGGTAGCGCCGCCAACCCGCCGCGCCTTGCGGAGTCGCTTGCAGCGGATCGATGAGCGGCAAGTACGCGCCGTCGCTCCGCTCCCACGCGCGTCGAAACGCTAGAGTTCCGTCGCCTCCGCCGATCTCCGCCAGCTTGCCGCGCAGAAAGCAAGGGAGCGCCTCCGCGGGCGCGGATTCTTCCCACGACCGGAGTTCCTCCTCGATCGCGGGCCGCTCCGCCTCCGGCGCGAGATCGAGGCGCGCGTACCACGCTTCCGCGCAGGATCGATCGCGTGCGAGCGCCGCACGGTAGAATTCGAGCGCCTCCCGAGGCCGCCCCGCTTCCTCCGCGGCGCGCGCAGCGGTGAGCTGCCGGGCGGCCCTTTCGGAAGCTGGGACGCGGACGATGCGAACCGGGCCCGCACACGCGGGCGCGGCGATCAACAAGATGAGCAGCCACGAGGCACGTGCGGAGCGAGGGCGCCGCGCCTGCGGCCCCTTAGTTTCCGGAGCGAGCAGCCGCCGCAGGCACGAGGCCGAGCGCCATGCCGCGGCTTCCGATTGCAACGTACTCTTGGCGGCGCGAACCGCTCGTGCGTCCGTTAGAGCACGTTTCAAAATGCCGCCTGCCTTCGGCCGGCTGCGAGCGCGCCATGCCGGCGTCGGGCCGCCTCGCCGTATTTCTCCGTTAATACTGCCTCGGCGGCCCTTCTTGCCTGGCGCGCACTCGCTCGGCCTCGGGGCAACGGCTTCATTCTGAAACGTGCTCTTAGAACATGTTCCACAGATACTGGTTCGTCACTTCGTGATGGAACTGCACCTCCGCGGTCTTGACGCGCGTCCCGAGCGCCTTGGGGCAACGGTCCGCGGAAGCCTGTTTGAGATCGGCGTACTTCGCCTGCACATCCTCGCCGAGCAGGTCCACGACGAAACGGCTGCCCTTGAAGATCCGGATGGCGTCGAAGATGTTGTCGGGGAGGAATCGCGTCCGGCTGCGCTTGCTCTCCGCGCTCTCCGCCTCCGACGTCGGGCCCTCGAGCCCAGTGCGTAGGACGGAGTAGATCGCCATGTACGGGTTAGCATCCGGAGCGATGGAACGGACTTCGATGCGCGCGGAGCGTTCGTTGCCGAGAGGTATGCGCACCATTGCGCCCCGGTTGATCGCGGAGGCCTTGATCTGATTCGGGGCTTCGAAGTGCGGATCGAGGCGTCGATACGCATTCACGCTGGCGTTCAGGATCAAGCAAGTATCCGTGCCCGTGTTCAGGATCCGGTCGATGAAGTCCCAGCCGAGCTTCGACAGGCCGTCTTCCCCTTTCTTGTCGTAGAAGAGGTTCTTGCCCGCGCGCGCCAGCGAGAGATTCGTGTGCATGCCGTTTCCGTTCACGCCGGCTACCGGCTTCGGCAAGAAGCAGGCGGTACAGTCGAGCTTGCTCGCCACCTGACGGCAGAGCAGCTTGTAGAGCTGCACTTGGTCGGCGGCGATGAGCGCCTCCGTGTAGGAGTAATTCATCTCGAACTGCGAAGGAGCGACCTCCGGGTGGTCCTTCTCGTTGGCGAAACCCATGGCGCGCTGCGATTCCGCGGCGGCGTCGATGAATTTCCGCAACGTGTCGCCGGGAAGCGAGTGGTAGTAGCCTCCCGTCGAGACGTAATCGAACCGGCCGGATTCGAAATAGCGCCGCTCCGCGTCCCGTCCTTGGAACAAGAATCCTTCGACTTCGTTGGAGACGTGGCAGGTGGTTTGATCGCGCGCGTAGAGTTCATCGGTGAAGCGCTTGAGACGGCCTCTCATGTCGGCGGGATAGGGCGATCCATCACGCTCGCGAACCTCTCCGAACACGAGCACCTTGCCGGCGCCGAAGATGTCGCAGGGCAGCCAGTAGAACGCCGGCCAATCGATCCCGAGTCGGAGATCCGACTCCTGCTGCTGCGAGAAGCCGCGGATCGAGGAGCCATCGAAGGTCAGGTTGTCCGCCGACTTGAGCAGGAACTTCTTGTCGTAGTCGAGCATGTGCAGCCGCCCCTCGAGATCGGAGAAGCAGACGGTGACCGCCTTCACTCTCTTCTCATCGTTGAGCAAACGCATTCGCTCTTCTTGGACCCTGTCCGCGGGCTTGCGCTCCGCCCGGTCCTTCTTTACCGCCAGGTTCAGCTCTTCGAGCTGGTCGTATGGAATCTCGAGAAAGTCCCTCAGCGCTTCCCCCGCCATGGCTCCTCCTTGCTTTGGGTATCCGAGCGCCGGCCGCGGCGTTCCGTAAAACGCGCAAAGATTAGCATTAATTACGCGTATGGAAAGTTAATTTCGTGAATGACTGCGCTAATGCCTGGAATTCAGCGCTCGCCGAGGCAACATGAGGAAATCGGCTCTCCCCTATTCCTCGCCGCGCGGGGGGTCCTCCGAGGCCACGCCGTATTGCGTTCGCCCCTCTAGGGCATCGCGGATGATGCTGCGGTTCATGTACTCGAGGTGGCCGCCCGACGGGACGCCGCGCGCGATTCGGCTCACCCGCACTCCGGTCGGCGCCAGCGCTTCCCACACGATCATGGCCGTGCCGTCTCCCTCGAAGTCTGGATTCGTGGCGATGATCACTTCGCGAATCTCCTCCCGCGTCGCGCGCTCGACGAGGTGAGAGACGGTGAGCGCTTCCGCGCCCCGGCCCTCCATCGGGGCGAAGTTGCCCCCGAGCACGTGGTAGCGTCCGCGAAAACGGCCGCTCTGCTCGATCACGATGAGATCCTTCGGCTGCTCCACCACGCAAATGATCCCGGCATCCCGCGAATCATCGGCGCAGATGCCGCAGATCTCGCCCTCGGCGATGTTGTGGCAGCGCGGACACTCGCGGACTCCCTCCTTCACCGCGTGGATCGCGTCGGCGAGCGCGATCACCTCGGCAGTCGGGACCTTGAGCAGATGATACGCGAGGCGCTCCGCGGTCCTCGATCCGATCCCCGGAAGTTGCTCGAGCTGCGCGATCAAGTGCTCGAGGACCTTCACGCTCCACCTCCGTCGAGCCCGCTCCTCCATGGAGCGCGGCGTCGATTGCCGCCGAGCCTTTGCCGCACTTCGAGACGGGCTCTCAAAACATCCCCGGGAGGCTGAGGCCGCCGGTCACGCGGCTCATCTCCTTTTGCGAAAGCTCGCGCGACTTCTCGATGCCGTTCTTCACCGCGAGCAGGAGCAAATCTTCGAGGATGCCCACCTCGTTCGGGTCCACCACGCTCCGATCGATCTCGAGCTTCACGACGTCGTGCGCACCGCTCACGTATGCCTTGACGGTGCCGCCGCCGGCTTCGCCGAGAACGATCCGCTTCTTGAGTTCCTCTTGAACTTGCTTCATTTCCTTTTGCAGCTTTTGCGCCTGCTGCATGATCTGTCCCATGTCTCCGAAAGCCACGAGCACCTCCTCGCTTCCTGCGGCGGCCGCGCGTGCGGCCCACTCCTGCGTTGCCGCGAGGCTGCGCCGCCGCGCCGCCTAGAGCCCTCTAATGGAACGCTCCTACTCCGGCCGTTTCGCCTGCGGCGCGCGCGGCGCGCCCGCGGGACGCACGGTTCCGCGAAAAATCTCCCGCGCCTTCTCCACGATCTCCGGCACGACGCCGAGGCCCGCCCGCGCGGAGCCCGTCGCCTCCCCCGCTTCCGAATTCCCCGCTTCGGACGCCGGAGGCGCGGCGCCGTCCGCACCGGTGCTTGGCGCCGGATCCGCCACCACTTCGACGCGCACGGGGCGGCCGAACTCGCGTTCTAGCGCGGCGCGGAGCGCATCGCGCTTCTCCGCATCCATTTGCCGCCCGAGCACTCCCGAGAGCGGCAAGCGAAGCGCCAGACCATCTTCGGAGAATGCCAGCCGGTCTCCCACGGCGCGCGCGATCGTCGCGGAGGTTTCCGCAAGGCAGCGCTTCGCGCGCGCGAGATCCGGCGGCGGGTCCGGCGGCGCCCCCGGCGGGCGCGGGGGCACACCGGGAACCGCGGGGATGTCGCGTGGGTCCGAGCCGCCCTCGATCGCGCGGCTTGCGCGTGCAATGCGGGTAGCGGCGCCGGATGCAGGCGCTCCGAAGAGATCGAGACCTGCCGCCGCCTTCGCCGGCGCAGGAGCCGGGGACGCCGACGCGGACGCTCTCCCCGAGTCCGCCGATGAGTGCAACCGCTCCAGCACTTCGCGGAGCGAAACGAGGTCGGCGAGCGTGGTAATTCGGAGCAGCGCGTGCTCGAGCACGAGTTCAGCGCGACCGTGCAAGCGCA
>JAKEFC010000052.1 GCA_022616235.1 Planctomycetota bacterium
ACCCGAGGACTTGGGGCGCATCGCGGCGCTCACGGGCAAGCAGGTGCTGTTGCAGAAGATCCGCGAAGCGGAGCGGGAAGTAGTGTTCGCGGAGTATACGCCGAAAGTCGGCCAGATCATGACGGGTACCATCGCCTCGCGAAAGCCCGGCGGCGTGCTCGTCATCTCCCTCGGCAAGGTCGAAGGCATCCTTCCGCGCTCCGAGCAGTCCCCCATGGAGAGCTTCAACGAAGGGGACCGCATCAAAGTCATTCTCGCGGAAGTGAACTTGCAACCGAATCGCGTGCAGTTGCTCTGCTCCCGCGCCCATCCCGACCTCGTGCGGCGCCTCTTCGAACTGGAGATCCCAGAAGTTGCCGACGGCGTAGTGGAGATTCGCGCGGTAGCGCGCGAGGCGGGACACCGCACCAAGATCGCTGTGGCGACCAACGATTCGAACGTCGACTGCGTCGGCGCCTGCGTCGGCGTCAAGGGTTCGCGCATTCGCAACGTCGTCGACGAGCTGTTCGGCGAGAAGATCGACATCGTTCGATGGAACGACACCATCGAGAATCTGATCGTCGAGTCGCTCCGACCCGCCGAGATCTCTTCTTTGGAGCTCGACTACGAAGGACAGTCCGCAAACGTCTACGTAAAGCCGGACCAGCAATCGTTGGCGATCGGCAGGCGCGGACAAAACGTGCGGCTTGCCAGCAAGCTGACGGGGTGGGAGCTGAACATCACTCCGATCACGGAGGAAGAACTCGAGCAGATGCGTCGCGAGGACATGGAGAGCCGCGCGGAAGGGCTCTTCTCGGACCGCCTGGCTCAATTGCAGGAGCAAGAGCAGGAGGCTGCGCCGTCCCCCGATGACCTCGACCGACTCCTCACGCGCGCCGCCGCCGAGCATAGCTCCGCACTCGCTGCCGGACAGGAGTTTGCAGGGGCGGAAACGAGCAGCATCGATACTTCCGCGTTCGACCGCGCCCTGAAGGCAGCGGTGGAAGCGGAAAAAGCGGACAGCGAAGGCGGCGCGATGGAATCCACGGCCACGGAGGGGCTGGAAGTCTTGGATCTCGAAGATCTGCCGGGGATCGGCAAGCTCACCGCGGAGCGCCTCCGCGTGGCGGGCCTGGACACGGCTGCGAAGATCCTCGCCGGCGGAGAGGATGCGCTCGCCACCGTGGAAGGGATCGGCGAAGGTCGCGCGCGGCAGATCCTCGAATTCCTACGGTCGCGCTGATTTGGCGGCGAAGCCTCCCCGCCGCGGCAACAACCTGACCATTTCCGCGGAAGCGCGGCGCTGCGCACGCGGAATACACAAGGACTGCACGTGAGTGTTCGCGTACACACTTTGGCGAAAGAACTGAAGCTCTCGAGCAAAGAGCTGATGGACATGCTCCGCCTGCGCCATGGAATCGATCTCAAGAATCACTTGAGCGCGATCGAGGACGAAGTCGCGACCAAGCTGCGGCGCGAGGCGCGGACCCCGGTCAAGGATGCCGTCAAGTCCGCGGCTGCGGCCGCAAGCACCAAACCATCCGCGCCGGCCGTCGCGGCTGCGGCGCCCGCTGCGCCGCCGCCGGCCCCCGCGGCGGCCGCGCCCGCCGCGCGCAAGGTGGGAACGCAAGCGGGTAACGGCGCCGCATCGCTGCCGAAGCCGCCGCCGAAGCCGCTTCCGAAACCGCCGCCGATGGCGCTCAAGTCCGTGCTCCCCGTGCGGAAGCAACCGATCATCATTCGACCGAAGCCGCCCGAGCAGCGCCCCCTGGTGCGCCCGGCCCCGCCGGGGTCGCGCCCGCCGCTCGGTGATCGCTCGTCCTCGGATCGAAGCGTTCGCACTTCGTTTCCCGAGCGCGTGCCGCACCCCGATCGCCCGCCGCGCCCCGAGCGCCCGGCGTTTTCCCCTCCCCCGCGGATCGAGCGGCGACCATTCGGCGGCGGCGGGGACGCACCGCCGCCGACCTTGGGGCGCGACGCGGGCAGGGGAGTCGATCGCGGCCGCCGCCGCAAAGTCCGCATCTTCCCCGGCAAGGACGAGTCGGGTTTGCCGCTCGAGCGCGGGCGCCGTACCGCGCACACGGGGAAGAGCGCAAGAAAGCGGGAGCGCCAGCAGGGAGTGGAGGAATTGACGCCGCTCGTGCGGCCGGCGGCGCCGGCCGACCGTCCCGCGGAGGTGGCCGTCAAGCTGCCGATCACCTTGAAGGATCTCTCGCCCGTCATCGGCGTGAAACAGAATCTCATCCTCGCGACGCTGATGAAGGATGGGATTCTCGTGAACGTGAACACGCACTTGTCCGACGACATGCTGAACCTCATCAGCGAGAAATTCGCGGTCAAGATCACCGTCAGCGCCGACGTCCAAATCGAGAGCGCGATCGCCGAGATCGAAGCTCGCAAGGACGCGCCCGAATCGTTGCAGGCGCGCGCTCCCGTCGTGACCTTTCTCGGCCACGTCGACCACGGCAAGACTTCGCTCTTGGACAAGATTCGCCAGACGCGCGTCGCCGCGGGCGAGGCCGGCGGGATCACGCAGCACATGAGCGCCTATCGCGTGGACCACGGCAAGTCTCACGTCGTGTTCATCGATACGCCGGGGCACCGCGCGTTCACGGAGATGCGCGCCCGCGGCGCGAACGTCACGGACGTGGTCGTGCTCGTGGTGGCGGCGGACGATGGCGTCATGCCGCAGACGGAAGAAGCCATACAGCACGCCAACGCCGCGACCGTGCCGATCGTGGTGGCACTGAACAAGATCGACAAGCCGAATGCGAATCCGGCGCGCGTGAAGGATCAACTCGCGCAGATCGGCCTCGCCCCTCCCGAATGGGGAGGCAAGACCGAAATCGTCGAGGTGTCAGCGCGAACGTCCCAGGGGATCGACGCACTCCTCGAGCTGCTGACTTTGGAGACCGAGATCCTCGAGCTGCGTTCGAATCCGGATCGTCTCGCGGTCGGCACGGTGTTGGACGCCAAGAACACGACCGGGCGCGGCATCGTGGCCACGGTCCTCGTCCAGCACGGCACACTTCGCAAGGGCGATCCGATCCTGTGCGGCTCCGCTTGGGGCCGGGTCCGCCATCTCCAGTCCACGATGCGCCAGCCGATCGACAGCGCCGGACCTTCGACCCCGGTGGAGATCACCGGACTCGATGAAGTGCCGGGAGCCGGCGACAAGCTCTACGCTTTCGCGGCAATCGACACACCGAAAGAGATCGCGGCGGAGCGCAAGCGGCGAGCGAGGGAGGCGGAGCGCGCCCAGCGCACGCACGTAACGCTGGAGAAGCTCTTCGACCACATCGCGAAAGGCAAGACCAAGGAGGTCAAGCTGATCCTCAAGGCCGATGCGAAGGGCAGCTTGCTCCCGCTCGAAAAGGAGCTGCAAGAGCTGGCGACGCCGGAGGTCGGCATCCGCATCTTGCTTCACGCAGTGGGCGAGATCACCGAGGAGGACGTTTTCCTCGCGGACGCTTCCGATGCGATCATCCTCGGCTTCCACGTGATTCCCAACGAGCGAGCGCGCTCGCTGGCGGAGACGAAGAGCGTCGAGATCAGAACCTATCAAGTGATCTACGAAGCCAAGGACGACATTCAACGGGCCCTCGAGGGCATGCTCGAGCCCGAGTTGCTCGAAGAGTCGCAGGGCATGGTCGAGATCCGTACGCTCTTCAAGTCCACCAAGCTCGGCAACATTGCCGGTTGCTTCGTTCGCAGCGGCATCGTGCGGCGGGATGATCCGATTCGCCTCCTGCGCAATGGCGCGCTCATCCACCAAGGCCACCTATCCTCTCTCAAGCGCTTCAAGGATGACGCCAAGGAAGTGCGAGAGGGGCTCGAGTGCGGTCTGCGGATCCAAGGCTTCGACGAGATCCTCGAGGGGGACATCGTGGAGAGCTATCGCATCGTCAAGAAGGCGCGTACCCTCGCGAGCAGCCGGGTGGAGAATTCGTGAAACCGACGCGCCGCGGCCGCGTTTCCTCGCTGCTGCGCGATGAGATTTCCTCGATCCTCACTCGCGAGCTGAAGGATCCGCGGATCGGCTTCGTCTCCGTCTTGCAGGTAGAGCCCACCGACGACATCAAGGAAGCGGTCGTGCGCGTTTCCATCTTCGGCACCGAAGCCGAGCAACGCACCACGCTGCGCGGCCTCGAGGCCGCGCGTCCGTTCATTCAGGCGCTGCTCGCGGAACGGGTGAAGCTGCGGCACGTGCCCGTACTCCGCTTCCTCCTCGACGAGAGCATTCGCAAGGGGATGGAGATGGAAGAGCTGATCCGGCGCGCGCGCGCGGAAGACGAGCAGGCCGCGGAAACGCGCGTGCGGCGCCACGTCGAAGGGGATGGCGGCGCTGGTGCCACGCCGTAGCCGCGTGCTGGGTCCGCGGCGGCCACAAGACTCCGCCGAGAGAGCGGATCAACCCGCCGGGTTCTCCTTGCGTCCATCCGCGGAGAGGTCCTGGATGCCGAGGCGAGTGGCGCGGCGCGCGCTCAAGCGCAAGGTCGCTTGCTCCTCGACCGCCCCGCTCTCGATCCGGTAGACGCAATTCTTCCCTTTGCGCTTCGCGCCGTAGAGCGCGAGATCCGCGCCCTGCAGCACCTCGTGGCTTCCCCCGCCGCCATCGGCGGAGGCGACACCCGCGGACATCGACAGCTTGAGCGTGCGTGTCTCGCCGCTCTTGGGATCGCGGACGTTGAACGGATGCGATTCGATGGTGCGCAAGAGGTGCTCCGCTTTCCGCTCCGCATCCTGCATCGTCGTATTCGGGAGCATGATCACGAACTCATCGCCGCCGTAGCGGCAGATGCAGTCCGATTCGCGCATGCTGTTCTGGAGCAGGAACGCGATCTCCTGAATGATCAGGTCGCCGTTCTGGTGGCCGTAGAAGTCGTTGACCTGCTTGAAGCCGTCCACATCGGTGAAGATCAGGGACAGCGGCCGCTCCAGCTTGCGCGCTTTGTCGATCTCTGCCTCGAGGTGCGTGAGCAAGTAGTGGCGGTTGTATACGGAGGTCAAGGGGTCGAGGATCGTCTGCTTGCGCAGCTTTTGATAGAGCCGAATGTTGTCCAAGAACAGCGTCAAGATCTCCGCGATCGTATCCAGCACATCGTTGGACCACTCGACGATGAGCTGATTCTCCTGGAAGAGCGCCCGTTCGCGCGGATCGAAGAGCACCTCGAGCACACCGATCGGTTCCCCTTTCGTGCGCAACGCCACGAGTTGGACGTTTTCGTACTCCGACGGCTGCTCTCCGGTCTGGAGAAAACGCGCGTAGCGATTCTCCTTGCGCACGTCGTAGCTGAGGTGAGACCGGTTGGAAGAGCTGTAGCGAAGATGGAGCGATTCTCCGTCGAGAAGGAAAATCGCGGCTTCCTCGTAGTTCATCCCGTCCGACACGAGGAAATTGCCCGCGCGGCGAAAGAGTTCTTCTTCGCTGCGCACGTCGAGCAACAGCGTCGACAACTTGGGAGCCGACCGCACCTTCTCGGTGAGCTGGTAGATGCGCAGCGATGCCTTTACGGCCTCGACCGTCCGTTTCTTCTGCAAGAACATCTGCTCGCCGGGGACGCCTTCCGCTTCGCCGAAGGCTACGAGAGGTCGGAAGAAGTAGACCCAGCGGCCGCCGCTCCGCCCGGCCGGCAGGAAGCGGCCGCAGGCTTCCACGGGGAGCGCCACGCCATCCTTGCAAAGGAGCCGCAGCATGACGCGCTTGCCGGGATCCGACTTGCCCGGATCGCCGAGAGCGTGGAAGCGCGCGTGGTCATCGGAGTGGATCAAATCGCCCGGGTCGAACGCGGCCGGCGTCCGTGCGGCGGGAGCGACGCCGAGGAGCGATGCCAACTCTTGATTCGCGCCGATCGCGTTGCGCCTGTCCGCGTCGAGAATCAACATCGCATCGGGAACGGCTTCGAGCAGCGCCGCCGCGTCCCACGATGGATCGCTGTCGCTCAAGAGACTCGTGGGACCGTTCTTGTTCGCGGCGCCGGAAGGGTTCAAACCTGAGCCTCGTCGAGATAAGGGAGACGCCGGGGCCGGCGCGCGGAATCCGCGCGCACTGACCCGAGCTTGACCGCATTGCACGCTGCAGAACGCCGCCGCGGCAACGGCTTCATTCTGAAACTTGCCATTAGAGCACCGTTTCAAAATGCCGCCTGCCTTCGGTCGACTACGCCGCCGCCTGTCTGTGTCGAGCCGCCTCTACGTATTTATCCATCAATACGCCTCGGCGGCTCTCCTTGACATCCGGCGCCTCGTTCGACTTCGGGGCAACGGCTTCATTCTGAAACGTGCTCTAGGAAGAATAGCCTGCGGCACGCGATCGCAGCAAATGGCCGCGCCGCGGCACCGGGCTCCGCCTCGGGATCCCCTCCTCAAAGGGGCTTCCAACCGCTAGATAGGTTGCCATGATCGAGATCTTCCAAGAGGCTGCCCGGATCCTGTCCGCCGGCGAGCGCGGCGCGATCGCCACGATTATCGCCACCATCGGCTCCACGCCCGGCAAGACGAACTCGAAAATGCTGGTGCGCGGGGACGGGAGCACGCTAGGGACCGTGGGCGGCGGCTGCACCGAAGAGGAGATTCGCCGCCTCGCGCTCCAAGTGATCGCCACGGACCGCCCTCACCGGCAGTCGTTTCGCATCACCGCGGCCACGGCGTCGCAAACCGGCCTCCTCTGCGGCGGGGAGTTCGAGGTCTACATCGAACCGATCGGGAATCCCGTAGTGTACATCTTCGGCGCCGGGCACATTGCGCGGGCGCTGGTTCCGTTGCTCGCGTCCCTCGATTATCGGAGCGTCGTCATCGACGATCGCGAGGCGTACGCGGCACGCGAGCACTTTCCACTCGCTTCCGAGGTCCGCGTCGCGGACCTGGAACGCGCCCTCGATGACTTGCCGGTCGGACTCAACAGCTATCTCGTCGTCGTGACGCGAGGCCATCAGCACGATGAAGCGGTGCTCGCGCAGGCCGTCCGTACCACCGCGCGCTACGTCGGGGTGATCGGCAGCCGCGGCAAGATCGGAGCGATCCTGCGCAACCTGAAACGCGCGGGGATTGCCGCGGACGCGCTCGCTCGGGTGCGCGGACCGATCGGCCTCGACATCGATGCCCGGTCGCCGGCGGAGATCGCGATCGCCATCGCGGCGGAGATGATCGCCTTTCGCCGCGGCGTCGCTCCCCCACTCGCGCCATGCGACGATGGTCGCTAGGCCCGAATTATTCATGAACTTCGTCACGAAAGCGCCGAGGTGGCTGGATAGCAAGGAGAAACTGCGACTTCGACCGGAGGCGACCTGGTGAGGTCGTTGAGGATCGAAGTCGTGGTTTCGACGCAGCAAGGCAGCCACATCGGCGCTTGCAGTAGAAGGATCATGAATATTTCGGGCTAAGCTCTGCGCTCGGCTTCCACGTACACGGCGGAGGCGAGGCGGTCGGCGGCGGGCAGGCGGGCGAGGACGAGATCGAGCCACTTGATCGGCGAGCAGAGCACTTGCAGCGGCAGGCAGAGCGCTCGCTCTAGGCGCGGCCAGCCGGCGCTGAGGACAAGCGCCAGTCCTTCCGCCGCAAGCCAGGCGCACGCGGATGCCGGACCGCAATACACTCCCGACTCGATGATCGTGAAGTCCCGCGAGAGGTCCGAGCGAAGTCCCTCGCGTGTCCAGCGGTGATAATCGCCCGGCGCCGAGTGGAACGGCTGCAAGAACGGCACGACCAGGAACAGACGCCCGCCGGGCCTAAGGACGCGAGCGATCTCGGCCAGTACCTGCGCCGGGCGGGCGGTGTGCTCGAGCAGCGCGACGCTGAGCAACGCATCCGCGCCTCCATCCCGGAACGGCAACGCATCCGCTTCGGCGACGACGTCGACTTCCGGAAATGGAAGGAGGTCGACGTTGATGAAGCGAGGATGGCGCCGGTCGTTCCCGGATCCGAGGTCGATCACCGGGCCCGGGCCCGCGGCGGCGGGAGCGAGTCTCCGCGCCGGATCGGGTCCCGTGACGAGCACCGGCGCGAAGGCGCGAAAGAGCAGCCGATACGCCGCGCCATGGCGGCGCAGCCGCCCCCGCGCGCTCGCGAGATACGCCTCTTCGCCGTGCCCTGGCGCCGCCGCGCGCAGCCACGGCACCTCTCCGCGGAGCGGGTAGAGGGCGGCGCACTCCTGGCAGCGGTAATGCGCGCCTTCGCGCGCGAGGCGCGCGCGGCAGCGCGGACAGCGGAGCAGGTCCTCCGGCGCCCTCATGTTCCGGACGCCGAATTCACTCTGGCTTCCTCGCGCCGTCCAGGTCATCGCGCAAGAGATAGAAGGGCCGCCTTTTCACTTCGATCAGGATGCGGCCGATGTACTCGCCGATGAACCCGAGTGCCGTGAGCAAGACCCCGAACATGAAAAAGCCCGCGGCAAACGCGAGCGCGACGTAGTAGGCCTTGTCCGCCGCGATCAGCGCGAAGCAGAGCATCACGACCGCGGCGATGAACCCGAGCGCGGCGATCCCGATGCCGGCGAGCGAGATCATCTGGATCGGCAGGATCGAATAGCCCGTGACGAGATCGAAGTTCATCGTAATGAGCTTCAACCAGTTGTACTTCGAGCGCCCTGACTTGCGAGGCGCGTGCGCCACGTCGACCTCCGCGATGCGGACGCCGAGCCAGGAGATCAACGCCGTGAAATAGACCGTTTGCTCGCTGCAGCGTCGCAGCATCTCGATGACGGGCCTCCGGTAGACCCTGAGGAGACACCCATAGTCGCGGAGCGGAACGCGCGTCAGCTTGCCGATCATCCAATTCACGAAGCGCGATGGCAGCGTTCGCAGCAGGGAGTCGCGCCTCACCGCGCGCACCCCGGTCACCATGTCGAAGCCCTCTTCCAGCTTCGCGAGGAGCTTCGGAATCTCTTCCGGCGGATTCTGCAAGTCTCCATCGAGCGTGATCAGGACCGTACCCCGTGCGTGATCGAATCCGGCGTAGACCGCCGGATGCTGGCCGAAGTTGCGGGTGAAGTGGAGCGCGCGCACGCGCGGATCCGCGGCGGCGAGACGATCGATTGCTGCCGCGGTGTCGTCCGTGGAGCCATCATCCACGAATATGGCCTCGAAGCTCCGGCCGCTCCGCTCGAGCACCGCCCGGAGGCGGTCCCACAACTCCGCCACGCATGGCTCCTCGTTGAATAGCGGTATCACCACCGAGTAATGCGGTGCGACCTCAGCCAAGCTGCAAATCCTTCCGGAAGGTCAAGATCGGCTCGTGGTTCGCTGCGCCGAGCCCTTGGAAGCAGCGCTGCGTCGCGTAGTTCATCGCATTCGTAGCGCCCGTTCCCCAACGCTGTCCGCGCTCCGCGAGGCGCGCGAGGGCGCCCGCCGTGATGCGGCGAAAGAGCCCGCGGCCTCGCTCCGAGGCCTCGACCGCGCCGAGTTGATACTGCGCGCATCGGATGCCGGTGACTTCCGCGAGGAGTCCGCGTAGTCCCCACGTTCCGAAACCGACCGGGCGTCCCTCCTTGCGTGCAACCCAAATGAGGTCGGCGTAGCCGCGGAAGGAATTCCGCGCCCACTCTTCGTAGACCGCACCCACGCGGTCGCGCGGTACCAGCGGATCGACGTGGAATCGATCTGTCTCGGCGTAGTACGTCCGCGAGAGCGCGGCCACGGGCTCCGCTTCCGCCGCGCGCGCCTCGCCGATCTCGTACCCCTCCAACTCGCGCGGCGCCGCGCGGGCGGCGTGCGCATCGAACAGGTAATCGAGATGGACTGTAAGGAGGTCGAAACCCGCGGAGCGCAGCGCGGCGAGCGTGGCGCCATCCGCGGCGGAGCACTTGTGGATGCACATCCGTTGGCCACGCTCGCGGAGTTCCCCGCACAACGCCCGTAGCGCGGCGCCTGCGCGCTCCGCCGCGCAGTCCGCGGGAAAGATGAACGTTGCGAGCGATGCGATGGGAAAACCGAGGAGCCCCGAGTCCCACGCGAGGCGGCGACAAATGAAGAGCGCCGGCGTCGCGGCGTCGAAGAAGGTCATCGCATCGTCGCGGCGATGCGCGCCCTGCAGTTCCGCGACGTGGTAGTCGAGAAACCCCTTCGCGGTCATGCCGGGAAGATTCCTGCCGAGCAGCGAGGAGCGTGCGGCGAGCCAATCGCGAAGCGTCGCCTCCGTCGCCGCGACGCCGAGGGACCCGCCGCGCGGAACGAGCTCCAGAGTTGGGCTCATGGCGATCCTTCTTGGCGGCGGCGCGCCGGATGCCGCCTCGGCAAGTTCCGCGATACGCTCCCGGAAGGAAGATCCATCCCCACCGCGTCGTCGCCCGGTGTCATGCGCGGTAGTACTTGACGAGCTTCTTCACGGAGTTCGCCACCACCAACACATCGCTCTCGCTCATTGCCGGATAGAGCGGAAGGGAGATGATCCGCTCCGACGTGAAAGTCGCGTTCGGGTAGTCATGCGGTTCGAGCCGGTACTTGTCGCGGTAGAACGGCTGCAGATGCAGTCCGCGAAAGTGAATGCCGGTCCCGATGTTCTCCTTTTTCAGCGCCTGCACGAACCCGTCGCGATCTACGCGCAGCATCTCCGCTCGCAACATCACGATGAAGAGGTGATGCGCGTGGCGAACGTCGTCGGCGACGCGCGGCAGGATCAACTCCGGCGTATCGATGAACGCCTGATGATAGATGCGGGCGAAGCGCCGCCGGGTCTCGATGAAGCCATCGAGGCGAGGCAATTGGTGGATCCCCAAGGCCGCGGCGAGATCGGGCATGTTGTACTTGTAGCCGGGCTCCACGCACTCCCAATGGAGCGAGCCCTCGTTCGTGTAGCGCTTCCAAGCGTCGCGCGTAATCCCGTGCAAGACGAGACGCCGCACTCGATCGGAGTCGGCGGGATCGTTGAGCGCGATCGCACCCCCCTCGCCCGTCGTGATGTTCTTGATCGGGTAGAAGGAGAAGCAAGTGAAGCGGGAGATGGAGCCGATGCGCTTGCCGCGATACTCCGCGCCGATGGCGTGCGCCGCATCCTCGACGACGGCGATTCCGCGCGCCTCCGCAAGCTCGTGGATCTGCTGCAAGTCCGCCGGCTGACCGGCCATGTGCACGGGCACGATCGCGCGCGTGCGCTCCGTGATCTTCTCTGCGATTCGCGCCGGATCGATGTTGAAGGTGTCCCTCTCGATATCCGCGAAGACCGGCGTCGCTCCGAGATGCTCGACGACGTTTGCCGTCGCCGGCCACGTAATCGGGGTCGTGATCACTTCGTCGCCGGGGCCGATGTCGAGCGCGGCGAGCGCCACGTGGAGGGCCGCGGTGCAGGAATTCACCGCGACGACCTCGCGCGCGCCCGTGTAATCCGCCAATTGCCGCTCGAAGCGCTGCGTGCGCGGTCCGGTCGTCACCCATCCGGAGCGGAGCACCGCCAGCACTTCTTGCTCCTCCTCTTCGCCGAGGGTAGGGAGGGCGAAAGGCAGGAAAGCCCCGCGCAACGGTTCCCCCCCCTCCGCCACGGGAGTCTCTTGGTTGCGGCGATGGGTGCGAACGTTGTAGTAGCGGTGATCATCGAAGTCCGCGAAGCGCCCGCGCGCAATGGCGTCCCGCACTTCTTCGATCCCGTCGCGCGCGCTCCGCCGCGGCTCCCATTCGAGCACGCGCGCGATCTTGCCGAAGCTCACGTGGTAGCTGCGCCGATCGGCGTCCCCCGGCGCCTCGCTCAGCTCGGCCGACGGCACGGCCGCGACCACCATCTCCGCGAGCGCGCGAATCTGGTAGTTCTCGCGGTCGCTCCCCACGTTGAAGATCTGCCCGCCGACGATCTCCGCCGGCGCCTCGAGGGCGAGGCGAAACGCCTCCGCCGCGTCGGCGACGTGCAGGAACGGGCGCCATTGCTCGCCGCCGCCGAGCACGTAGACTCGGCGCCGAGAGCAAGCGTGCAGCGTCATTACGTTGATCGCGAGATCGAAGCGCATGCGCGGCGACACGCCGAAGAGCGTCGCCTGCCGGAGGATCACGGGCTCCAGTCCGCGCCGCCCTAGCTCCAGCAGCCTCCGCTCGGCGCCAACCTTCGACCGTGCATAGAGCGAGATCGGGTGGAGCGACGCGTCTTCGTCGAGGGCTAGCCCGCTCCCGGTGCCGTACACGGAGCAGGATCCGGCGAAGACGAAGCGCTTGATGCCGCTCGCGAGCGCCGACTCGGCGAGATCCGCAGTGGCGCGGAAATTTGCGAGTTCGGTCATCTCCGGTTCCAAGTCGCAGCTCGGATCGTTGGCGAGCCCGGCGAGGTGCGCGATCGCGTCGATTCCCTCGAGCAACTCGCGCTTCCCCGCCGCCTCGACGATGTTCGCGTGCACGAGCTCGAAGCGGGGATTCGCGCGCAATTCTGCGATGGATTCTTGCCCGAAGTACAACGAGTCCACGCAGCGGACCGCATGACCGCGATCGAGGAGCACGCGCGCGAGAATCGCGCCCAAGTAGCCGGCGCCGCCGGTCACCAGAATTCGCTGCAAACCTGCACCTCTCGGACTTCCACTCCTGAAGCGAAGCTGTGCTCTGTGTCGGACTGGATCGGAAATCCCCCGGAAGGGGTTCGCGATCCCCCGGGCGCGGAAGGCCTCCGCGGGAGGTCGAGCCCAGGAACCTTGCCGGCGGGGAAGGTGGACGGACGGCGGCCGCGACGCACCGCCGCTTCGCGCCGAGGCGTCAAGATACCGGCGCGGCCGGCGCCTCGAAAGAGCCAGGGACGCGCGTCCGGCGGCAGGCGCTGTTGCGCGGGCAACGCCCGCAAGTAGAATGCGACCCCTTCCGCCGGGAGCCAGCGCTCGGATGCCGCCAGAGCGGGGAGACCGCGGGGCCACAGCGGCCCCGCGCACGGGTAAGGGCGGCGCCCCGGCTGGCCCGCCGGCAGATACCAACCACCTGCAGGTCGCGGATCGTAGCTTCGGAATCGCGAAGCCGGCTTCGGACCCGTCGTGTCCGGAGCGGCACCAACGCCTACGGAATGAAACGAGTCGCCATGGAGGCAAGGACGGAAAAGGGCGCCCGAAAGTCGAAGGCGAGCCACGGGGCCCGGGCGGAGACCGTCCACGAGAAGCTCCGTGAGCAGCATGGCGGCCTCGAGGCGCTGCCGGTGACCGACCTCCTCGACCAGTTCCTACTCGCCCATTTGCTGCTGCAAATGCCTTACGCCGCGGCCCAAAAAGCGTACCTGGCGTTCAAGGCTCAGTTCGTGGATTGGAACGAAGTCCGCATCTCGACGGCAAAAGAAGTTCAAGACGTGCTTCGCGGAGCGGCGGAGCCGCTCGAGGCTGCAATCGTTCTCAAGGACTTCTTGCACCGCCTCTTCCTGGAAAAGCACCACGTGGGGCTCGAATTCCTGCGCGACAAGAGCGTTTCGGAGATCCGCAGCTTCTTCAAGAATTCGCGTGGGCTGAACGAGTCCACGGTGCTGCTCTTGCTCCGGCTCATGAAGGAGCACCCCGTGCAGCCCCTCGAAGCGTGGATGCAGCCGTGCGCGGAGCGGCTCGGACTCGTGCACCGCGGCTCTACCCTCCTGCAAAAAGAGAAGCAGCTCTTCGAGAAAGTGCCTGCGGCGATCGCGTTCGAATTCCACGCCCTGTTGGCGGAGCATTCCCGCGCGGTATGCGGACTCGATGAGTCGGTTCTAGACTGTCCAAGCTGTGTCCTCCGGCGGAGCTGTCCGTACCCGGCGCGCGCGGCGGCGGGAGCCAAGAAGAAGCGATAGTCCGAACTATTCCTGATCCTTGCGCTGGGTGAAATCATCGAAAGAAAGCGAGCGAGGTCGTGGCTGGACATTCACATTGGGCGGGCATCAAGCATCGCAAGGGCGCTGCGGATGCGAAGCGTGGCAAGATCTTCTCGAAGCATGCCAAAGCCATCAGCGTCGCAGCCCGCCGCGGGCAGGAGCCCGATTCCAACGCGGGGCTGAAGTACGCGATCGACCGTGCGCGCGCCGACAACATGCCGAAGGACGTGATCGAACGCGCAATCAAGAAAGGCGCGGGCGAATTCGGCGACCTCCAATTCGAAGAGGCGCTCTATGAGGGGTTCGGCCCGGACAAAGTGGCCGTCGTAATGGACATTCTCACCGACAATCGGAATCGCACCGCGTCCGAGCTGCGCAAGATCTTCGAGAAGCGCGGCGGCGCGCTGGGCGGCCCAGGGAGCGTCGCGTGGATGTTCGTGACCCGCGGCGTATTGGAAGTTCCGGCCAGCGCGATCGCGGAGGAAGCGTTGATCGAGCTGGTGCTCGACGCCGGCGGAAGCGACGTCAATCTGCAAGGCGACAGCTACGAGATCCTGACGTCGGTGGAAGCATTCAGCGGCGTCCGCAAAGCGATCGAAGAGCGCAAGCTGGTGCCGGCGGTTGCCTCGGTACTGCGCCAGCCGACCACGACCGTGCGGATCGAGGAGGCGGCGCGCGCGGAAAAAGTATTGAACTTCATCAGCGAAGTGGAAGAGCACGACGACGTGCAGAGTCTGTCCGCGAACTTCGACATCCCCGAGGAACTGTTGAAGAAGCTCGGATCCTGAGCGTGCCCCGCGCCTCGCGCGACTCCCCCTGAAATCTCGCATTGCCGCCAAAAAAAAAGAGGGACGGCAGAATGCCGCCCCCCACAGGGAAGGATGGATGGGAGTCCATGTATGTCGCAAGCGTTCGACTGACCCTAGAACCGGCGCGCACTCATCGTGAGCGCGCTCGTTCGCGGACTAGCCCCCCGCCGTCGTGGAGCTTGGGCGCGTCAGTAGGAAGTCCCTCGTGTCCCGGATCGGCGACCGCTCGTTGTATGACTCATCAAGTTCGTGCCAGTAACTCACGCGCGCATCTCCGGGCTTCCAGCAGAGGAAGACCTTGCGCCCGATATAGAGCGACGGAAAGTTGATCACGCCGCGCTTGAATTCCTCGACGAAGCAACCGAGCTCTTCCACCTCGCGGATGTACCCGTTGATCCTGTCGATGAGGCGATTCAGATCCGCCTTCAATTCCTGCACTTGATCCTCGCGGTTCGTCGCTGCGGCAGCTTCGGGCGATTTTTCCAGGTATTCCAGCTCGGTCCGCTTTTGGATGATCTGTTCCCAGGTCTTCATGATGTCGCGGACGATACGCTCGAGAAGCGGCAGCATTCGGTTTGCTTCTTCGAGCGAGAGGATGCGCGACTTGCTGCGAATTCCCGGAGTGATCTCTGCGACCATGGGCCCTCCACCCGTGCTGCGGCGAAATCAGCGGGCGTCCCGCTCTCGATCCTCTGCCTAGAGGTGCGTGCGCCTTCTCGGGGGGGATCAAGCAATGCACGTGCCCGCGCGCCGCTGTGCCGCGCTGCTCTCCGCCGATCGCCGCGATGTTGCCGCCAAGTTTCGTGGTCGATTTCGGAACGCCGCGTCCACGATCGAGACACCGAAGTCCTCCGTCCCTTGACTTGACCGGCGGACGCGCCGATAACTTGCCCGCCCTTTCCGTCCGACCGGGGGTGAGCCGGCGCGGCGCTGTTGTACGCGGCACGGACGGAGCGGATCGGAGACCTTTGCCACAGGCGCCGCGCCGACGACGCACACTCTCTCGATTCGCGGCCAGGGGCTCCTCGCTCCACGCGATCCTTCCCTGGCTGGCTCTGGACCGCGCGGCGAGTTCCCAGCTCCCGCCGGCTACGGCGCTACGCCACGACCTCGCGGTCCGCGCCGCCCTTGCGTTCGTCCTCGGCCTAACGGCAGTTGCGTGGTCGATCGCCATCCCGACTGCTTCCCCTGCGTACGGCCAAGAACCCGCGACGATCCGCGCCATCGAGCTCCAGGGACTGAAGCGCGAGAGCGCCGCTGCGGTGGAAGCCGCCATGAAGGTGAAGGTCGGGCAGACGTTCGACGTCGCAGCCCTGGATGCCGACTACACGCGATTGTGGAAGAGCGGCAAGTTCCTGTTCATCGATCGCCCCAAGGTGCTGCCAGAAGGCGATGGCGTCCGCATCGTCATCGCGTTCGTGGAGCGCGATCGCATCGGCAAGGTGGACATCGCCGGGAACCGATACTTTGGCGATGCGACGTTGCGAGAGGACATGCGCACTCGCGAGCAAGGCCTGCTGGACAGCGTCGCGCTCCGCGATGACGCGCAGCGGATCGAGTCCCGCTACCGCGAGAAAGGGTTTCTCTTCGCCACCGTTGCAGCGAAGTCGGCTGGAGACGCGGCCGGCACGGTCGTCACGTTTACCGTCGACGAAGGACCATGGGTCTCGGTGCGAGCCATCACCTTTCGCGGCAATTCCGCGTTCGAGTCCGCGGAATTGGAAGCGCTCATGTCCATACGGCCGCGCTCGTTTTTCTTCGGACTCCCCCACTCCGGCATCTTCGACCAGGAACTCTATCTGGAGGACCTGCGCCGCCTGCGGCAGTTCTACGTCCGTAACGGCTACTTCGATGCGATCGTCAGCTCCGAAGACCTCTCGTTCAGCTTCGATCGCTCCCAGCTCCATCTCCGCATCCGCATCGAGGAAGGATCTCGCTACATCGTTTCGCGCGTGGAATTCGAGGTCAAAGGGCGCGGAGTATTCCCGGAGTCGATCCTTCGCTCCAAAGTGCGCCTCGGCGACGACGACCCCTATCAGGGAGAGACCGTGGAGTCGGATCTCCGCGCGATCCAGAAGCTCTACACCGATGCCGCGTATGTCGATGCCGACGTGACGATCAAGCCGGTCGTGCGCCTCACCGGGAATGAAGTCGTGATTCGCTACGTGATCGAGGAGGGAGAAAAGATCTATATCGACGGAGTAGAGATCCGCGGGAATACGAAGACACGCGACAAGGTCATCCGCCGCGAGTTGACCTTCTATCCCGGGGAAGAGATCAATTCCGAGAAGCTGAAGGAGAGCTTCTCCAACCTACACCGGCTCCACTACTTCGACGACGCGTACCCAACCCTCGAGCCCGCCGCGGCGGCGCCGAATCGGCGCACCGTCGTGGTGAACGTCAAGGAGCGCGATACCACGGGCAATATCCTGTTCTCGTTCGGAGTCGCGAGCGGCAGCGGATTCGTCGGCAGCACGTCGCTCATCAAGAACAACTTCGACATTACCGACACGCCCTCCGGGTTCTGGGATTTGGCCGATTCCTTTACCGGCGGCGGCCAGACGCTGTTGCTCGACGCGACGCCGGGCTCCCGTTTTTCGCGCTATCGCTTCGACTTCCGCGAACCGCGCCTGTTGGACTCGCTCACCTCGCTGAATCTGCGAGGCGTGCGCGCGGATCTCCTGCGCGATGCATACCAGGAGAAGAGGCTCGCGGGCGAGATCGCGCTCGGGCAACGCTATTTCGCAGACAAGAAGCTCTTCGGGGAATTGGCATATCGCTTCGAGCTGATCGACATCTCCGACCTCGACTCGGATGCGGCGCCCGATGTCGTCGCCGTGCGCGGCAGCACGCGCGCCTCCGCACTCGCTCTGCGCGTCGAATACGACCGCCGCCTTTACGAATCGCGCGTCGGGCCCTACGCCGGTTGGATGGCGGAAGCATCCTACGAGTACACGGGGGGATTCCTCGGCGCCCAGCTCGACATGTCGAAAGGATCCGCTGCAGTCGCCGCCAGCCACACGGTGTTCTCCAACGGCGACGAAGACCGCCACATCGTGAGTTTTCGCTCCTCCTTCGGCTGGAGCGAGGCCCATCACAACACGCGCTCGGTGCCGATCTTCGAGCGCTACTTTCTCGGCGGGCCGCGGTCCGTGCGCGGCTTCCGCTTTCGCGGCTTGGGGCCGCACTTCAACGATGACTCGATCGGCGGCACCGTGGAGCAATTCGGCAGCCTCGAGTACACCTTGCCGCTCTATCACGATGTCATTCGCGGCATCGCCTTCGCCGACTATGGCAACCTTGCCGAGGACATCGACGAGTTTCGCTGGGAAGAGTACCGCGTTACCCTCGGGGGCGGCGTGCTCTTGAACGTGAACCTGCCGCTTTTCGGTCCGTTCGTGCCCATCTCGCTCACGTGGGGAGAAGCGGTGCGAACGGAGCCTGGGGACCGCCCCCGGCAGTTTCTGTTCGACATCGGCATCGCATTTTGAGAGTCGGGGACATCGCAAGAATCCCCGCGCGGTCGAGGAACCCGAGACGAATGCAGCAAGCAGGATTCGATGCGAGGGAGGAAGCATGAAGTGGATCGTTCTCTGTGCGGCGGCCTCGTTACTCATCGCGGCGGCGGCGCAACACCAGCCCGCAGCTCGCGTCGGAATCGTGGACCTGAACAAGGTCTTCGAAGGCTATGGGCGAAAGGATGCCCTGCAAGCCGAGTTGAAGAAGTTGAAGGACAAGTACAACGAGCAGCTCACCGCGATCGACGCGAAGCGGAAGCCGCTCGAGGCCGAAGTAGAACTGCTCGAAAAGGACACGGCGCGCAGGCAGGAGCTGGAGCGGGAGGTGTATCGCCTCGTGCAAGATCAACACTTCGAGCGGCGCCGCTTCGAAGAGGCGTTCCAGGCCGCCAAGCTCGGCTTCCACAACCAACTGCTCGACGAAATCCGAGCGGTGATCGCCGAGTATGGGCGCTCCGAGGGGTTCACGGTCATCCTCCAGCGCGAATTCACGCTCGCCACCGAAAGCTTGTCGTGGCAGTCGGTGCTCTACCACGCCGAAGAGACCGACGTGACGCCGCTGATCTTGGCGCGCTTGAACGCTCCGAAGTAGCGAAGCGAAGAGCCTTCAATGAGAACGCTCTAAGACTCAGACTCCTTGTTGGTACCACTCGAGTTGGTACCCGGGCGGCGGCAGCACCCAAGAGATTTCGGCGAACGGCACCTCCACGGCCATGCCGTTCATGGTTACCGTGAGCATGCGCTTGGCTACGCTCAGTTTCTGCACCTCGCAGATCTGTTTGTAGCGCGGCACGAAGACCGGATCCCCTTTTCGCAAGGCTTGTGCGCGGGCCGCCCGCCGCGCTCCGAGCGAGGTGCTTTGGCGCGCCTCCTCGAGCAGCCGGCGCAGCGCGTCGAACGCCGGTCGCTGCTCGCGCGGAGGATCGCCCAGCCGGGCGAGCGCCTCCTCGACCAGGCCGATCACGTGCAGTACTCGCTCCTCCTCCGCGCGCTCCGCCTCGTGCTCGATTGCCTTTCTCATGGCGTGGAGGTGCTCCAGCTCGGCCTCCGCTTCCCTCCGCAAGCCGGCGGTATCGCGCTTCTGGGCCTCCAGCTCCGCCCGCTGGCGGTCGAGTAGCCCGCGCGCGCGTTCCATGCCGGCGAGCACTTCCGGATCGATGCGTTCCGATGCCGCGAGCAGCTTCTCCGCCGCGGCGACTACCGACTCGAGGACGCCGAGGCGTCGAGCGATGATCAGGGCGTTCGATCGCCCAGGCACCCCGACCAGCAAGCGAAACGTCGGAGCGAGCTTTTCGGCATCGAACTCCATCGCGGCGTTCGCGCACTTGCGGCGGCGGAATGCGAACTCCTTGAGGCGGCCGAGATGCGTCGTGACGCAGGTGGTGACGCCGCGCGCGTAGAGCGAATCGAGGATCGCCTCCGCCAGGGAGGCCCCCTCGAATGGATCGGTGCCCGCGCCCAATTCATCGAGGAGGACGAGGCTCTGCGAGCCGGCGACACGTAGGATCCGGGCGATCACGCTCATGTGCGATGAGAAGGTGGAGAGGTTCTGCTCGAGGCTCTGCTCATCGCCGATGTCGGCGAGTACCTCGCGAAAACAAGGGATCGTGCTCCCCGCCGCCGCGGGAATCGGAATTGCGCTCGCCGCCATGAGTGCGAGCAAGCCGATCGTCTTCAAGACCACGGTTTTGCCACCGGTGTTGGGTCCGGTGATCACGATCTGGAAGAACGGCTTGCCGAGCGCCACGTCGAGGGGCACGACCCGCTCGCGCGCCCGTTCAAGATCGAGATCGTGGATCCCCCCGGCCGCGTCGCGCTCGCGCCAGAGGAGCAGCGGGTGGCGCGCCGCCGCAAGCTCCAGCGCTCGTCCCCCTCCGACCTCCGGCAGGTTGCAACCGAACGCGATTGCGAAGCGCGCTTTGGCGGCTCCGGCGTCGAGCTTGGCCAGCCGGGCCTGCATCTCCAGGAGCGGCGCGCGAACCGCGCGCACCCGGATCGTCAACTCCACGAGGATCCGCGCTTCTTCGCGGCGCGCGCGGGCGCGAAGATCCTCCAACTCGTTGCCGTGCAGGATGATTTGCTGAGGTTCTACGAATAACGTCGAGCCGCTTGCGGATCGGTCGTGAACGACGCCTTGGACGCGGTGGCGTTGATCTTCGCGCACGGCGAAGACGAAGCGCCCATTGCGAATGGAGACGACGCTCCCCTGCAACACACCGCGCAGCGAGGGAGCGTCGCGATGGCGCTCCATCCACTGACGCAGCCAGCGCTCCTTCTGCTCGGCGCGCGCGCGAAGCTCCGCCAATTCGCGCGACGCGGTCGCGAGGATTCCTCCCTGCGGGTCGATGCTGGCGGCGAGCGCCTCGCGCAACTCCGGGATGTCGGCGTACTCCTGCGCGGCTCGCGCGACGTGCGGAAGGTCCGCGCGCCCGCGGAGCGTTGCGCCGAGCGCATGACTTCGCTCCATGGTGCGCGCGACCGCTGCCAGCTCATCCGGCGAGAGCGGACGCGCAGCCGCGCTCTCGTCTCCGGCGAGAAAAGGCGCCAGATCTTGCAACCCATCGAGCCGAAACGAAAACCCCTCCGCGGCGAGGGTGCAAATCTCCCCTGTGAGGGCCAGAAGCGCGGCGATGTCGCTTGGGTCCGCGAGCGGCACGATCGCGGCGACCGCCTCCTTGCCGGGACGCGATTGCGCGTAGGCCGCGATCAGATCGAGCACCTTCGGGAACTCGAGGCGTCCTCGCGATTCGGCTGCGAGCGCGGCGCGGTCGACGTCACCCATGCGATGAGCTTTCCGTCTCTTGGGCCGCCGCGAGGAGCGCGCGAGCGGCGGAGCGCTTGGAAGCCACCTAGCCCGGATTGTTCATGAACTTCGTCACGAAAGCGCCGAGGTGGCTGGATGGCAAGGAGAAACCGCGACTTCGACCGGAGGCGACCTGGTGAGGTCGTTGAGGATCGAAGTC
>JAKEFC010000053.1 GCA_022616235.1 Planctomycetota bacterium
CGGGGAAAGGCGGTGTCCAGCCACCGCACTCCACGACCGCGCTTCGCGCGGTAGGGAAGTGTCGGAACGCGCAGCTACTGCGTCGCTGCGCTTCGCGCCGCCGGGGAATGTCGGACGCGCCCCGTAGCGCCACGCATGGAGTGCGGCGGCTTGACGCCGCCTTTCCTCGAGCGGCACGAACGCCGATGGGCTCGTCGCTGCGCTTCGCGCGGTGGGGGGAACGGTAATGACTCCTGGTCTCTCGCCGGACCACGAGCCACGAGCTGCCGCTGCCGGGATCGCTCTCGAACCACATGGAACCAGAGCACCCCGGTTGTCCACAATGAAGACACAAGAATTTTCTGTCCGGGCGGCACGAATCGGCGTGGTTTTGCCGATATTAGCCATCGTGGCCGCGGGCGGCGCCGGGGTCCGGCGGCCATTGGGCTCAGCGCATCCGGCCGTCCGCGAACGAGCGAACTCGAACCGAAGGAGCGTCGTCGATGCGTCTGCCTGTGCGAATTCTTGCGGTGTCGGCGGTAGCGCTACTTTGCTGCCTCTCCGCGTGCGTTTCGAAAGATGCGAGCGCGGCCAACGTGGATGCCGCCTTTCCGGCATCGGAAGTGCACGCCTACGCAGTCGTGCCGAGTCTCGATGCGCTGCTCGAGCACATCGCCGGCGTCGCGAATTCGTTCCAACCGGGATCGCTCCACCCGACGCAGATGAAGGCCATGCTCGGCGCGATGTTCGACGATCCAGAGCTTAGCTTCCTCCAAACAAACAAGCCGATCGTGTGGACGCTCTTCAAGCCGGCAGGACCGGCGAATCTCGCCGAACCTCCGATGAGCCTCTTCCTCCCGGTCAACGACCCGAAAGCGCTGACGCCGCTACTCGCGCAGCAGGGACTGCTTTGCCGCGTTTCCGATGGCGTGCTCGTGATCGCCGGCGATTCCGCCGTGCTCGAGCGGGCGGCCAAGCTTTGTTCCGCCTATCGCGACGTCATCGCGAAGCACTCGTGGCAGCACGACGTGGCATTCAAGCTCGACATCGACTCCCTGAACGACACCTACGGAGCGATGCTCCGCGACGGGGTGACCTCGCTGGTTTCCCTCATGGACCAACCCTTTGCCGGGCATGGCGCCGCGGGTTCCCCTACGGACGCTCTCGCGAAGTTCCTCCGCATGGAGCTGAAGGGATTCCTGGGACTCCTCAACCAGACGAAGTCCATCGGCATGAGCGTGTCGCTCGCCGCGGATTCGATTCGCTTCGACTACGAGCTTGCCGCGAAGCCTGGGACGATCCTGGCCGACTTTCTCGCTACTCCGCCCAAGGACGCCGGCACGCTCCGCGGCTTCGCCGCCTCGAACGCAGCGATCAGCAGCTACTTCCGCTTCAACGCGCCGGCCGTCGCCAAGGCGACAACCGCGCTGTTCGCAGCGATGAAAGCCGACCCAGAATTCAAGTCGATCGCGAGCGACGCGGAGAAGGCCTTCGGCCCCTTGTTCAAGGCATATGCAGGCGAGTTCGCAATGAACATGCGCTCGGCAAAGGACGGCGGCTTCGCGATGGACGCCGCATACACCGTGACCGGCGCGGAGGAGGCCCTGAAGGGCACCGAGGCAATGGTGAAGCTCTTCGGCAAGGAAGGCGCCGCCGGGAAGCTCTACTCCGAGGCCGGCACGCCGATGAACGCATCCTTCGAGCGCAACGTCCGCGAAGAGGATGGCGTCGCGGTGCATCGCTACGAAATGTCGATGGACACGGAGAGCATGCCGCCCGAGCAAGCCGCGTTCTTCGAGCAGATGCCGCAATCGTACGAGTGCGCCGTCGCCGGCTCGATACTCGTCATGGCGAACGACCCGCGGGCATTGTGCGCGTTGATCGCGAAGGCGAAGCAACCGGCGCGCGGCGCGGCCCTGCCGCTGCGCGCGGCCGCGGAGTTCGGCAACGACAAGGACTGCTACGCGGACTTCGATTTCGCCGAATTCTTGAAGTCCGTATTGACGATGGTGCCTGTAGGAAGCGCTGCCGCGATCGCGGAGAGAATCGGTCCATCGGAGCCGATCGTGTGGGCCGCGAGCATCGCCGATGGCGCGACCAAAGGCTCGGTGAAGGTCCCGCTGGCGCCCTTCGTGGCGCTCTCGCGGGTTGCCCAGAACGGCTTCGCTCCCGAAGGCTCGCAGGGAGCCGGTCTGCACACCATGCCGCCGAGGCGCAGGTAGCGGGAGCTTCGGGCGCGCGGCGCGGCGCGCGGATCAGCGCCAGAGCGCCTCTGCGATCGCAAGCGTGTCTCGCAGATCGCGGACGGTGTAGTCGCCTTCCGGCACGTGGCGCTCGCGCCAGTGCTGCTCCGTGCCGTTGTCGACCCACACGGTCATCATGCCGTGCGCCTTCGCTCCCGGCAGCTCCGCGGAATTCCCGTCGCCGACGTAGAGGCAGCGCGCACCCTCCACTCCCAGCTCGCGCAGGACGTGCAAGTAGATCGCCGGGTCCGGCTTGCGCGCGCGGAGGTGCGACGAGCAGGCCCGGACGGGAAAGAACCCGCCGAGCGGCGTGCGGTCGAGGAGCGACGGCGTCTCCGACGAACAATCGGTGGCGAGCGCGAGCTTGTGGCCGCGGCGCCTGAACTCGGTCAAGCACTCGAGCGTTCCGGTTTTCGGCACGAGGGACCCGAGGATCGACGCGCGCCGCACCTGGGTCGCGCGCGCGAGCTGCGCGGGATCGACGCTCAAGCCGAGCGCCTGCAAGATCGGGAGGAATTGGCCGTCCCCGTCGGGGATCGTGCCGTCCATCCGGCTCGCGAAGTGCTTGCGCCACTCTTCTTCGAAGGGCGCGGCCGGAGCGCCGAGGGCCGCGGCCATGCGCGCGAGCGACGCGCGCAGCCGCGCGGGCGCGATGTTCGGCACCAACGTCCCGAAGAGGTCGAAAACTACAGCGTAATCGTCGCCGGTCGACGTAGTTCGGTTCTCTATCTCTCCCGCGCGCGCCCCGCGAGTTCGGTCGCGGCGCGGAATTCGGGATCCTCGAAGAGCCAGCGGAAATTGCGGTCGCTGCGCGCTTCAATCATCTCCTTGGCGCGGACTTGGTCGTTCGTCTCGTACTCGTAGAAGTGCTTGCGCAGCGCATCGATGGCGGCGTCCTTGTCGCCGAGCACCGAGTGGATGCAGGCGATGTTGTAGTACATCGAAGGATCGAAGCGGGTCTCCCGTACCTGCGCGAGAGCACGCTCCTTGTCGCCGTCGTGCGCGATGTAGACCGCCTCGAATACCCTGGTGTAGGGATCTGCGGGATCGAGCGCGACCGCGTTTCGCACGTAACCGCGCGCTTTTTCGATTTCACCCTCGGAATTCCAGTAGACCGCGAGGTTTCGGTAGGCGAGCTGGGTCGGGCACTCGCGGAGCGACTTCTCGAACAACTCCAGCCCGGCGGCGAAATCGCCCGCGTGGATCGTCATCTTGCCGAGCCCGTGGAGCGCGATCGCGCGCGAGTAGGGATCGGCGTGCTCGAGGGCGAGCAGCGCGTCGAAACAGGCGCGCGCGGTCGCCCACTCGCCCGTGTGGTGCCGGTGCACTTCGCCGAGGTAGCGGAGCGGTACGGGGTCCTGCGGATCTAGCGCGTGCGCTTTCTCGAACGCGGCGAGCGCGCCCGCGTAGTCGTGCGCCGCCTCGAGTTCGGCGCCGCTCGCGACGAGTTGCTCGACGGATGCTGCGCGCCGCGACGACGCTTCGTCCTTCTCGAGGTCCGCTGCGAATTCGTTCGACCACGCCGCACGATCGGCATGCGCCTGCGGCAGCGTTTCGAAGCGGAACGGCACCGCCTTCAGCTCGGCGACGAGCTTCGACGCCTCCTTCTCGACCGCGCTGTCCTTGAATTCCTCGGCGAGCTTGCGCAGCTCCTTGATCGCTTCCTCTTTTTCCGACGCGCTCTTGATCCTCAGCTCTTCGAGACGCTTTCGTCCGAGCGCGACGATTTCATCGAGGATCGCGGAGGCCTCTTCGCATTCCGTGAATCCGCGCCGGCTCGCGACGGCGTTCAGCTCCTTGATGGCGTTCTTCCAATTCTGCTCCTCGAACGCCTTCTTCCCGGCCTTGAAGTTCTTCGAAACATCTTTTTCGAGCTTGGCGACGAACGATTCCGAGCTGCGAACGGCGGCGGTGATCTCCGCGATCGGAATTCTTTGCTTGACGCCCCCCTTTGCCGGGTAGGGCTTGATCAAGTTGCCGTGCCAGTCGGTCACGACCAGCGTGTGGACTTTCTTGTCCACGCCGTACTCGGCGCGCAGCTCCTCCGCGTGGTCGCCGGTGACGAGGACCACCGGCGAGCGCCGGGAAAGCTCGGACATCTCCTTGGTGACGAAGATGCCGTGGTGCTCCTTGGAATCGCTGGCCGGGAAGTAGTACACGATGCCGAAGATCGCCTTGCGCGCTTCATCCTTCGCGGTGCCGATCGGAGTCCACATCGTCGTGTACGCCTGTTGGCTGCCGCCGCCGCCTCCTCCTCCGCCTCCGCAGGTGGCATGGATCGTTTCGGTCGCTGCCACGCAAGCGAAGACGAAGAGCACGACGCCGATGCCGAGCGTACCGGCGCGGCGCTTGGACCAATTACCGCGGTTCATCGAACCCAACCTTTCGAATCATCGTGGACCGAGAGGCGCCATTCTAGCGCCGGCGTCGCGGCGGAAACAACACGTAGCGGGCGAGAGAGCATCGTATACCATGCGCGGCCCCCGCCACGCCGCGCGCGCCGCACCACGCTCGGGCGGAGCGGCGCAACTCCAAGCCGGCGGCGAGAGTTCCATTCGCACGACGGGAAGGCGAGTCGTGGCGTGAGCCTGGCCGATCTCGAAGCGTTGAACGCCGCGCAGCGGCAGGCGGTCACTGCCGGTCGCGGGCCGCTCCTCGTCCTCGCCGGCGCCGGCACGGGGAAGACCCGCGTCATCATCGCGCGCATCGCCTACCTCGCGCGGGGCGGAACGGAGCCGCACCGGATCGCAGCCATTACCTTCACGAACAAGGCCGCGCGCGAGATGCGAGAGAGGCTCGCGCCTTGGCGTTTCTCCGGCGAGCACGCGCCTTGGATCTCGACCTTTCATGCGCTCGGCCACCACATCTTGCGCGTGGAGCATCGCGCGCTCGGGTATCGCTCCGGATTTCCGATCCTGGACGAGGCGGATGCGCGCGGCGTCCTCGTGGAGATCCTGCGCGAGCTTGGCGGCGTGCGCGTCGCCGAGACTCGCCTCGAGGAAGTGCGGCGCGCGATTTCGCGCTCGAAGGCTCGTTTCGAAACTGCGGAGGAAGCGCTCGCGGCCGCCGGCGGCGACGCGGAATATTTCGCCGCGCGTGCCTACGTCAAGTACCGCGAGCGGCTCGCCGGCATGAACGCCGTCGACTTCGATGATCTGATCATGCTCCCCGTGCGGTTGATCGAGGGGAGCGGGAAGAACGGCGCGCTCGTCGAGGACTGGCGCCGGCGATTCGCGCACGTGCTCGTCGACGAGTACCAGGACTCGAACACGGCGCAGTACCGTTTCGCGCGATTGCTCGCGGGACCCGACGAGAATCTCTGCGTCGTCGGCGATGACGACCAATCGATCTACGCGTTTCGCGGCGCGGAAGTCGAGAAGATCCTGGCGTTTCGCCGCGACTTCCCGCGCGCGAAGGTGATCGCGCTCGAGGAGAACTACCGGTCTACGGAGCGCATTCTTCTCGCCGCGAACGCGGTGATCGCCAACAACCCGCGCCGCCACGCGAAGAGCCTGCGCGCGACGCGCGGACCGGGTGAGACGATCGAGTGCGTGGAGCTGGAGGATGAAGACGCCGAAGCGGAAGAGGTCGTCGCGCGCATCCTCGCGCGGCGCCGCGCGGGACGCCTGCTCCGCGAGCAGGCGGTGTTGATGCGGACGGCGCTCATCGCGCGCCCCTTCGAGGAGAAGCTGCGCATGCACGGCGTGCCGTACACGATCATCGGCGCCGGCTCCTTCTTCGATCGCAAGGAAGTGCGGGACGCGCTCGCCTACCTCCGGCTGCTCGCGCATCCCGCGGATGACATCGCCGCGCTCCGGATCCTGAACACGCCGCGGCGCGGCTTCGGGGCGCAGAGCCGGGAGCGGCTGGACGCGTTCGCGCGCGAGCGCGGGATTTCGATCGTGGAGGCGCTGGGACGCGCCGAAGAGGTCCCGGCGCTATCGGAGCCGGCGCGCGCGGGCGGCGCCGCACTCTCTGCCGCGCTCGCGGAGGCGCGCGCTGCGCTGGAAGGCGGGGGAGTTGCGGCCGCGGAGGTCGCACACGTGCTCTTCGAGCGGATCGGATTCGGGCAGGCGCTCGTGGAGATGGCGGCAGACGCGAACGACCTCGAGTTTCGACGCCGCGCCGTGGCCGCGCTCTTCGAATCGCTCGCCCGCTTCGAGGAGAGACGTGGCCGCGAGCGTAGCCTCGACGACTTCCTGGCGGGGATCGCGCTCGACACGGTGAGCGAGGAGAAAGATGCGGATGCGCCCTTGCCGGACAAGGTCACGCTGCTCACGTTCCACGGAGCGAAGGGGCTCGAGTTCGCGAGCGTCACGCTCGCCGGCATCGATGACGAGATGATTCCGCACGCGCGCGCGCTCGGAGAAGGGGGCGAAGCGGCGCTCGAGGAGGAGCGGCGCCTCTTCTACGTGGCACTCACGCGCGCGCGCGACGAATTGCTCCTCACGCGCCCCGGCACGCGGAGGCGCTACGGGAAAGATGTGCCGGCGCGGGAGAGCCGCTTCGTCGCCGAGATTCCCGAGGGGCTCGTGGAGCGGCGCACCGTCACTCGCGCGGACGAACCGGCGGCAGACCAGAGCGCGGCGGCGGGTTTCCTCACCGAGATGCGCCGCCGCCTCGCGCGCGACGCGGGGGAGTGACGCCCCGTGTCTGCTCCATCACGAGACTCGTGACTCATCAATCGCAGGTGTCGCGGCTCCGCCGCGACACGGGCGGACCCGAGGCTTTGCCTCCGATGGCGTGATGATGCGGTGCGTGCCGGCCGGTGTTGCTGAGATGCGGCAGAGCCGCAGGGGCTCGGTGTCGAGGCGGAGCCTCGACACCAGGGCTA
>JAKEFC010000054.1 GCA_022616235.1 Planctomycetota bacterium
AGCCGCTACGGCGGCGAAGAATTCTCGGGGCGCCGCGCCGCGCCGTCGGGCGAAGACAACAAGCTGCAAGCCCTCCAGAATCACGCGGATCGGCCCGCATCCCTGATCGACCACCTCCAGCTTCAGATCGGGTTCCTCGAGTTGGACGCGGAGTTGGCGTTCCTGGCGCGGCAGATGACGGGCAACATCGACCAGCGTGGCTACCTGATCGGTTCGTTGGAGGAGATCGCTTCCGCGCTATCGGTGCCGATCGAGCGCGCGCGCGCCGCGCTGCACGTGATCCAGGGCCTCGATCCGCGCGGCGTCGGCGCTTCCGACCTGCGGGAGTGCCTGCTCCTCCAGCTCGGCGAGTCCGACCTCTTGGAGCGGCGGCTGATCGGGGAGCATCTGCAAGACTTGCTGGAGAACCGCCTGCCGAAGCTCTCGGATTTGCTCCAGGTTTCCCTCTGGGAGGTCAAGGAGGCGGTCGGTCTGATCTCGCTCTTGAATCCGCACCCCGGGAACGCTTTCACCGTACACACGGAGAGCGCCGTCGTTCCGGAGATCTTCGTCGATGAGATCGACGGCAACTTCAACGTACGGATCGAGGAAGGGGTGCTGCCAGCACTCCGCATCTCGCCCGCGTGCAGCTCCATGCTCCGCCAGGAAGGGCACAACCCGAAGGTCGTCGACTACGTCCGCCGCAAGATCGAAGCGGCGCGCTGGCTGATCCACGCGATCGAGCAGCGCCGCCGCACCATGCTCGACATCGCCCAGGCGATCGTCGATCACCAAGTCGGTTTCATGCGCCAGGGGCCGGGTCACCTCTCCGCGCTCACCATGCAGCAGATCGCCGACGAGGTGAGCGTGCACATCTCGACGGTGAGCCGCGCCGCGAACGGCAAGTACATGGAGACTCCGTACGGCGTCATGGAGCTGCGGCGTTTCTTCACGGGCGGCGTCGAGCGCGCCGACGGCGGAATCGAGAGCCGCGACAACATCTGCGGCATGATCAAGGAGATCATCGACGCGGAGAGCCCGCGCCGGCCGCTGAGCGACGCCCAGCTCACGAAGCGCCTGCAGCAGCGCGGGCTCGACATCGCGCGGCGCACCGTGACGAAGTATCGCGAGCGCTCCTCGATCCCGCCCGCCCGCCTCCGCAAGCGGCACTGAGACTCCTTCGCCGCGCGAATCGCAGTCGTGGAGTGCGGCGGCTCGACGCCGCCCTTTTCCCGCGCGGGTGCACATTCCGTTGCCGCGCGAACCGCCATCTTGGAGTGCGGCGGCTCGACGCCGCCTTTCCCCCGCACTCGCGCGCCTCCTCGGCACCATCGACTCTCCACCGACTTTACGCTTCGACGCGCGCCAACGCGCATCACTCCGCGCAACCGAGCCCATCATCCGCCGTCGGATCGAACCCCGGCGCGGGAAACGGCGCGCTCGGCCCATTCCCCGACTGGAAGAGATAGCCGAGCAGAACGAGCACATCCGTGAGCGCGATCGCGCCGTCGTCGTTGACATCGAGCGCATCGAGACAATCCGGCGGCCCGCTGTTCAGGTAGAGGTATTGCAGCGTGCCGATCGCGTCGGCGAGCCCGAGCGCATCATCGCGATTCGCGTCCCCGCGCAGGAAAGGCGTCAGATAGCGGTAGGCGCCGGGCGCGGTCACACTGCGGTCATCTTGCGTGACCGTGACATCGACGAGGCCCTCTGCCTGAGCCGGGGCTACGACCTCGATGGACGTCGCGCCCACCGACTGCACCGCCGCGGCGACGACGCCAAACGCGACGGCGAGCGGCGCGGCAGGATCCCAGCCATCACCCGCGATCGCAACGAGCGTCCCTCCGGCAGTCGTGCCCACATCCGGCGCCACCGAATCGATGACGAGCGGCTCGGGGGCGAGATAAGTGAACGCGGCGATGAGGGACGCGCTCCCCGCGCTCGTCTCCACCGCCACATCGACTGCGCCGGCACTCGGCGCGGCCGGCGTCGTCGCCACGACGAGATCATCCGCGACGATCTCGAAGCTCGCCGCATCGGCAGTGCCGAAACGCACGGCAAGCGTCCCGGTCAAATTCGCGCCCCAGAGCGACACGCCCGTCCCGCCAGCGAGCGGGCCTTCGACCGGTTCGATCATCTCGAGGAACGGCGGAGCCGGCGGCTCTGCGCCCCGGATCAGCGCTACCCCGGAGGGGGTCGAGAGGAGCACGCTCGCGTCGTCGAAGAGCGGCACCAGCTCCGAGTCGCTGGCGATGCCGTCGCCGTTCGAGTCGCGCACGACGTAGAGCGCGTCGAGTGCGCCGTCGGCGATCACGAGAGCGCCATCCTCGTAGAGAACCGCATCATTCGGGTCGCTGACGAGGGCTCCCGCGGTCACGCCGTCGTAGAAGATCGTAATCTCTCCCGCGTCGGCGGCATCGCCATCCGCGTTGCCGTCGAGCATGTAGAGGATCGTGCCCGTGTCCTCGTCGATGGCATAGACGCCTCCCAAGGAGTCCGCGGCGAGAGAGTCGATGTCCGTGAGCGGGCCGCCTTCGATCCCGGCGCCGAAGAGAGACACCTCGCCGGCGTCGAGCGCGTCGCCGTCCCCGTTCCCGTCCACCATTCGAAATACCTCGCCGGTGCTCGTGTCCCCGACGTAGACCGTGCCGCTCTCGTCCACGGCGATCGATTCGGGGTCGCCGATCGGCACCGCCGGCGATGCCGCCGTGTCGTCATAGAAGATCGCAGCTTCGCCCTCGTCGAGTGCGTCTCCATCTCCGTTTGCGTCTACGAGGCGGATCACGCTCAGCACGGCCGCTCCGTCGTCCGCGACGAGTACGGCGCCGCCGGAAGCGACCGCCATGCCGTTGGGGGTGGACAGATCGGGACCGGCGGAGGTCGCGTCGTAGAAAACCGAGAACTCGCCGTCGTCGTTCCCGTCCCCGTCCATGTTGTCGTCCGTAATTCGCAAGATCGTGTCCAAGGTGCCGCCATCGGCGACGAGGAGCGCCCCGCCGAATACGACCATGTGGTTCGCGACCGAAAGGTCGGGCCCCGTCGACGCATCATCGTAGAAGAGGGTCACTTCCGTAGCGGGATCGATCGCGCCATCATCGTTGGCGTCGACCATGCGATGCACCGTGTCGTTCGTGCTGTCGCAGACGAAGTAGACGTCCTGCGCCCAAAGCGGCACGGACACGAGAAGGCAAGAGACGAGCGAGTACGATCCAAGCGTTCGAACACCCATGCGCGGCTCCTTTCCGTGCGGCCCCATGCCGCCGGTCGTGCCGCGAAGCAATTCCATCGCCGATCCGCCTGCTCGCGCCGCGCTCCCACGGCGCGCCAAAAAGCCGCGACCAGCAACGACAAACGCATGCCGCCGCCCGCGCGCCGACTTCTGAAGTCCGTCCCGCTCCGGTCGCCCGTTCGCTCCCGGACGGACGACCCCACCGCTGCCCAGTTCACGCTCCCGAATCCGCCACGCCACCGCGCGCGCGCGTGCTCTTCAAGCGCGGCAATGGCGAGGCGCCATTGGCATGCGTATCAATTTGGAATCGAAGGCGAGGCCGCCGGTGCGAGTGTTCGGTTCGATGCTTGCCAGTTTGTTGTGCAGATGTGACTTCATCCAGGTTCGGGAATACCACATTCGACCCCTGAGTGCTGTAGCAGGGGAACTCTAAGCCGAGACGTCGCGGCTTCGCTCGATCTTGCGACTGGATAGGCGAAATGGCCCCGCGCTGACCGCCGAACACGTCGTTGCAACCGACGAGCGGAAGGCGCCCGAGGCGTGGATGCGTTAAGCTTGGACGCCGCCGCTCGCGGCTGAGCGGCAAGTCGTTTTGCGGACACAACCAAGAACCACGATGAATCGTCAAATGGAAGCGTGACCCATGGCCACACGGCATCGCGATCCTAGAGGAAATTGGCCCCTTCTTTTCACGGCGGTGTTGCTGTGTTCCTGCGGGAGCCGTGACGTGAAATCGGCACAGCACGCTGGGGAGGCAAAGGACATGGCAGAACAAGGTCACATTCAACACGCCATCGACTACATAGAGCTTTCCGTAACCGACATGGCCAAATCCAAGCGCTTCTATGAGGCAGCTTTTGACTGGAAGTTCAACGACTACGGGCCCGCCTATGCCGGTATCCAGAAACAGGGTGGTGAGGCCGGAGGACTGCGCCTGGAACCAGAGGTGTCGCCGGGGGGGCCGTTGGTCATCCTGTACTCCAATGATCTCGCGACGACGATCACTAAGGTCCGCGAAGCGGGTGGGCGGATCACAAAAGAGCCATTCGAGTTTCCTGGCGGTCGCCGATTCCACTATGCGGATCCGAGCGGTAACGAACTCGCGGTGTGGTCCGACAAGTGAATGCCGTCGCCGCACAACACGCCGCAGCAACCGACCGCCTTCGGCGGCGGCTACGCGGCAACGTCGTGATGCCGCTGGAGAATGGTGATGACGAACACCTACGATAGGATTGGAACGACCTACTCTGCGACTCGCCGACCAGACCCGAGGATTGCCGGTCGAATCCTCGATTCACTCGGGGACGCCACGTCCGTGATAAACGTGGGAGCTGGGACTGGGTCATACGAGCCGACGGATCGCTTCGTGGTTGGCGTCGAGCCTTCCGAGACGATGATCCGGCAACGTGCCCAGGGTTCGGCACGCGTAGTTCGAGCGTTGGCTGAGGCTCTCCCGTTTGCTGACGGGGCATTCGAATCCGCGTTGGCCGTCCTTACCGTGCATCACTGGAGCGACTTGACCCGTGGGCTTGGTGAGATGCGGCGCGTGGCTCGAAGGCGGGCGGTCGTGTTGACGTGGGATCAGGACGTTTGGGAATCGTTTTGGCTGATTCGCGAATACCTGCCGTGCATCCGTGATCTGGATCGGCCTCGCGCGATTCCGATTCGCGATCTTGTCTCCATCCTCGGCGGAGCAAGGGTGGTCGCGGTGCCGATTCCGCACGACTGCGTCGACGGGATGCACGGGGCATTCTGGCGTCGGCCCGAAGCGTATCTTGACCCAAGGGTGCGAGCAGGCATCTCGACATACGCGCTGATGTCTGCGGCGGACCGCGAACGTGGCCTTCGGGCACTGGCGGCGGATCTCGAAAGCGGCTCGTGGCAGGAGCGGCACGGCCAGCTCCTGGAGCTCGACGCGTTGGACCTTGGCTACCGGCTCGTCGTCGCCGAGTGGTGAGCGGCGGACTACGAGCATCGCGCCATGACTCGCGCTTCCAATGGACGGGGGAACTACGGCGCGTTGCCGCCCAGAGGTCTAGACACAAGTCAGGAGTAGCGTCGTCCCCGCCACTGAACCGCAAGGCGATCGAGGGTCTGATGCGGAACATTTGGTGTTCGGTCGGCAGTCGAGTCATCCATGGGTGAACCGAGCCGGCTCCGCCTCCCCAGCCCTCTTGGTTGCAGAAGCTCCTCCGAATCAAGCCAACGGGCGGCACCCTCTACCACCTCGATCCGGTAGCCTTGGCGACTGCCCGCTCTGCGCTGGAGGCGTTTCTCGCAACGCCTGGAACGTTCGCTATCGAGACCGCCCAAGGGAGCAAGGTCGACTTCCTATCCAATCGCCTGACCTCGAAGATCACTCTCGATTGCTGGTTCTTCGATATTCCCGCAGAGCACGACATGGTGGATACGGCGGTCATTCGGCGTGCGGATGCTCCGGCGCTCCTCGAAACGATTTTCGAGACGTCGTCTGACGAAGCGGTTGTGGCCCGAATTCGCGAGTTGGAACAGCAGGCCGCCTAGCGAGCGATCACATCTGCCCGCCCGCGACTTCGCGAAATTTGGTAGAGTCTGCCAAAGAGACTGGGTTGCCACGGCGAGAAGTCTTGCGCGCCGGCATCGGAACCGCAATCCGTCAGTGGGGCAAAGCATTGTTCGAGCGTTTCTTTCGACGGCGAGCCAAGAAACAGGTACCCGTCTTTGGCGAACTCCGCGCCAAGGCGCTGGAAGCGACGCCGACTTCTCTTGGCCTTGGACCGACCTCTGTTTTGCCGCATGTCTTCGGTGCGATCATGGAAACCGGTTACGATCCTGTTGTGGCGACGCTCGTGGTCTTCGCAGACGGCTCCGTCAGCCTCTACTTCAGCACTGGTGGTGGCATCATCGGCGCAGGCCAACATCAGGCGGTACGCAATGCGGCCGATGCCTTCCTCGAGTCAGCCGAGTCTTTTCATTCTCAACTCCAGCGGACGCAGCAAACACCGTTGCCGGGCCCGGGCCGTACGCGATTTTATCTGCGCACTTTCGATGGTACGCTCACCGCAGAAGCCGAAGAACGAACGTTAGGTGAAGGCGCGTCACGCGCTATCCAACCTTTTCCATGCGGCGCACGAAGTAATCGGCAGCATCCGACAAACAGCAGGACCAGATGTCCGCTAAGAGCCCCCTGCAACAGCCGGCCGGCGCAGGGTGCGGGGTTGAAGTCGCAAGTGGGTGCGCGCCCGCCGCCTCAGAAGTCGTTGGCGCTGGCTGTCTGCGGCACATGGTCGACGGCCAGCGAGCGAGAATAGGCACTCGCTTGCACACCAGCTATCCTGCGACACGCGTAGGACGCGACGCAGCGGGAGCGCTTGTGGTGACGGGAAAGGCGGATAGTCCATGAAGATTGTATTCGTAGCAGTCCTGCCGGCCGTGATCATGCTCGCCTCTTGCTCTGAACGCGTCGATGACGCTATTCCGTATGAAGCTGAATTCCTCCGGCAGGTACGGGAATACGATGCACAAACTCGAAAGATCAATGAGCAGCTAGCAGAGACTGATGCTCAGTTGAAGCGGTCGAAAGAGCAGTCGGATCGTCTCGAAGCGCTATTGAGCCGGTGGGAACAGCAGGCAGAGCGCTACGATGCGATCCTGTTGAAGTGGGAAGCGGTACCGACGCCACCTGGCGTCAAATGAATCCTGGCCTGCGCCAAGAGCCAAGGAACAAACTCCTCTCGATGCTCGCCTTGATTGCGTACTCGGTCTTGCCGATTGTCGCAATGGCCGGCGTTGGGCTTCTCGCCGCATGGCTGGGCGGCGCCATTGCTAACGAATGCGCATGATCTTGCAGGTACGGCCCTACGATCCGACCCGCGTGCAAGCGCGAAAGCTCGGCACCCGGAAGTCCGACTAGCGGTGTCCCTTGTTGGATCGCGCGCGATCCTCGCGGGATGGCGCGCGGGCACGGTTGGCAGCGTCCCGGCGCCGCGGCGGCCGCTTCGGCGTTTCGGTCCCCTCGACGAGTAGCTCGATCTCGGCGCCGGTCAGCTTCCGCCACTTCCCGCGCTCGAGGTCGCCGAGGCGCAGTTTGCCGATCGCGACTCGTTCGAGATGGATCACCTTCATGCCGAGGATTTCGAACATCCGGCGCACTTGCCGCTTCATTCCCTCGCCGATGTGAATGTGCAGAGTCGTGGTCCCGTCCGTGTTGTGCCGGATGCGGTCGACGCGCGCCGGCTGCGTGCGCTTCCCGAGTTGGGGCAGATAGATCCCCTCTTCGAGTCGCGTGCGTTCGTTGCGCGACGGAGCGCGGTCGAGATGCACGCGATACTCCTTCTCGCAGCGAAAGCTCGGGTGCGTGATCCGGTGCAACAGCTCTCCGTCGTTCGTGAGGACGAGCAACCCCTCCGTGTCCATGTCGAGGCGCCCGGCGGGAAGCACGCCGCACTCGAGCACGTGCTTCGGCAGCATGTCCATGACGGTGAGTCGTTCGTGGGTGTCGTGGGTGCTCGTGATCGTGCCCGCCGGCTTGTTGAGCATGATCGTGAGCGGCTCCTTCCGCGCGATGCGCTCCCCATGGATGAGGACCGTATCCCTGCCCGGGATCACTTTGCTGCCCGGCTCGGTGACCACCGCGCCGTTTACGGTAACGAGGCCGCGCGCGATGAGCAGCTCCGCGCGCCGCCGCGAGCAATAGCCGCAATTCGCGATGTACTTGTGGAGCCGTTCCCCAGGAGCGGGCCGTCGGGCCGTCATCGGAATCGTGTTTCCTTCGCTAGATCGAGGACTCGACCCACTCCGCGGCGTCGGGGGGGCCGTCCGCGTGCAGCATGCGGCAGTTGCTCGATGCGCCGAGCCCGCAGATGGTCGCGGAGACGGTGCCGCGAATCGCTCCCCGCTTCAAGATGGGAGGCAGTCCGCGGTCTGCCTCCGCCAGGGATAAGAGCCCGCGCGCAGCTTCCCACGGATCGGTCCTCGCTGCCATCGCGCGCTCCCAATAACGAAGAGCGCGCGCGACCTCGCCGACCCTTCGATCGTTGCCGAATCCATGGTTGCTCACGACGTGCACGCCCGGCGCGAGATCCGTTCGGCTCGGCTCGCCTTCCCCCGCCCACGCGAGCAGCGCGGCGTTGGCGCTGTCCGCGAGGAACAGATTATAGGGCGACGAAGGGATCGTTCGGTCGGCTTCCCATCGGGCGATTGCCGCCGCCCACGTTTCCGCGCCGAGCACGCGCTCCACGAGAAGACCACGGGAGCGCGCGCCCGGGGGCGGCGAACGCAAGAGGTCGCTTCGATTCGTGACGAGCGCGAGCAACCCGCGCGCGTTGACGCCGAGCCAGGTGCCGCCCGCGCGGAGGTCGCGAGGCGCGAGCACGTCGACTCCATCCACCTGCCGCCGGGCGGGAGGGAGGCTGGGGCGGGCGCGTTCTTCATCCCGGTTGGCCGCAACGAAGAGCGGCCATTCGGGAAAGACACGGTAGGCGATCAGTGCGAGACACATGGGCGTAGCACTGTACCGCATCGGGAGGCTTCGCGCGCTGCGCTCGGCGGCAACTGGTGTCGAGGCCGTGGCGTGCTTCGCGCTTGACGTGGTGCCGGTGTTAGCCCCCGGTATCGAGGCAGAGCCTCGACACGAGTAATTGAAGGTAGGCAGAACTCTCCCTGGGGCAGATTCGCGAGATCTGAGTCGCTTTGGGGGGAATCGCTTGGCGCCGAGGCGGACCTAGCCGCCCAACTCCTTCTGGGCGCGCTCGCGATACTCGGGCCCGCAGCGGCGGTTGATATCTTCGAGGGTCTCCGCGAGCTGCTCTTCTTTGCCGCTTGTCTTTCGCTCTTTCGCGGTGGCGAGCAGGCTCTTGTAGGCGTCGTCAACCTTCGATTGGAATTGCTTTTCCGCTTGCGTGAACTTGTCGGCGATCTCTTGCGGCAGGCTGTCGCCCCCCATTTCCTTCCGCCGCTCGCGCAGCTTGTTCAAGCCGGTGCACTCGAAGTCGCGCGCGAGGTCCGCCGCTTCGGTCATGGCGGCGTTGAAGTCGGCCATGAACTTGTCGATCTGCTCCTGCGTGTAAGTGGCCTGCCGCTTTTCGCGCGCTTTCGATTGGTCGGTCTCGAACTTCTGGACCTCCGGGAGCACGGGAGTCGTGGCCTGGGATTGGCTCGCCGTCTTGCTGTCTTCGTGCTTCTTCCCGGATCCCATGATGTAGAAGATGAAAATCACGCACAGCACCAGCACGACGAGCGACGAGCCCACCAGAATCTGCTGCGTGGAACTGATCGGGACGTGCGTAGCGTGGTGGTGCGGCACTCGTCGCGGCGGCGGCGCCCCGGCGCCGCCTTTCGCCAGTTGCGGCCGCGCGGCGGGACGCTTCGCTTCGGAAACGTGTCCGGCCGCCCTTTGCGCAATTGCGCCCTCGATGGTGCCCACGACCTCCCTGTCGAGATACCCCTCGCGAACGATGAATTCGCCTATCCCCTGCGAGCGGCGCGGGTCGGCACGGAAGCGTTTGATGATCTCGATGCCGACGTCGCGAGTCATCACGCCTTGGCGGATGGCAAGCCTGCAAAACAACTCGTCATGGGCCTGAGCTTGATTCATGCGGTGGAATGTTAGGGGTCGATTGTGGGATGGTCAAGAGGCGGAAGGGTTCTGTATTCTTCCGAAACGGCGAGTATTCTGAGCGGCTTGCGCCGATGGGAAGTGGCGCCGCGGGAGGGACCGCGCGGCCCCTTTTCATCCTGGGCGACGAGCCGGGAAGAAACGACCTGCACCATGGCGGCGGATCTCATCTATAGCATCGTCATCGGCACCGCCGGCCCTATCGACCAGGGCAAGTCCTCCCTCGTGCGGCAACTCACCGGGATCGACCCGGACCGGCTTCCGGAGGAGCAAGATCGAGGGCTGACGATCGACCTCGGCTTCGCCCCTCTCGTCCTCTCCACCGGCGAGCGCGTCGGGATCATCGACGTGCCCGGGCACGAGCGGTTCGTGAAAAACATGGTCGCCGGCGCCACTGGAATCGACCTCGTCATGCTCGTCGTGGCGGCGGACGATTCCGTCATGCCGCAGACCCGCGAGCACATCGACATCATGACGCTCCTCGGCATCCAGCGCGGCATCGTGGTCATCAACAAGATCGATCTCGTGGAGCCCGCGCTCGTCGACCTCGTGGTCGAGGAAGTCACCGAGATGACGCGCGGCACCTTCTTGGAAAGCGCGGAGGTGTATCGCCTCTCCGCCGCGACCGGGGCCGGCCTCACGGAGTTCCGGGTCGGGCTCGAGAAGGCGATCCGCGCGGTCCCGCCGCGGCGCGAGGAGGGCGTGTTCCGCATGCCGGTGCAGCGCGTGTTTTCGGCGCGCGGTCACGGCACGGTGATCACGGGCATTCCGGTGTCCGGCGGCGTGAGCGTCGGCGACCGCATCGAGCTTTTGCCGCTCGGCCGCGAGGGGCGCGTCCGCGGCGTGCAGGCGTACAAGCTGCACGTCGAGCACGCGCGCGCCGGGCATTCGACGGCGCTCAACCTGAGCGACATCGACTACCGCGAGGCGCATCGCGGCATGGTCGCAGCAACCCCCGGCTATTTTCGCGCGACGCAGATGATCGAGGCGACGGTGCGGGTCCTCGGCCACTTGCGGCAGCCGGTTCGCCACCAGATGCCGGTGCGCTTTCACACGGGCACGGCGGAAGTAATCGGCAAGGTCTACCTGCTAGAGGACAAGACGCTGGGCCCCGGCGAGGAGGGATTCGCGCAGTTCCGCTTCGACGAGCCGGTCGTAGTCGCCCCCGGCGACCGCTACGTGTTTCGCCAGGAATCGCCGATGCTGACCCTCGGAGGCGGCGAGGTGCTCGACCGCTCCGCGTGGCGATTGAAGATGGGACGCGAATATGTACTGCGCGCGCTCGAGCGCAAGCACGCGGCGCTCGGATCGAAGGAGGAGTTCGTACTTTCGATCGCGCAGGAGTCGCCTTTTCAGCTCGTTGAATCGAAGGAGTTGGCGCACCGAACGGGGCTCCCGCTCGAAGAAGTGAAGAAAACCCTCGGAGATCTCGAAGGGCGCGGAGCGCTGGTGCCGGCCGGGCAGGGGCGGGGGTGGTTCGGGAGCGAGGGGCTCGCGCTCGGCGAGAAGAGGCTGTTCGCTGCGCTCGATGCCTGCTTTCGGCGCGACCCATACCGCGTCCACGTTCCTCGACTCGAGGCGCGAGATGCCGCGCATCTCGAAGACGAATTCTTCGAGGCGCTCACGCAATTCCTCGATCAGCACGGGAAGCTGCACGTAATTCGCGGCGGTCGCCTCTCCTTGCCGGGGCGCCGCGTTGCGCTCAAGCCGGATGAACAGGCGTGCTACGACACGGTCGTCGCCCGCTTCAAGAAAGATCTCTTCCAGCCGCCGCGCCTCGCGGATCTCGCGGCGGAGTCCGGCAAGGCGGAGGCGCTCTTCGAGAAAGTGCAAGCGCTCCTCATCGACGAGGAGATCCTGCTTCGCATCTCGCCGGAGGTGATTGTACACCGGGACGCGCTCGACGAGGGGATCGTCCGCCTGCGGAAGCTCTTCGAAGCGGAGGGCGCGTTCAGCGCCTCCCAGGCCCGCGTCGCGCTCGACACCACGCGGAAGTTGATCATCCCGGTGCTCGAGCACTACGACCGCGTGAAGCTGACGCGCCGCATCGGCGACCTGCGTGAGGTCGAGACACGCGCAACCGGATGACGCGATCTATTTCCCGCCCTGCTCCGTCGCGCGGCGCACCCAGTCGCGGATCCACTCGGCGTATCCCGGGAGGCGCCAGAAGACGATCGCGTGGCCGCCGAAGAAGCGAATGCGCTCCGGGCGCGCGAGCCGCTCGTACAAGAGATCGCCGCAGCGCGCGGGCACGATGCGATCGAATCTCCCGTCGAAGACGACGGCCGGAACGTTGGCGAGAAAGCACGCCGAGTGCGCCGCGTCGAGGCGGGAGCGCGCGAGATAGCGCTCCGAGATCGCGGCGATCATTTCGCCGGTCGGCCCGCCGGGCGGCCATCCGATCTCGAGCCCGCCGCCCGTCCGGCTGCTGAATTGCGTGATCTCGAAGAGATTCGCGCCCCCCGCGATGAGGACGGCGGCATCGACTCGGCCGGCGAGGCGCGCAGCGATCGCCGGCGCGGCGAGCGCTCCACCGCTCGCGCCGATCAGGACGAGCGGGCGGCGCGGCAGCTCCGGGCGCGTTGCCTCGAGGTATTCGAGAAGCGCTTCGACCGCATACGCCTCCTCGGCGAGGCAATCATCCATCGCACGCGCCACGGCTTCGCCAGCGCGTTCGATCCCGCCCTCCCCGGCGGCGTCGATGCGCTCGAAGCTCGAGACCCACTTGAAGCTCTTGGTCGCGGTCGTCCAGCCATCGGCTCGCAGCGCCTCCAGCGTCGGCGCCACGTAATCGTCCCCTCCGAGGCCCTCCAAATAGACGACCATGCCCCGCGCCGGGCCCGCGGCGTCGAGTAGCTTGAAATAGTCGCCGCCGAAGAGGTGCCGCAAGGAGTCGAAACGCTCCGCCTGGGTAAGCTCCTCCACGGTCTGCGGTCCGGGCTTGAACGATATGAACTGGTATTCCGGGGGCTCGTTCGCGTCGAGGATCGTGCCTTTTTCATCAACCGCCATGAGTTTGCGCATGACGCCGCGCCCGCACGCTCGCGGGTCGACGACCGCGACCGCGGGGATCTCCAAGGGGCGCGGCTCGAGCTTGCCGTCCACCTCCACGGCGACCATTCGCACTTCGCGCACGATCGGCAGCATCGCGCCGGCAATCCGGTCCAGATCGTGATCGCGTCGAGCGGGCCACGCATCCGGCGGCAGAGGCGCGGGGGCGCGGGCGAGCAGGCGCGTGGGATCGGCGCTCGAATGCCAGGCGCAGCTTGCCGCGAGGGAAACGAGAGCGAGCAGCAGTAGAAAAACCGCGGCCGTTGCGCGCGCGCGCGCTCGCCGCCCCATTTGCCGGAATCGCCGCCGCGGGCTAGAATCCGCGCTTTCCGTCCGGCGTTCGGCGCGTAAAGTCAGGCGCCATCGCCGCTCGGTACGCGCGGCAGTGCAGGGAGTGCGGGCCTTGAAGATCCACAACAACATCCTGGAGTGCGTCGGAAACACGCCGCTCATCCGCCTGAATCGCCTCTCCGCGGGGATCAAAGGGCAGATCGTCGTCAAGCACGAGGCCGCGAATCCGTGCGGCAGCGTGAAGGACCGGATCGCCGTGCAAATGATCGACGAGGCGGAGCGCGCGGGCAAGCTCCGTCCGGGGGGCACGATCATCGAGTGCACCTCCGGCAACACCGGGCTCGGCCTCGCGATGGTCGCCGCCGTGCGCGGATACCGCGCGATTTTCACCATGCCCGACAAGGTGACATCCGAGAAGTCGAAGCTCCTCAAGGCATTCGGCGCACAGGTGATCCTCGCGCCGACCGCCGTCGAGCCCGACGATCCCCGATCCTACTACTCCGTGGCGCGCCGCCTCGCGAGCGAGACCGAGAATTCCTTCTTTCCGAATCAGTACGAGAATCCGCAGAACCCCGAAGCGCACTATCGCACGACCGGTCCGGAGATCTGGCGCGACACGGATGGCAAGGTCACGCACTTCGCGGCCGGCATGGGCACCGGCGGCACGATCTCAGGGATCGGCAAGTACCTGAAGGAAAAAAACCCGAACGTGCGCGTGATCGGCGCCGACCCGATCGGATCGCTGTTCTTCGAATACTTCACCACGGGCAAGATCGGCGAGGCGTGCACCTACAAGATCGATGGGATCGGCGAGGACATCATTCCGGGGACCATCGACTTCAAGTACATCGACGAGGTGATTCAGGTGAGCGACCCCGAGGCCTATCGCATGGCGCGACGCCTCACACGAGAGGAGGCGATCTTCTCCGGCAGTTCCGCCGGCTGCGTGATGGTCGCTGCGCTGCGCGCCGCGGCCCAGATGAAGGCGGGGGACTTGATGGTCGTGATCATCCCTGATACCGGCGAGCGCTACCTCTCCAAGGTCTACGACGACGATTGGCTGAAGCGCAACCAGCTCCTCGATGCGGGAATCGATCTTTCGGTCGGCGAGATCCTCGCACGCCGCCAGACATCGCTGAAGGGATTGATCACCGTCGCGCCGGAAACGCCGGCGATCGACGCGATCAATTTGCTCCGCGACAACGACATCTCGCAGCTCCCCGTGATCAAGAGCGGCAAGGTCGTCGGCAGCGTGCGCGAGGCGCAGGTGATCCAATTGCTGTTGCGCGGCGACGAGGCGACGCGCCTACCCGTGAGTGCGATCATGGATGCTCCGTTTCCCGTCGTGGATTCGCACGCGCCGGCCGACAAGGTCGTGGAACTGTTCTCGACGGGGGTTCCCGCGGTCCTCGTCGTCTCCGACGGCAAGGAACACAGCATCCTGACGAAGTGGGACGTCCTCCATTCGGTGAGCACGAAGAGGTAGGCGATGCGCTTCGGCACCCGCGCGATCCACGCCGGACAGAGTCCCGATCCAGCCACCGGCGCCGTGATGACCCCCGTGTATTTGACCTCGACCTATGCACAGGAGCGGCCCGGGGTGCACAAGGGTTACGAGTATTCCCGCACGTCGAATCCCACGCGCGCCGCGCTGGAAGGGAATCTCGCCGCCTTGGAGGGGGGGGAGCGCGGCCTTTGCTTCGCGAGCGGGCTCGCCGCGACCGATGCGGTCCTCAAGCTGCTCGAGACCGGCGCTCACGTGGTCGCGTGCGACGATCTCTACGGCGGGACCTACCGCATCTTCGAGCGCGTTTATCGCCGCTTCGGCCTCGAATTCACGTTCGTGGATGCGAGCGATCCGGCGCGCGTCCGCGCCGCGCTCCGGCCGAGCACGCGCATGATCTGGCTGGAGTCGCCCACGAACCCGCTCCTCAAGATCATCGACATCGCGGCCGCGGCGGCGATCGGCCGCGCGACGGGCGCGCTGGTCGTAGTCGACAACACGTTCGCGACCCCCTACTTGCAGCGGCCCCTGGAGCTTGGCGCCGACATCGTGGTGCACTCCACGACCAAGTACCTCGGCGGGCACTCCGATGTCGTGGGCGGCGCGCTCGTCGTGAACGATGCGGACCTGGCGCAGAAGCTCGCGTTCCTCCAGAACGCGGTGGGGGGCGTGCCCGGACCTCTCGACTGCTTCCTCGTATTGCGCGGCACGAAGACGCTGCACGTGCGCATGGAGCGGCACGTCCAAAATGCAGAGCGCATCGCGTCCTTTCTTGCCGCCCACGAGATGGTCGAGCGCGTCTATTACCCGGGGCTGCCGGCGCATCCAGGACATGCGATCGCACGGAAGCAGATGTCGGGTTTCGGCGGCATGGTGTCTTTCACGCTGGCCGGCGAATCGGAGGCGATGGCGCGCGACGTCGTCTCGCGCACTCGGATCTTCACCCTGGCGGAGAGCCTCGGCGGCGTCGAGTCCCTCATCGAGCACCCGACGTCGATGACGCACGGCTCGATCCCGCGCGCAGAGCGCGTGAAGGGCGGGCTGAGCGACGGCCTGATCCGCCTCTCGGTCGGCATCGAAGAGGTCGAAGACCTCATCGACGACCTCGACCGCGCCCTGCGCGAGACCCACTCGACGTAGAGCGCCCGGTCGTGGAGTGCGGTGGACCCTGGTGTCGAGGCTCCCGCCTCGACACCGAGCCCCCGCGGCTCCGCCGCTGTTCGGTTACACGGGCCGGCACGCACCGTATCGTCACACCATCGGACGCAGAGCCTTGGGCCCGCCCGTTACGCGGCAGAGCCTCGTAACGAGAGGCTGCGTCAAGCCGCAGCACTCCATGCGTGACCCACCGGGCGCTTTCCGACATTCCCCACCGCGCTGCGCGCCGCACGGAGAGGCGCGCGGCTTAATTTCTCTCCGCGAGCAGCAGGCGCAGTCCCTGAAGTAGGTAGAGGCTCGAGATCGCGGTGACGAGGCGGCGTGACCAGCGCTGAAAGCGATGGTCGGTCATTCTCGCGAGCACACGGTTGCCGGCGGCGGTTCCGGCGAATACGCAGGCGAGGAGCGCGGGATAGAGCCATGCCGAGAAGCTCGCCGCTGCCGCCGGCCCCGCGGCGGCCGGGATCACGACTCCGAAGTAGGCGATCTTGCAGAGATGCCCGATGCACTGCGTGCACGCCTTCGTCGCGACGACCTGCCGCCGATCGAGCGTGCCATCGAGAAAGAAGAGATCGAGAAGCGCTCCTGCCGCGCCCGCCGTGAGATGGCACGCCGTGACGATCGCGCCGCACGCGATCGCCTGGCTCGGCCGCGCGATCGAGACGAGCGGCGCCTGCCGCGCGACCCCCGCGGCGAGGGGGACCGCTCCCAAGAGGAGGAAGGCGATGGATTTGGGAACCGTGATGGCGATGAATGCGAAGAGGGCGAAGCTGGCGCCCGCGCCGGCGAAGTAGCGCCGGACCGCCCGGAAGTCGATGAAGCGGCGGAGCAGGAAGCAGCGCGATCCGTTCGCGGCGAGCTGCGTGATGCCGTGGAGCAGCATCGCGTCGACGACGGGCAGCGCCGCAAGGTAGACGCCGAGCAGGATGAGCCCGCCCGCCATGCCGAAGGTGCCGGAGATCGCGGCGGTCGCGAATGCCGCCGCGCAAACGAGGAGGGACACGGGCGCCGCCGCCCGTCAGGTATTCATGCCGCTGTATAGGGTCACACCGAGCGACCCGAAGAAGAGCACCGGCAGCCAGGCCGCGAGCATGGGCGAGAAATTGCCGCTGCCGAGCCCCATGCAAATCGTCGTGGAGAATAGATACGCGGCGGAGATGACGGTCGCCGCGATCACGCCGAGGATCACGCTGCGGTTCTCGCCGCGTAGCGCGAACGGCAAGCCGAGCAGGAGCAAGACGAAGTTTGCCATCGGGAAGGCGAGGCGCATGTGCAGCATCACCTCGAGATGCTTCAATTGCGGGCGCCGTTTGTATTGGTCGCGCAACTCGCCCAGCGAGAGATACGGGATCTCGCGATCGCTCGATTCGAGGTCGATCGGCTGCATGTCGGTATCATCGATCGGCACCTCCTTGGACGCGAGCGTGATGCGGTCCTTGCCGGTGGCGCCCGGGAATATCACCTCGCGCCCCTTCGCATCCCATTGCTGCTCGCGCGCATCCTCCAGGATCCAGTAGCCCGAATTTTCGGTCCGCACCCACCGCATCGACCGCGCCACGATCTCGGTCTTGAATCCCGTGTTGGGGTGCAGCTTGGTCACTTCGATGACGAAGCCCTGCTGTTTGCTCGGCAGGTACTCATCGACCTTGAAGTGAGTGCCGCGGGAATCCGTGAAGGACGCTTCGATCCCCTTCTTGCGCTTGCCGTAGTCGAAAGCGACGCGGATCTGGTCCTTCAGATTCGGGATGACCAGCTCCTGCACGAAGATCATTGCGAGCGCGGAGAGCGCCGCCATGACGAAATACGGCGCGAGCAGCCTTTGAATCGACCGGCCGGCCGCTTTCATTGGCGTGAATTCGCTCCCCTTGTTCAGCATTGTCACCGAGAACATCGCGGCCATGAGCGTGAAGACCGGGCCGAGGAACTGCGTGAAATACACTGGAATGAACGCAAGGAAGTAGCGGAATAGGACCACGAAGAGGTTCTCGGGCTGCTTCAGGAAATACTCGAGCTTCGCGAGGCCATCCATGAGCACGAAGAGGCCGAGCAGCGCGGCGGTGCAGATCGCATACGCGACCAAGAATTGACGCATGACGTAGCGATCCAGGATGCCGAATGGGAGGAGCGCCGCGAGGCGCGATGGTTGGCCTGAGGTCACCGGAGGTACAACCGCCCGGTCATCGCGCAGGCGACCGCGAACAGAACGGCATTGCCGGCGAGCATCGCGATGGGTGCCGGCAAGGCCCCCGACCTGGCGACGACCTCGCCACCGAAGACGAGCGGATAGAAGATGACGATCGTGAGCATCGAGGCGATGAAGAAGGGTACCAGGCGATGGCGCTCGACGAAGGCGAGCGACACCGAGAAGCCGAGGAACGGAAACGTGAAACAAGAGAGCGCGATCGCATAGCGAAACCAGATTTGCGCGGCGATGTCGCGCTGCGCCTTCTTGTAGGCCTTGATCTGCTCCTCCAGAGTACGGCGCTCCTCGTCGGTGGCCGCGGCGCCTAGCTTCGCCTGGCTCTGTTCGACGTTGTCGCCGAACTCGCGCGATTTCTTTCGCAGCTCGGATGTGGAGTAGTCATCCGGAATCCTGCGCGGCTTCTCGTTGATGGGGAACTCGAGCACAGTGCCCGTGCTGCTCATCAAGTCCCACCCCTCGGTCAGGTTCCGGTGCTCGATGAAGACCTTCGATTCCCGATTCGGAAAGATTCCCTGGATCTGATCGAGCTGGATGCGCACCACTTCGCGCTCGGTGTCCACGTCGACCTTCCCCGTACGCGCGAAAACGCGAATCGGCACGGTTTCTACTTCGGCGTTCGGCGCCGCTCCTCCGACGAGAGCGCGACCATCCAGCTCCGATGCGTCGATCTTCAGGTCTTTCTCGATCAAGACGCCGTGGAGCAAGGGGCCGTTGTGTGATTCGCAATAGACCCGGCCCCCTTCGATCGGGAGCACGCGCCTGTAGCCCTCACCGAGATCGCTCAACTGCTTCGCGAGGTAGCGCGCGATGTTGCGGCGCAGATAGTGGGCGCGGGGCATCACGTCGCCGACGGTAACGAGGGCGATCGCCGCGAGCGCGCCGGACATCACGGCGATCGGGGCGAAGATGTGGAGCGGTGCGATCCCAGCCGCGCTCGTCGCCGTGTATTCGCGGTCCGCGGAAAAACGGCCCAGACAGAGGGTGGTCGCCACGAGGAGCGATGCGGGAACCGTGAAGAAGAGCGAATATCCCAGGGACTCGAAGATCCACGGCATGACGATGTTGAGGTCGAAGCCCTCGTTCACGCTCCGGATGCCGCTCACGATCATGAAGAGAAGGGAGAGCGCCCCCAAGCTCACGCAGGTGATCGCGAGCATCTCCTTGCCGACGTAGCGGTAGAGCGTCCAGGGAAGCCGTCGCATGCGGGGATTCTACGCAACGCGGGGCCGGGAGTAAGTGCCTATCCGAAAAACCTCGTGGGGAGCGGCCACATCCGGAGCTTCGCCGCCTGGAAAATCCCTTGCGGTCCGGCGTTGTTTTCTGCGCTCGATCCGCGATCGCGCGCATTTGCGGCGCGGCGCGGCGCGGCGCTTGGTGGAGGAGCGGTGCGGAGCGCGAGCGTTTCGCTCGGAGTCCGGCGCACGCGCGCGAGCACGGGAGCTTCGAGCGAGTGCAAAGCGTGCGAAGAGTTCGGCAACTTCGGCGAAAACGGATCCCGCCGCATGCCCTGGGGGGGCGACGCGCGGCGTGGAGCCATGGCGCGGCGACTCTGATTCGGCGAATTTCCGGTTTCCGTAAATTCATATCTAGTATCGCTTTACGCTTCACGCGCCGCAACTGCGGGCGAGCTGACTCTCGATCGTCGCGCGGCATACGATTTCGTGCGATCGGAGTCGCGCCTCAACGAGCGATGACAAGGGGTCGAGCTTGGCAGCGAAACGAATCTTGGTCGTGGACGACGAGCCGCACGTGCGGCAGACGCTGCGGATCGCACTCGAGACCGCGGGCTACGAGGTTGCGGATTGCGCGAACGGCAAAGAAGCGATCGAAAACTTGCAGCGGCGCCCATTCTCGCTCGTGATCTCCGATCTCAACATGCCGGAAGAGGACGGCGTCGGAGTGTCGGTGTACTTGCTCCGCCATCAATCGCGGGTAAAGCTGATCGCGATCACCGGCGATCCGACGCCCGTCGTCAGCGAGTCGGCCTTGAAGCTCGGCGCCGTCCGCGTCTTCACGAAACCACTAGCACTCGCCGAAGTCGTGAAAGAAGTAGAAACGCTGCTCGGAGGCGCAACGCCGTAATGTCGCGCCGCTCGAGCTACGGGGCGCGATGCGCGCAGCGACAGGGGGACGACGCGCAGCGCGGGCAGCCTGCGCCGTACTTTTCCCATGCCGCCGCCGCGAGATCGATTCCGCGGAGCGATGCGAGCGTGGCGAGCCAGGCAAGGCAGTCCGCGAATTCGCGCGCCTCCTCCGTCCGATTCGGCGCGGGAGAATTGAAGCAGCGCGCCAGCTCGCCGACCTCCTCCATGAACCACATGTAAGTGCCAGCCACACCGCGGGCCCGGTCCCTCGCGCCGTAGATCTCCTCGATTCGCCGCTGAAAGTCCTCGATCGATCTCGAGCCGCTCATGGCGTTTGCTTTCGGAGGATGATGATCCGGACGGGTACGGTCGCCTGCGCCTCACCCTTCGTCTTGGCTCTCTTCTTCTCTGCCAGGTCGCGAACAGAAGTCTCCGGCTCGCCGCGTGCCTCGGGGGCCGCGCCTTCGTCAAGTTTCGCCCCCGACGCCGGGGATTCCTCCTTCGCGATCTCACCGCGCCGCCGGCCGAGCTTCGTGTCGCGAAGCGCTCGCTCCGCGGCCCAAATCGAGAGCGCGGCGAACTCTCCTTCGGTCAATCTCGCGTCGAACGCTCCTGCCGCCGCATCCGGAGCCTGCTCGCGCGCCGCCGCTTGCGGCGCGTCGCCGGCGGCGGGAGGCCCGAACGCGACGGCGGAGATGGGGCGCAGCTCCTGCTCGAGCGTGCGCGGATCTGCGCCGATGGCCAAGAGCGCGAGACTCCGCTGCAACGCGGCGAGCGATCGGGGATCGGCCGCCTCCAGCGTGATCGCAAGAATTCGGGCTCCTTCCGGAGCGGGATGCGCGGCGGGATCCGCGACGAATGCGAACGCCGCACTTAGGGCCGGTATTTCGGCGGTTTCCTCGCTGCCCGCGCCGCGCGCCTCGCCGCCCGCGCGCTCCCCGGCGCCGAATTCGTCCCAACGCCCGCGCTCGAGGTCCGCTGCGAGGCCCTCCGCCGTCTTCGGCTCGCGAGCCTCGCTCGCAGCGGTCGCGGCGTCGAGCCCCTCGCGGTCGCGCTCGCGATCGTGCGCAGTGGCGGCGTCCGCGCTCTTGTTCTTCGCGTATCCGTCATCGGCCGCGGGCGCCGATTCGACACCGCGGGCGGCACGCGGCGCGGGAGCTGGCGCCGCGAGATCGCCATCGAGTTGGCGCGCTCCTAAGCTTCGTCCTTCCGATTCCGGTACGCGGGCGTCCTCGCTCGCAGCTGCGCGCTCCGATGTCTGGAGCGGAATGGAGGCTGTGGACTCCGGCGGCCGCCCCGGCGCGCTCGGCTCCGCCGCCCCTGAGCGATCCTCTCGCTCCCGCTTCGCGAGGAGCGGCGCATCCTCGCGCCTGCCGAACATGTCTTCGCGCACTTGATAGAACGCGAAGGCGACCGAGCCGACGAGGAGGAGCGCCGCAATGCGCGTGAACCAAGGGCTCGCGCTCCCGCGCGGGAGTTCCATGGTTGCCGGCGGGAGGGCGATCTCCTGCCGCACGTTCTGCAAGATCGACGCCGGCGCGGGAAGGGATGGAAGCTCGCGGAGCTGGCGCGAGAGCCCACGGAATCGTTCCAACCGGTCGCGGCATGCGCCGCACTCGCGCAAGTGCTCCTCGACGTCGCGCAAGATCTCGGGAATCCCCTCGCCGTCATGGTAGAGGGAAAGGATCTCGTCTCCCGGGTGGCTCGTAGGCTCGTTCACAGGATGTCTTTCAGAGTTTGCTGCAAGATTTGCCGCGCGCGAAATATCTTCGACTTGACCGTTCCGATCGGGAGCCCCAGTTGATCGCCGATCTCCTGATAGCTGAAGCCGTGAAATTCGCGGAGCGCGAGGGCGAGGCGGTACTCGACATCGAGTCCGAGGACCGCATCCAGGATCGCTTGCTGGCGCTCGTTTCGAAGCGCCCGCGCCTCGGGATCATGCGTGCGATCGGCGATCTCCACCGCCGGGGCTCGCCCGCTCCGCGCGTCCGTCGCGTTCAATGAGACGACCTTTCCCGCGCGCTTCAGCGCGCGCTCCCGCTCGAAGTGGTGCATCGTGACGTTGACCGCGATGCGGCCGAGCCATGTCGCGAAGAGCGCTTCGCCTCGAAATCCACCCAAGCTCCGATAAGCCTTGAGAAACGCTTCCTGCGCCAGGTCTTCCGCCAGGGCGCGGTCGCGCACCATGAAGTAGATCCGCGTGAATACGGCGTCCTGGTGCCTGCGCACCAACGCTTCGAACGCGCGCGGGTCTCCCGCGACGGAAGCTTGGACATCCCTCCGATCCGGGTCCTCCGCGGTTCTTGCCGCTGTATCTCGACCGGATTCGGGGCCGGAGGTTGCGCCGGCCGTGTATGCGGCGGCATCTCCGGGCGCCTCCTTGGGCGCCTCTGCGGCGGCTTCCCCGGGGGCTGCCAGCGGCTTGGCGGGCTCATGGGCATCGGCGGGGCTCATGGGTTTTTCGCCGTGGCGCCGCCCGCCGCGTCGCGGCCGCATCGCCGCGAGAATAGAAACCGCCCGCTCTCGCTTGCACCTGTCTTCACCGTGGAGAGCCTATCCCGGAGTGCGCCGCCATGCCATGCCCGAGAAGGGTGCGCGGTGGGAGGGATGTCGTAAAGCGCTCGAGCGCCACGCATGGAGTGCTGCGGCTTGACGCAGCCTTTCGCCTTGCGGCAGGAGGCGTGATTGGCTCGACGTTTCGCTTCAAGTCGGGGAAAGGCGGTGCCTGGCCATCGCGCTCCACGACCGCGCTTCGCGCGGTAAGAGAGAGTCGATACGCACCCCGAGCGCCACGCATGGAGTGCTGCGGCTTGACGCAATGCCAGTAAGTTTAGGCCCATCCTGTTTTCTCGACACGATTTAGGGAGCGGCTGCCGTTGCCGTACTCAGGATTGGGCTTG
>JAKEFC010000055.1 GCA_022616235.1 Planctomycetota bacterium
GAACTCATTTCTTCGTCCTTCGTTTGCAAGGGGCAGACCTCTCGCGGCGCATGGCCGCCGGCCGGAGCGCACGAATCGCCGCGCGCGAATTGTCGCGATGGCCGCGCGTGGGCGCAAGCGCCTCAGCGCGCGCGCCGCGATCGCTCGGCGACTGACCCGCCCCGCGCGCGATTCCGGGAGTCTCTTGTCGCCGCGTCGCGGAGCCTCGCTATACTACCGCCGCACTTGGCCGGAAGGCCTCATCCGTAAGGCGTAGGAACCGCTGCCATGCCGAGACGCAGAACTTCGCGCGCGCCCGCCGGCGCGCCGCCAGGCATTCCCGTCGTCGCGCCGGAGTCGCTGCCGCCGCGGATTCATGCGATCCGCTATTCGCAGCACTCGATCGAGGAGATGGACCTTCTCACGGTCGATGAGTGCCGCGCGCTCGTCACGCCGTCCCACGTCACCTGGATCGATGTGCAAGGGCTCGGCAACGTGGAGCTGCTCAAGGCCTTCGGCGAGCGCTTCGGATTGCACCCGCTCGCGGTCGAGGACATCGCCACCTCCACGCAGCGCCCGAAGATGGATGATTACGATACTCACCTCTACGTGATCACCCGCATGCCGGAGCCGGGCGAAATGGTGGGCACGGACCAGACGAGCATCTTCATAGGCCCCAACTTCGTGATCACCTTCCAGGAGCACTACGGAGACTGTCTCGGTCCCGTCCGCGAGCGGCTCCGCAAGGGGAAGGGCCTCATGCGCCGTTCGGGTTCCGACTACCTCGCCTACACGATCATCGATGCGATCGTGGACGGCTACTTCCCGATCTTGGAGACCCACGGCGAGCGTCTGGAAGCGCTCGAGGACGATGTCATCGAGAATCCGACGCGCAACTGCCTCGCCAAGATCTACGAGGCGAAGCGCAACCTGCTCACGCTCCGCCGCGCGATGTGGCCCCTCCGCGACGCGGTGAATAGCATGATCCGCGAGGAGAGCGACCTCGTCACGCCACAGACCCGCACGTACCTGCGGGACTGCTACGACCACGCCGTGCAAATCCTCGACATGGTGGAGACCTACCGCGAGCTTGCCGCGGGACTCACCGAAATCTACGTCTCCAGCTTGAGCCAGAAGCTGAACGAGGTCATGAAGGTGCTCACCATCATCTCCACGATCTTCATACCGCTCACGTTCATCGCCGGCGTGTACGGCATGAACTTCGACCTCTGGCCGCCGGGGTCGTGGTCGGGGAGCTTCACTACGGTGATGATCGGCATGACGATCCTGGCAATCCTGATGATCTTCTATTTCGTCCGCAAGGGTTGGATCGAGCTGGCGGAATTCCCCGTCATCGGATCCATCGTGAAGCGGATTCGAGCCCAGGAGAAGTGACGCGCGCGGGCGCGAGGCGGGGGAGCTTCGCGCGGCGGCGCCGCTTCACTCGCCGAACCAGGGCGGCGCCGTGCGGACCTCCGCCAATTTGCCGCCAACCCAGCGCGTCTGCCGATCGATCGCGTCATCTTGCGACCGGCGCCGCGTGTAGATGCCGTCCGGCAGCACCTGGTCGGCGGCGCCTTCCCACCAAGGCGGCTCGCGTTTTGTTTCCAATGGAGGCGGGAGCGTCATGGACGGCGGCGGCGTCCGCAAGGGCGCATAGCGGCACTGCTTCGCCACGCGGCCGTCTTCGTCCCAGTAGGTCCAAACGCCATCCAGTTGCCCGTCGGAATATTGCCCTCTCGAATACAACAACGGACTCTGCGGCCAATAGGAGCGGAATTCGCCGTGGCGCACCGGCGGCTGCGTCCTACGCCATACGGTAAAGACGCTACGGGAGGCATCGGGGCCGGAATCGACGACCACCTCCATGAGCGAGAAGTATCGAAGGATTGGGTACGCGGCGCCGAGGAGTCCCGCGACGATTCCGCCGGCGACCAAGAGCACGATCAAATTCTTCCGCTTCTCCATTATCGAACTCTCCATAGCCGCGGGACCGCGCGGAACGCGCTCGCGACGACGCGCGGCCTAGTTGCAGAGGTGCACGTCATCGAGATACAGGTCGGAGATTCCCCCTTCGATGGAGAATTCGAGCGCAGTCACGTTTTCCCAGGTGATGCCGAGATCGCGGGAGGTGCGCGCTCCGTACTTGCGGAAATCGAGCCGGTGTTGCTTCCATCCGGCCCACGATCCGCAATTCAGCGTGAACCCATCGCGGGAACTCCAGCGCGTTACACAGGTGATCTTCAGGGAGCCGCTCTTCGGGTCCGCGAGCTTGGCGCTGAGGCACAGGTATTGGAAGTCGGCCCACGCATTCGCCTTTTGCCGTACCGGGAACGCCGAGACGATGTTCTTGTCGGCGAGGCTGTCCACGTATCGGTGCGCGAAGCGGCCTTGGTAGACGGAACCTTCCGCCCAGGTCCAACCCGGTTGCATTTCGACTGCATCGGCGTAATTCACCTTGCCGAAGAAGTCCAACGGCTTTTGCGGCCTTGGCAACACCGGCCCCAGCGGCTCGAAATCGAGCAAAGTAATGATGCCTAGACCCAAAACAAGCGATGTTGAATTCCTTTGCGAGGGCGGTGCGCCGAGCAAAAATCTCGACGTAGTCTCAGCGGTTGGCCGCTGTCGCGGTCCACGC
>JAKEFC010000056.1 GCA_022616235.1 Planctomycetota bacterium
AAGAGATCCCGAAAATGTAGTGGAAAAACAGCCACTCAAGGAGTCGTAAGTCCTTATTCTACCTAAGTCGACGTTTTTTAACTCCGTAACTTGGGCTAGGAAGCGACGAAGAGATGATCAATGCGGGAGCAATTAATTTTCCTGAATTGCGTAGTCAATTCGATGAATAGCCGCGACTAAATCGCGCGTATGTTTCCGATACGATAACGCGCCGCGATGTCATCGCTTCGTACGATGAATTCGCTCGCGCGGTCGTGCACATTGCACGAAGCGAACTCTTGCATGCGATGCGATTCACCGATCGATCCGTTGCGCGCCGCGAGGCGTCCCGTGCGCGTGAAATCCCGCGCCGCATCAGGAAACCGCGAGCACGAAGCCTTTGAGATAAGCGCCTTCGGGAAAATGCAGCGAGACGGGGTGATCGGGGCCGTGCGCAAGCCGGCGCAGGACCTGCACGAAGCGGCCGGAGTCGGCCGCCGCGGCCGCAACCGCACGCTGAAACATCTCCGTCGAGACGAGTCCCGAGCAGGAGAATGTCACGAGGCGACCGCCCTCGCGCAGAATCTTGAGCGCGAGCAAGTTGATGTCCTTGTAGCCGCGGCACGCGCCTTCGACCTGGCCTTTCGAGTCCGCGAATTTCGGCGGATCGAGCACGATCAAGTCGAAGCGGCGGCGCGCGTCGCGGAAACGCCGCAGCAATTGGAAAACGTCCGCTTCGATGTACTCGCATCGTTCCGCCGCGACGCCGTTCAGCGCGGCATGCCGCCGCGCGAGGTCAAGCGCCGCCGCCGAAGTGTCGATGTTCGCGACCGCCTTGGCTCCGCCCAGAGCGGCGGCGATCCCGAACGCGCCGCTGTAGGAGAAACAGTTCAACACCTCGCGCTCGTTCGCGAGTTCTGCGACCGCCGCGCGCCCCTCGCGCTGATCCAAGTAGAATCCCGTCTTGTGGCCCGCAGCGATGTCCACGAGATAACGACAGCGCCCCTCCCGGATCTCGACGTGCTCCGGCGGCGCCTCGCCGGCGAGCGCGCCCGTGCGCGCGGGTAGCCCCTCCTTCTCGCGGACCGGAGCATCGGATCTTTCGAAGACGCCGCGTGTCTCCGGAAACAGCTCGAGCAGCGCGCGTACGATCGCCGCGCGCACGAACTCCGCGCCGGCAGCGAGGAACTGACAGACGATGAAGTTCCGATAGCGATCCACGACGATGCCCGGGAGCAGATCCGACTCCGCGTTCACGAGCCGATACGCGTCGAGGTCCGATCGCAGCGCGAGGGAGCCGCGCAGTTCCGCGGCGCGGGCGACGCGCGCACGGATCTGGTCGAGAGAGAATTCCTCCTCCGCACGATACGTCCACAGCCGCGCGATGATTTGCGATGCCGGCGAGTACGCCGCTAGCCCGAGCGGCGCGCGACTTTCGTCGACGACTTGCACGATCGCGCCGGACGGCGGATCTCCCTCGATGGATTCGACCGCGCCGGCGAAGATCCAAGGATGGCGCCGGAGCACGGATCCCACCCTGCCGGCACGGAGTTTGAGAACGCCTGCCGCGCGAAGGTCGGGGAGCGGCTCTTCAGGCATGAGAGAGAAGCCCCTGCGCGCAAAGTATCCCGTACGCCGCCGCCGTCATGCCATCCCATAAGCGCCCGCTCGCGATCTCCGCGCGCAATTCTTCCGGCGTGACGCGCACGATCTCCATCTGCTCGGTCGGCTCCGGTTCCGCACCCACTTCGGTGAGCGCCGTGGCGAGGTAGAGATGGCAGGTCTCGTTGGAGACGCCGTTGTAGGGCGCGAATGCGCCGATGCGACGCCACTCCCCCGCGCCTAGTCCGGCCTCCTCGCGCAGCTCCTTCTTCGCGTTCTCGAGCGGATCCACGCCGCTGGCCAGTCCTCCCGCGGGAAATTCGAGGCACGGCGCCCGAAAGAGGTAGCGATGCTGCCGTACCATGACGAAGCGGCCGTCATCGAGGCGGGGCACGACCATCGTGGCGCCGGCGACGTCGATGTAATAGTAGTCCGCTGCTTCGCCATCGGGTCGCAGGTAGCGGTCGTGCGACAACGCGTAGTAGCGGCAGCGAAAGACTTCGTTCTTGGACAGCCGCTGCCAGGCGGCGCCGGTCATGGCGAACTCCTCTCCCGTCCTTCGGACGCAGGCTCCTCGAGTTCCCGCAGGATCTCGTCGACGAGCGCCTTCGGATAGCCGGATACTTCCAGCACGCGCACGGCATTGCGCGTCGGCGCCGCCCCCGGTCGCAGCGTGTAGTCGAAGTGCATCGTCCCGTCGCGCACCTCTTCGCGAAAATGATGGTTCGAGATGCCGCTCGCGTCATCCGCGGCGGCCAGCCGCGTGAGCGCGCCGTCGTGGGTCGCCGCGATCACCAGGATGCCGCGGGCGCATAACGCGCGGAGGATCGCTCGCGCGATCGCCAGCCGTTCGAGCGAATTCGTGCCGCGAAACAGCTCGTCGAACATCGCCAGGATCATCGGAGTGCGCGCTGCCGCATCGATCATTCTCCGCACGCGCTCGACCTCGACTTGAAAGTAGCTCTTGCCGTCGTCGAGAGAGTCTCGAATGTTCACATCGGTGTACAGCCCGACCGGCGTCCACTTCATCCCCGTTCCGCAGATCGGCCCCCCGGCGCCGGCGAGCAGCAAATTCGTTCCGACCGCCTTCAGAAACGTGGACTTCCCGGACATGTTGGAACCCGTGATGATCCACACGTTGTCCCCCGCAGCGAGCCGGATGCCATTCGCGACCGCAACGCCGGGCGGAAGCAGCGGATGCGCGAGCGCCCGCGCTTCGATGCGGGGCGCGGTGCCCGCGAGCGCCTCCGGCATCGAGAAGTCCCTCTGCTCCACGAGCGGCGCCGCGAGCGAGAGCAGCGCTTCGCACTCTCCAATCGCCCCCATCGCGGCCACGAGTCCCTCCGCCGATTGATCGAGCAGGCGCTCCGCGCGCGGTAACAAGCGCAACTCCCAGAGGACCGCCACGTTCACGATCTCGAAGAGGACGCCGTAGGAGTGAAACTCGATGAGCCGCAGCGCGCGGCGCAGTCGCCGTGCGGCCGGCGCTTCCGCGGCGAGCACGCGGGCGACGCCGCGCCAGACGCCGGACTCGAAGTCCGATGCCCGAACGCAGGCGGCGAGCGCGAGCAGCCCATCGATGAGCGGAGCGAACGGCAGCAGGCGATTCCGCGCGAGCGCGGCTTGCTTGTTCGAGACGCCGACCGCGAGCGCATTCACGGCGAGAAGCGGGACCACCGCGAAGAAGCACTGCGGCCAGATGAGGCCCGCCAGGATCGCCGCCGGCACGGCCGTGCCCAGGATCGATGCGCAGGCGAACAACACGCGGCGGCGCGCGAAGCGCGACTCCGCGCGGAGCGTCCGCGGCAATGGCACGAGATTCGCGCTCCGGAGCGGCCAGAGTACTTCGAGGATCTTCTTCAAGAACTCGTGCGCCCCCGCGATCTCCCGTACCGCTTCCTGACGCGCCTGGATCGCGCTCGCGTCGAGCAGCGGATGGGAGAGCAAGTAACGCAGCCTGCGCGCGCCGAACACGGTGCTCGAGAGATCGAGCAATCCGCAGAGCGAGTGCGTGCCATCGAACAACTGCAAGTCATCCCAGGCGCCCGGCTCGAGGGCAAACGCGGGGGACTCCGGCTCGTAGCCGCGTTCACCGCGCAAGACCGCTTCCGACTCCGCGACGCCGGGAGGCGGGGCCGCGGGGCGAGCGGAGCGCAGGCGCGCGCGGCGCGCGGCGCTCTCGCGCGCGAGCGCACAGCGCGCCTCGAGTAGGGACTTGCGCCGCAGGATTCCCTCGTGGCGCACGAACGCGATGAAGAACGCTATGAGCGCAGGAAGGACCACGCCCGCGAGCAACGCGGGCGCCGCACCTCCCCAGATGGTGGTCCCTACCGCGATGGCGAAGAACGCCAGTCGAAGCCGTGAGCCCCAAGCCGCCTTCCACGCAAGAAGCTCGATCTCGCGTGCCCAGCGCTCGTCTTCCTCTCCCAATGCAACGGGTTCGGCAGGGAGCAGTCGGTTCAATCCTCGTCGCGCCGGTAGGTTCGCAGCGTCACAAGCTCCGCCTCGGTGATGTTCTCGGGCGTATAGAGGTGATCGTCGAGGCGAATCTCGTAGTCCGAAACCTGCGATGTCTGCAGCTTGTAGGTCTCGCCTTCGCTGAGAAACGTCGCGTGCAGCGGGCGATCGATGAGCTTTCCTTGCAGGCGGCCGCGAGCGACGGAGAGCACTCGAAACCACATGGGCTCGCGGCTCGCGTCCTTGGGAATCTCTCCTTCCGCCAAGAGTTGCGTGTAGTCCGTGCGCCGTTCGTCGGCTGGCACGCCGATCTTCACGAGAAACTCGCGCTCCCGAAATCGGGTGCTGTAGAAGAGCGTGGCAGCCACGCCGAAGCGTTCGCGCGCCAGGCGGGCGCGCCGATCCGATTCGTATTCGCTGAGCCAAAACACAGCGTCGCCGCCCACCGCTTCGAGCAGACGCACGGGAGCGAGGTTGCGCGGACCTTGGTCCGCGTCCGTCAACGCAAGGCGCCACCCCTCATGGAATTCGTCGTGGTCCGCGGTTCCGCCGAGCAATTCCGGCGAATGGAGCGAGATCATCTCCTGCACAGGGCGTAGGCGCGTAACGATCCCATCGCCGAATTCTACGACGCACCCCATCGATGGGATGCGCTCGCCGAGCACGTACGCGGCCAGCCACTGCATTGCATCGACGGCGACGACCGCGCGCTCCGATGGGACTTCGAAGATCTCCAGCTCCGGCAGATCGAAGCGGCGCAGGCCGTGGGAGTGGATCCAGACCCTCTCCCCTTCGCTCATGTAGTCGATGTGGAACAGCTCGGATGGGGCAGGCGCTTCCTGGCACGCCGCCAGCTCGCGCAGCGTCGTCGCACTCCGGAGCATCATCGAGTTCGCGTCGTAGCAAGCCGCGGCGAGTCCTTCGCAGAGCGCCGCCGCGATGCGCAATTGCTTGTGATAGGACTCGTTCGGATGTGCGGGGTCGAGGACACTCTCCAACACGAGGTTCCAGCGCGCGGATTGCGCTTCGTCGAACTCTTCCTGCGAGCCCCAGCGCGCATCGCACCACTCCCAAGGCATGAACGATTCCTCGCGCTTCTCGAGCAGCACGAGATACGGGTTGGGCGCGCCGGCGAACTCGATCGTCGCCGACCACACGACCATGGATTCGTCATCCATTTCGGAGGAATCGGGGGAGTCGGGGGACGCCGTCGCCGGCATTCCGATCGCACGCAGCCGTTCCGCGACTTCGATCCACTGCGGAGGATCCGCGCCGGGACACAGCAGGAACAGAGTGGAAGGCGGCGTATCTCCGTCGGGCCGTGGATCTCGGATCGAGTTGGGGCGCACGATTCCTTTGCACCTGCCTGTGAGCGCGTCTTGAAGAGCCGCCTGGCCTCGGCGCGGCTTCGGCGCCGCGCCGCGCAACGCTGCACAGCACCGGGCGCGAAGCGCGCTCCTACCGGGCACGGCCAAAGCCTATCGCATCTCCCGGCGCGCATCACTACTTGCTAAGTTCGACTTTCGCACTTCTTGGGAGGGGCTCGGAGGGCGTAGTCGAGTAGCCCCTTGAAATGAAAAATGTCTCCCGCACCATGGCGTTGCTTGAACG
>JAKEFC010000057.1 GCA_022616235.1 Planctomycetota bacterium
GCGAGCGCGAGCGCCGGCACGGATGACCTCTCCCACCTCGTACGCACGCTGCCGGATGAGTTCCGACTCGCGCTGGTTTGGAAGTACCTGGATGGTTGCTCCTACGAAGAGATCGGGGAGCGCCTGTCGATGAGCTTCCACCAGGTGGACTATCTCCTCCGCAGGGCGAAGCAGGCCCTGCGCGCGGCGATCGCGAAGTCGCGCAGCCGAGAAGGCGAAAACCGATGAACGCCAAAGATGGCAAGGACCGCGGCAAGGATCGAAGCATGGCGGCGCGGGTACGGGCGCGCATGCTCGGCGCGCGGGCCGGCGGCGCCGAGATGGACGAGATTGGCTGCGAGTTCTTCGCGCTCCACTTCCCGCGCTGGGTCGAAGGCAAGACGGGCGGCTTCTCGACGTCGCTCATCGAGGAGCACCTGGAGGGCTGCGCGACGTGCGGTGCAGCAGCCGCTCGCGAAGCGGAAGAATTGCGCGTGCTGGTGGAAAACCTCTCCGCGAGCGAGCCTCCCGCTGGTTTCGCGGCGCGCTTGCGCTCGCGGATCGATGCGGATGTGCGCCGAGCGGCCTCCCGCCGCGGGCGCGCGCGGACGCTCCGGCGAGCGGCCGCCGTGCTGCTCTTCGCTTGTCTCGCCACCGCGATCGGCGGCGCGTACTTCCTGCCTTGGAGCGGGAGCCTCCGCGATTTGCCGGAGCCGGCGCATCTCGCCGCCCGCGACGCGCGCCTCGCACCGCGGAGCGCCGGGGCGCCCGCGCCGCTCGAACTTTTCGGCGACGCGGCCGCCGCGGAAACAGCTCTCGTCCGCGGCGACCTCGACGGCAATGGCATCTTCAATCACTCGGACATCCGGCTCTTGGGGGGACACGTACAAGGAACGGAGTCGGCGGTGCCCTGTTTGCGCGCGGCGGACGTAGACGGAGATCAGACCGTCGGTCCCGCCGATTTCGTGTGCTGCGTCCAACTCCTCTGCCAGCCGGAGTTTACCGCGGGAATGACCGGTCTCGCGCTCGCCGAGAGCACGCTGCCTTGCGACGACCTCGTTTGTATGGCGGCGTATTGAAGAGCGGGCGATCGCGAATGCCGCGCCTACGATTCCCCTCGACCCTCGCCGCCGCCGCGCTGCTTGCGCTCGCGGCATTGGCGCTCTGCCCCCGCGGCGGCGCGAGCGCGGGCGACGGCGAAGCGGCCGGCGCGGGCGCCACGCCGGCCGCGGCCACGGCGCCGCTCACGATCCTGTACAGCATCTCGAACAACGGCTACATCGAGCCGTGCGGCTGACCGAAGAAGAAGATCAAAGTGGGAAGTCTGTCCCGCCGTATGACCTACTTTCTCGGCGTCCGCGCTTCAGGCATCGATCCCGTGATCATCGATGGAGGAGACTTTCTCTTCGCGATCAAGGATTGGAAAGCGAACGAGTTCCACCGCCGCCAGATGACGGAGAAGGCGAAGGTCATCATCGAGGCCTACAATATCTTCGGCTACGCGGCCGCAGCGGTCGGCGAGTGCGACCTCGCGCTCGGAGTGGACGCGCTGCTCGCGCTCCGCGAACGGATGAAATTCCCGCTCCTTTGCTCGAATCTCGCGCGCGCTGACGATGGCACGCTCGTGTTCCCACCCTCCGCCATCATCGAGAAGAGCGGCTATCGGCTGGGAGTCGTCGCCGCTCTCACCGACGCGCTCATGCCGCATTTCCTGGAGCGCGTGGCCCCCGGAATGAAGATGCTGCCCGCGAAGGAAGCGGTCCGGGCCGAAGTCGAGAAGTTGGCCGACAGGGTCGACGCGGTGATCGTCCTCGGCCAACTCGATCGGCCGGTCGTGGATGAGATCGCGGATACCTTCCCAGGGATCGATTTCATCCTCGAGCCGAATTCTTACTTCGGCAACGACTCGATCTGGATCGCGGATGGGAATCACTTCGTGGAGCGCAATGGGCGCCTGCTCCTCAAGGTGGATGGTCAGGGGGCGCACATCGGCCGTATCGACGCCACGCTTGCCGCACGCGGCCGCCCCTGGATCGAGAAGGACGCCGCGCCTCCAGACGAAGGCGCCTACAATCGCTATGCCGCGACGGATGTGGAGTTAGCCCCCCACATCGGGATCAACGCGGAGATGGAAAAGATGTTGGTGAACTACCGGAAGAAAACGCGCTTCGTGCAGCCGGAGGTGTCGGAGCAATTCACACCATCGCCGAACTACCTCACCGTGGATACTTGCGGCGGGTGCCACCCGGATCAGACCACGTTCTGGCGCGAGACCGGCCACGCCAAGGCGTACGCGACCTTGGAAAAGACCGGCGATGAGTTTCGCTACGACTGCGTCCCCTGCCACGTGCTCGGTTACGGCGAGACTTTCATCGACGCGCACAAGCCGGAACGCTACAAGGACGTGCAGTGCGAATCTTGCCACGGCACGAATCCCAAGCATCCTGCGGACCCAAAGCAGAATCCCTGGCCCGATGTCGATGACAAGGCTTGCTGGGGATGCCACAACCCGAAGGTGACGCGGGCCGCATTCGTTCCGGAGGAGATGATCCCCAAGATCCAATGTCCGGACCTGAAGCGCCCCTGAGGACCGAACGAAAGAGCAGCCATGGCACGAATCGAAGCAAGCGGCATACGAGCCGGCGCGCGCGCGGCCGGCGAGGTTGCGAGCGGAACTCGCCGCCTCCGACTTCCTGGCAAGGTGGCCGCGGCCTCTCTCTGCGGCATCGCGGGCGTCGTGCTTGCCTTGCTCGCGTTCGCCTCGGGCTCCGCGCTCAGGGGCGAGACTCCGAACCCCGCCGCCGGCGACTCCCGCAGCTTGTATCTGCTCTTCAGCATCAACAACGTCGGCTTCATCGATGTGTGCGGCTGCAAGCACAAGCAAGTGCGGCAAGGCTCGGTGATGCGCCGCTCGTCCTTTCTCAAGCAGGTGCGCGGCCGCGGCCGCGACGTCGCGCTCATCGATGGCGGCAACACGCTCTACAACGACGACGATGCGAAAGCGAACGAGGCCGCGCGCGCCCAGCTACGAGAGAAAGCGAAGGTGATCGTCGAGTCCTACAACCGCATGGGGTATCAGTGCATGAATGTAGGACATCTCGATCTCCTCGAAGGCATCGACTACTTGCGCGAGCTGGAAAAGATGGCGCGCTTCCCGTTCATCAGCGCGAACTTCGTCGATGCCGCGACCGGCAAGCCCATCTTCGCGCCGACCCACGAGATCGTCGTAAGCGGCGTGAAGATCGGGATCGTCGGAGTGCTCATCCATTCCCTGCAGCCCTACTATCTCGAGCTTCACGCGAAAGGGACGAAGGTCTTGGACCCGATCGCGGCCGCCAAGGAGCACGTTGCCGCCCTGCGCGCGCGCAACGACGTCGTCGTGGCGCTCTCCTACAACGACCCGGCGTACAACGCTCGCTTCGCAGCGGAGGTGCCGGGGATCGACATCGTGATCGATCCGTGCCTCGATGAATTCAACGCGATTCGCCGCAAGGTCGAGCCGCACGAAGACTACCTCGAAGCCTCCGGCGTCCTGATCGCGCGCACGCGCCCGGAGGGGCACAGTCTCGGCACGATCGACTTGACCTTGCTCCCGAACGGCAGGCCGTTCGTGAACCGCGCGACAACCGCCGCGGTGCCCGCTGGGCGCTCGAGCTTCCTATATAAACGCGAACCGATCGAACCCCACGTCCTCGAAGACCCAGAGATCGTGAAGCTCGTGAATACCTTCAAGGACGGTACCAAGTTCGTGAACACGGAGTCGCTGCCGCCGATGCCGGAGAAGGGCAAGTACCTGACTGCGGCGACCTGCTCTACCTGCCATGCGGCGCAGGCGGAATTTTGGAAGAAGACGACGCACGCGCGCGCATTCGCCACGCTCGAAGCGACTAACGACCAGTGGCGGCAGGATTGCATTGGCTGCCACACGCTCGGCTACGGAGCGGCGTTCATCGCGCCTGCGGACGCGGAGCCGTACAAGAATGTCCAGTGCGAGTCTTGTCACGGCCTCAATCCGGAGCATCCGAAAGATCCTGCGTCGCACGAGTGGCCGCGGATCTCCGAGAAGAATTGCCTCGTGTGCCACAACGAGAATCAGACCCGCGAGGAGTTCCACTTCGGTGCCGCGCGGCGGCTGGTGGCGTGCCCGAAGCAGCCTCGCTAGCCCGGATTATTCATGAACTTCGTCACGAAAGGGCCGAGGTGACTGGATGGCAAGGAGAAACTGCGACTTCGACCGGAGGCGACCTGGTGAGGTCGTAGAGGATCGAAGTCGCGGTTTCGACGCAGCAAGGCAGCCATATCGGCGCTTGCAGTAGAAGGATCATGAATAATTCGGGCTAGGAACGCTTAAGCGTCGCGGGGCTTCATGGGGCCATGTACATGTGGCGCAAAGCCTCGACGCCGCACGTGCGAGTGTGCGACTCGGCCGCTCACCGCGCCCCTGGTGTCGAGGCTCTGCCTCGACACCGAAAAGATGCGCCGAGGCTCCGCCTCGGCTCCGAAAGCACCTGCCGCGCGGGGGCCGCACTCAACTTTCGTGATGCGCCCGCGCCTTTCGCCTCTTCTTCCTCTCCCCCACGCGCGCCTTCGCTTCGTCGAAGCGGCGCTTCTCATCCGCGGACTCCGCGATGATCGGGGGCACGGGCGCCGGCTGTCCCGCCTCGTCGAGCGCAACGAACGTGAAATAGCCGCTGGAAGTCGCGCGCAGCGCGCCGGTGAGCGGGCACTCCGACTGCACGTGCACTTCCACTTCCATCGAGGTCTTGCCGGCGAAATTCACGGCCGCCTTCAAGATCAAGAAATGGCCCTCCGGCACCGGCGACAGGAAGTCGACGTGGTCCATCGCCGCGGTAACTACCGGGCGCCGGCAGTGGCGCGTCGCCGCCATGGCGCAGGCGATGTCCATGAGGTGGAGCACGCGGCCGCCGAGCACCGTGCCATGTGTATTCGTATCGTTCGGGAGCACGAGTTCGCGCATCTCCACGGAACTTTCGGATGGCTTCTTACCGGCGGGATTGGGAGTCACGAGGCGCGCCTATCCGTTCACGAAGCGGCGAGGAGGAGGCGAGGCGCGCCTAGCGCGCGAAAGCGGCGAGGCGCGAACGAGCCGTGATTCTCGTGCGGAAGGCTTCGAAAAGCAACGCTGGGAGCGGTGCTAGTGTAGTGTCTCTAGAACGATTCTACAAAGAGCGGCACTCGGCAACCCTCAGTTCCGATGGATCCCGGTGCCAATGGACCGGCGCTGGTCCATTGGAGGCAACATCTAGTCCCTAAGCAAGCGTGAGTTTCTTGGCGCGCGGAATCGCTTGACAAAAAAACACTCGAAAAACCCTGGATTTCGTGTAACAGGACGCTTGTGAGAAA
>JAKEFC010000058.1 GCA_022616235.1 Planctomycetota bacterium
ATGCGGCGGAGCCGCGGGGGGCGCGGTGTCGAGGCAGAGCCTCGACACCAGGGGCGTAACGCAACCGCGGCATCAAGCGCGTAGCGTGCCGGAGCCTCGACACCAGGGGCTACCACCAGAACCGCGTCACTCGCGGTGCGTGCCAGAGCATCGACACCAGGGGGGAAACGCGAGAGCGGCGTCGATCACGGCGTACGCCGGAGCCTCGACACCAGGGGTCTGCGCCGGTTCAGTCGGCGACGCTGCGGGCGCTGTGGAGGAGCTTGCCGAGGATGGCCGCGATGTTCCAGGCATCGTCGCCCCCGCGGTGGTGGGTGCCCTCGAAGGGGAGATCCATGATGGTCATCGCCTCCTTCAAGTCCACCTCGTGGCGGAGCCCGTTGAAGAGCGCGAATACGTTCTTCACGTTCAGGTGGGTGCTGCCGAACGGGTAGGCGACCTTGCGGACGCGGCACTGCTCCTCGAAGAGGCGGCGATCGAAATCGCCGTAGCTCGCCCACATGCGATCCTTCGTGTGATAGTCCTTCTTGAGGATCGCGCAGGCCTCCGCGAACCCGATGCCGCGCTGCACCTGCTTCTGCGTGAGCGTCGTCAAACGCGTGCAGAAGTCGCTGACCTTGGAGTGCTCCGGCTTGACGATGATGCTGCTCCGCGCGCGCCGCTCGCCTCCGTCGAGCACCAGCGTGCAGACGCCGATCTCGATGATCTCGGTCTCCTCGCCCTCGGGCGGAGCGTCCTCCCAGCACGTCGCTTCCAGGTCGATTACTACGACTTCGTCGAATCGCTTGGACATGGTCCCTCGCTCCCCGTCTCCGCCGCGTCAGGGCTGGGAACCCGAACCGTTCCCGCTCGCCGGCTCGTCCGCAAGCCATTCGAGCGCCCAGTAGGCCTCGTAGCAACAGGGTGCCTCTTCGAGGAGTTTATGCAAGAGCGCGTGGCCACGCTCCGTGTCGCCAGCCTGCATGAGGCCCCGTGCCTCGGCGAAGAGCCGCCTCCCGAGCTGGCGCTGCTTCGCGCGCTGATCCTCGTACCGCTTCACGATGCTCGCGGCCGCGCCCGTGCCTCCGAAGCGCCGCCGAAACTCCCATAACTTGGGGAGCCACTCGCGGGCCGGCGCCGTTTCCATTCGCTTCGCCATCTCCTTCACTTCGGCGCGAGCGGCTTGCTCGGCGGCAGCGAGCGCGCGCTTCGCCTTGTCCTTCTCGCCGCTCGTGACCCCCGCGAGCGCTTGCATCCCCTTCGCCGCCGCCACCGCCCATCCCCACTCCTTGCTCTCCACGAAGCGCTCGATGTGCGCCGCGCGCAGCGTCGGATCCGCGCCCACCATTGCCTCGAGCCATGCAAGTGCCTCCGGCACGGGCGACAGCAGGAACTGGTGCCCCAACTCTTCCGGCGCGAACAGGCGCACCGACGGGTATCCAGCCACAACGTAGATATTGTAGGCGTGCAATCCTTGCTCGAACGGCACCACGGGGTCCGCCTTCCCGTGGATCACCGCGAGCGCGATCCGCTTTTGCCGCGCGAGAATTTCCGGCTGTTCCTCCCAGAGGTTCGGCTCGTTCTGGCTCCAACAGGTACCAGCGATGGGGAACGCGCCCTGGTACAGCTCCGGGTGGAGCATGATGACGCTGTAGGTGACGTATGCGCCTTGGGAGTGGCCGCCAATGAAGGTATGTGTCACGCGGAAGCTCTGCTGCACGTCGCGCGTGACCTCGGCGATGAAGGCGGCGCTGTCGAACGTGAAATTGTTGGAACCATACGGATCGCCGCCGGTCTCGCCGTTCGGACAAACAAGGAGATCCGTCTTGCACCAACCCGCGCTCTCGAAGGAGCGAAGATAGATGTGTCCGTTCATGTTCGATCCGTGGAGGAACACGATGAGGCGCGCGCCGCGCTTCGCCTCGTAAGAGCGCGGGACGCGCAAGAAGTACTTCATCCCCTTCTTCGCCGTGATGAGCGCGGTCTCCCCAGGCTTCACCGCACGCGGCGCCTGCGCCTCGGGAACGGTCGGTCCGGCGGGTTCCTCCGCTCGCGCCGCGAGGCAGTGCAGCGAGACGAAGAGCGCGAGAGTCGCGGGCAGAGAGCGGCGTTTGCTCACGGGATCCTTCCTTGGGCGCGGACCGCATCGTGCCGCGCGCGCGCGGCGAAGGAAAGACCGCAATCGCCTCGAGGCAAGCGCGCCCGCTAGTTCGAATCCTTCCAGTACGCGGTCTTGGAGAAGCTCTTCGCCTCGGCTCCATCGATCTCCGCGTAGGGATTCACGAAGTAATTGAGCGGCGCGCCGGCCTGCTTCGGCGCGAGGTCGAGGTCGCGGCCCGTGCAGAGCGTCACGCGATTGTCGGTGTGGCCGCCGAAGAAATAGTCCCTCCGTACCGGGTCCTTGTCCGCCTCCGAGATGTCCACCGGCACCCAACCCTTGCCAGGCACGTGGAACTCCGCCCAGCAATGGTAGTTGCCTGCCTTGTATTCCTCATCGGGTTTCTTCGCGTAGTCGCCGTAGAGTCCGATCTGGAACCGAGCTGGAATGCCGGCGGCGTGGCAGAGCGATGTGAAGTAAGAGTGGAAATCGGTGCAGTTGCCGACCCTCTCCGCGCACGCGTACTCGGTGTCGCCGCGCCCCCACGCCTTGCCCGCCGGCTTGTCGTACGTCATCCGCAATTCGATGAAGTCGTAGAAGGCGCGCGCCTTGGCCCACGATGAGGTCTTGCCCTGGGAAAGCTCCTGCGCCGACTTTTTCACTTCGTCGTTGACCACGGCGAGCTTCGATGGGCGGCGATAGATCTCGATCCCGTCGTCGCCGCCGGATCCGTCGCTGCCGAATCCCGCGGGATCCGTAACGCGCTCCCAGCGATCGACGTCGTATTCGATGACGACTTTCAGCGCGGACGCCGGGATCGACCCCTCGATGTAGAGCATCCGGTTGCGATGCACGGGCTCCGTTTCCAGTTGGTGCGAGAGGGGCGCATCGAAGCGGAGATTCTTGATCGCCTGCCAGGAGTCGTCGCTCGGCACGGGGATCCAGAGCCGCAGCGGTTTCCCGGCGGGAAGATCCTTGCCTTCCACTTCGTAGCGCACGTGAAAGGAGCGCGTCGGCGGAGTCGCGCGCTTGAACGTGGGCGCCGCCACGCTTGCCGAGTCGCGCTCCGACGACATGTGACAGCCCGCGATCGAGGCGGCGGCGAACAAGATCGATGCGAAGCAGAGGCGCATGAGAGGTCCGGCCTTTCCAGGTTTCTCGCACTTCGGCGAGTGTTGCACCGTAGGGGTCGAGAATCATGAACGGAAGCGATGCACGGAAGAAGGAAGCTGGAAGGGTCGCGGCGTGGACTACACTAAACTATTCGCCGAATCGCTCGGGCGCGGAGGACGCCGGGGCTCAAAAGGCGAGAGGGACTTCTCTTGGCATGGACCCATCCCAACTAGCGGGGCTTGGGTCAGCCAAATTCCTGCGGCAGGAGCGAAAGGAGGGTATTCACAATGGAAGATATTACGGCGAGCGGGTATTCCGAACAACCAGGTTTTTGGGGGGGCAACGCCGGCGCTGCGCTTCGGCAGCAGGCTAGCTCGAGGCAAAACCTCGACACCAGGAAGAACTCGAGGCGGAGCCTCGACCCGTAAAGGCTACGAGCCACTCCGCCTCGACGATAGCGCGCCCAATTCGCTACTTCACCGCTTCCTTGACCTCCTTGACGCTCGGTTTCGCGGAGCCCCCCGGGGACGAGAAATCGGTCAACTGGAAGTCGTACTCGCAGTTGCGGACGTGCCTTAATTCAAGCGTGTTTCCCTGGATGTGGTAGATCGCGAGCCGCTGGCGTCCATGATCCCAGATGTAGATCGTTTCCGAATTCGGCGACGTGCCCGGTTCGCCGACGACGACCGTCGAGCCGCCCTCCGTATCTCCGCTCGAGACTGGCAGCTCCGGCACCGAAAGCGCAGCCGCTCGCGGCACGAGCCCCCAGAGGAGGATGCCGGCCACCATTCCGGCTCCGAATAAGCAAATTGCACGCGCGTGCATGGTTCGCTCCTTTCCGAAGACGCGGGCGCGTCGCGGCAGCGGCGAGGGATCGTGCCGCACTCGAGCCCCGCGGCTCATGTCAGGTTGGATACGGTGCGGACCTCGCGCCTGTTGGATCCTCACGGGACAATGTGCGCGATCAATGCCCCGGCACTCGAGGGGGCGCTTCGTTGCGCGCGGTGTCGGCCCTGCCACGGGACCACGTCAATTCGCGAGCCCCCAGCGGCGCTTTAGCCAATGTTCCAGCGGAGCGAAGACGAGCTGCTCCGTCAGGAGTCCCATCGCGACGATCACCGCGATCACGCCGAGCACTTGATCCATCGCGTGAAGCTCCCGCCCGTAGTGCAGAAGGTGGCCGAGGCCGAAGCCGGTCAGGATCGTCACGAAGATCTCCGCCGCCATGAGCGACCTCCACGCGAACGCCCATCCCTGCTTGAGCCCGGCGACGACGGCGGGGAATGCGGCGGGGATCACGACGTGCATCACGAGGTGCAGGCGCCTCGAGCCCATCGTGCGCGCGGCGCGCGTGTAGATGGGCGGCAAGTTGCGCACGCCGGATTCCGCCGCGAGCAAGATCGACCAAATCGTCCCCATGATCACCACGAACAACATCGCCGTCTCTGTCTGGCCGAACCACAAGAGCGCGAGCGGGACCCAGCACACGCTCGGCAGCGTCTGCAACCCGAGCGCGACGAGGCCGATCGTGTCGCGTGCGAGCGTCGCGTGCGCCGTCAGGAGCCCGAGCGGCAACCCGAACGCGAATCCGAGCGCATAGCCGGCAAAGAGCCGCTTTCCCGTCACGAGCGTCGCCTCGAGGAGCGAACCATCGGAGATCGCGCCTCCCAAGTACGAGAGCACACGCGATGGACGCGGCAGCAGGATCTCCGGCCACGCACCTGCCGCGCCGACCGCCTCCCACAGCGCGAGGACGATCGCGACGAAGAGCGAAAACGTGACGAACCGCCTCATGCGTACCTTTCCCTCGAGCGCGCGCTACTCGTGGAGGCGCAGCGCCGCGGTGATCTCGCGGGCGAACCCGGCGATCTCCGCGCTGTTGATGTCGCGCGGCCGCGGCAGGCGAACCGCGAAACTCTCCCTCATCTTTCCCGGGTGCGGAGACATTACGATCACGCGGTCCCCCAGGCAGCAAGCCTCGCGCACGTTGTGCGTCACGAACAAGACCGTCTTCCGCCGCTTCTGCCAGATCTCCTGCAAGTCCCCGTAGAGGCGCTCCCGGGTCATTGCGTCGAGGGACGCGAACGGCTCGTCCATGAGGAGCACCGTCGGGTTGGGAGCGAGAGCGCGCGCGAGCGCGATGCGCTGGCGCATCCCCCCCGACAGCTCGTGAATCGCCGCGTGAGCGAAGGAGCTGAGCCCCACGAGCTGCAAGTAATACTGCGCGACTTCGAGCCGCGCCCAGCGCGGCAGCCCCGGTTTCAGCTCGAGTCCGAACAGGATGTTTCCGATCGCGTCGCGCCAAGGAAAGAGCGCCGCGTCCTGGAACATCACCATCCGATCGCGCCCCGGTTTCGTCACGGGGCTGCCGTCCACCAGGATCTGCCCGGTGTCGGGTGTCTCGAGCCCCGCGACGAGCGCGAGCAGCGTCGACTTGCCGCAGCCGCTCGGCCCGACGAGGCACACGATCTCGCCGACATCCACTTCGAGGTCGACCGCCTCGAGCGCGGCCACTTCGCGGCGCGCGGAGCGAAACGACTTCGAGACGCCGCGGATCGACAGCTTCGCCGGCGGGATCGGCGCCAGCTCGTCGGTGACGCGGGTCATGGCGAGTGGACCAGTCCGGCGAGGTCCGGCGCGCTCTCCATGAAACCGGCGTCGATCGCGCGCGCGACGAACGCCTCCAGCGCGGCGAGGTCGAGCGCGGCATCGAATCGAATGCGGGGCCAGCAATGATCGAGGAGCGGCTGCGGCAGCTCGCGGCGCGTGAGCGCGGCGAATTCCGCGCGCACGAGTGCTTGCGCTTCCGCCGGATTCGCGTCGATCCATGATGTCAGCTCGCGATGCGCCGCGACGAGCCGCCGCGCGAGTTCCGGCCGCTCGGCGAGAAAGCGCGCACTCGCGGCGAGCACCGTCGTCACCGCGTCCTTCTCCTCGATCAGCACCTCGCCGCCCGCTTCCAGCTCGAGGCGCGAGACCCACGGCTCCACGGTCCACGCGGCGTCAAGGACGCCGGCTTGAAAGAGCGCGAGCTGGTCGGCAGGCGCGGTCGGAACTACGAGGACGTCGCCCCCCGACTGCGTGACTCGCAGCCCGTGCGACTTCAGCCACGCGCGGCAGGCGACATCTTGCGTGTTGCCGATCTGCGGCGTCGCGACGCGCCGCCCGCGCAGGTCGCCGGCGCTCGCGATCCCCGCGCCCTTCCGAACGACGAGCGCCGCCCCGCCGGCAGCCGCCCCCGCGAGCACGCGGACCGCCTCGCAGCCGGAACGCGCGTAGGCGTTGAGAACGGGATTCGGGCCGACGTAGACGGCATCGAGAGAGCCCGAGAGGAGCGCCTCCATGGCGGTCGGACCCGTGTGGAAGACGTACCATTCGACGCGCACATCCGCGCCGAGGCGTTGCTCGAGAAAGCCCGCGCCCGTCCGCGAAGTCGCGTGCGCGACCAAGCCTTGGGCATGAGTGACGTTCGGAAAATGGCCGAGCCTGAGCGCCGCTTCGGCGCCGCTCCCGCGGCCGGAATCGCACGAACCGGCCGCGAGAGGTGAGAGCAACAACGCAAGCGCGAGCTGCAGCCTGGCGCGTCTGAACATCCGCCTCCTTCGCCGCGCATAGACTACTCGTTCTTACCCCCATCGGGAGCCGTGTCGGCGGGAACGAAGCGAACTTCATGGGATCACCTTGGCGCCGGATTCCGCGATGCTCTCCGCGCTCTCGCCGCGAAACTCCGCCCACAATCTGGCGCTTGCTATGGAGAGGAGGTGCGCAAGAATCGTCAAGAGCCGCTCCGGCCAGACCCTATAATTGGCCGTCGCAACGGGAATGTGCCCCCGACAATCACTGAGGAGCCTTAGTGACACTCGTTCGATTGGCTTCGTTGATCGGCATTGCGCTGCTGGTCCTGGTATTGAACGTGGCGATGAGCGTCCTATACATGGTCGTCTACGGCCATTTGATCAACCCCGGGCACCCGGAGGAGTACTACCAGGAGCACATCAAGGTCGCTGGACCGTATTGCAGCATCGTCGCCGGCATACCGCTCATGTTCTTGGCGGGCCTTTGGGTGGCCGGATGGTGGGAGGGGCAGATCGCCTTCAAAGCAGCGTTGGCGGTTTGGTTGGCCTACGCCGTCATCGACCTGGGCGTGTCGCTGGCAGCGGGGATGACGGCAAAGTTCGCGATCCCGTTCACCGTTTCGATTCTCACGAAGCTGGGGGCAGTCTACTTGGGCGCTTTGGTTGCGGTTCACAATACCGCGCAGAAATGACGACCCCCGGGTTCGAGTCTAATCATCGTGCGAGACCACCGACATGGACTCGGCCGCGCTGACACGGTCCCTGACGTACATCCAGGCCAATCTTGATGGAGACGTTTCGCTGGAAGCGCTCGCCGCGGTTGCGAGTTGCTCAGTGCCGTACTTCGCGCGCCGCTTCTCGGAAATGATGGCCGAAACGCCGAAGCAGTACACATCGCGTCTGCGCTTGGAAAGAGCGGCTCTGCGGCTGGTCCTGCTCGAAGACAGCATTCTTGATATCGCACTGGATTGCGGGTTCAACTGTCATGAAACCTTCAGCCGCGCCTTTCGCCGGCGCTTTGGTATCGCTCCGCAATCGTTCCGTCGTAACGGAGGGCTTCCCATTGCCGTCGAGCAGGAGCTGCCGCAGCGTGTCGATGCCGCAAAACCGGCGTCTCTGTCGAGCACGGTCGTGCGCAGTTTGCAACCGCTGTCGCTGGCGTTTATCCGCCACACCGGTCCGTACGAGCACGTGCCCACCAGTTTGTGGGACATTCTAATCGACTGGGCGCGTCGGCATGACATTCCGGCGCCGTACGTCCTGCTTGGCATCGCTCACGATGCGCCGGGCCTCACGGCACCTGAGAAATTACGCTTCGACGCGGCAATCCGCGTTCCTGGAGAGTTCCGCTCCGGAAGTAGCTTCGGCCATCAGCGGTTCCCAGGCGGTCTATTCGCAATCACCACCAGCGTCGGTCCCTTGGACTCGCTCCCGGCGGCATACAAGGAAGTCGTCAGGCGAGTGCGGGGCGACCGGTCGTTGGCATGCGTGGGGCTTCCATGCCTGGAGTTCTACCGCGTGAATCGCATCGTTGCGGATTTGGCGATCGTCAATACAGAAATTGCTGTTCCCGTGCGACGGCGGCGTTGAGCCACGCCCCGTCCGGTGCTCGGCGCGGCCCGTCGTCGCTCGGCGTTTGGTTGGGCTCTGGCCTCCCCGCGAAACTCCGCCCACTCGAGTAGCGCCGCGGCGGTTGCGCGCGTCACGCGCTCGAGGAATTGATCGTCGAGGGTCTCCGGCGTGTCGCTCGGCTGGTGGTAATTCCGGTTCCGGAAGTCCGCAGTGTCCGTGATCATTACGCCCGCGAGGCCCGCGCTCCAATACGAAGCATGGTCGCTCCGCCACGCATCGGGGAAGAATGCGCCGATCCGGTTCGCGCTGTAGAGCGGCAGCTCCGGCACGTAGCGCCGCGCCGCGTTCTCGAACGCGTTGCCCAGCCACCCGGAGGAGAGCTTCCCCACCACGGCGATGAAATCGCCGGTCGACGGCGGCGACAGGAACGGAATCGGAGCCGGCGACGACTGCGAGCCCTCGCGGGACGACGCGAAGCCGATCATCTCGAGGACGATGATCCCCTCCACCTGCTCCGCGCGCTCTTCGCCGATCCTGCGAACGTGCTCGCGGCTCCCGGCGAGCGGCGCCTTCCTCCCCTCCTCGGCGGCGAACAAGCAGAACCGCACCGTCTTCGCGCACTCCGCACCCGCCAGGACTCGCGCGATCTCGAGCACGCCCGCGACGCCGCTCGAGTTGTCGTCCGCGCCGGGAGTGAAGTATACGGTGTCGAAGTGCGCTCCCACTTCCACGACGCGGTCGGGATTCTCCTTGCCGTCGAGGCGCGCGGTGAGATTGCACTGCGGCACCGCGTCGAGCGGGTAGACGAGGTAGCCGCCGCCGGCGAGACGCGGGAGCGAAATGACCACGTTCGCCGGCGCGTGAAAGTGCTCTTCGTCGACGCGGTAGCCGTAGCTCTCCAGCTCCTCGCGCAGGTAGCCCCGCACGGCGCGCGCCGCCTCGACGTCCGCCGGCGGCCGCGGGCCGATCGCCGCCAGCGCTTCCACGTGGCGCCGGAGCGCCGCCCCATCGATCTCCGCGATGCGGCGCGCGATCGCGGGGTTCGCGGGCACCGCGCACCCCGCGACGAGCGCGAGCGCGAGCGCGAAACAGGCTGCGGTTTGGATCGAGAGTTTATGCACTTTCCGAAACCGCGAGGACGGAGTGTGGCTCGCAGGGGGCGGCCTGCTCGGCTTCCGGGCGGCTCGCGCGGCGCGCGACGAAGAGCTTGATGTCGCCGAGCTGGAAGGGGACGAAGATGCCGCGCGGCGTCACCCAGCGGAGCGCCTTCGGGAGCCACGCGAGCGCTGGCGGCGCGAGATGGACGAGTTTTTCGGCGAAGTAGCGCGCCGAGATGTAGTGTCGATAGGGGCGCGCCTCCACCATCCGGAAGCCGGTCTTCGCGAAGAAGCGCTCCATCACCGGCTTCGAGAAATAAAAGAGGTGCATCTCCATGAGCCACGGCCACCGCCGTCCGGCGAGGCGCGGGAACCAGCTCTTCACGTCGAGCGTCGAGAGGCAGAGGACGCCGTCCGGCCGCAAGAGCGCGTGCGCTTGGCGAAGGACGCGCTCCGGGTCGCGGAGGTGCTCGAGCACGTCCCACATGAATACGGCGTCGAAGCCGCCGCGCGGCAGCGAGCCGCATTCATCGAGCGTGCCGGTACGCACATCGAGATTGCGCCGCCCGCGCGCGAAGTCCGCCGCCCACTTCGACGGCTCGACGCCCGTGACCTTCCACCCTGCGCTTCGCATCACATCGAGGAACACGCCGGTGTAGCACCCGACTTCGAGGAGCGTGCCGCGCCCTTCCGGGAGGTGCGGCGCGATCCGGCGATGGACCGTCTCGAAGGTCTTGCGCCGCGCGTCTTCGTACTTCAGGTAGGTCTCGTCGACGACTCCGGCGTAGAGATCTGCGAGTCCCGCCGGAACATCGTCCGCGGGGACGTATTCGAGGCCGCACTCTTCGCAGGCGACGACGCGCGGCTTCGACCCGTGGTTCATGCAGGTGCAGCGGAACGCCCCCGCGTCGCTCGCGCGTCCCCCGGCGCGCGCGTGGCGCTCGTAGAGGCGCCGCGAGCCGCACAGGTAACAGCATTCTTCCGCGTGCGCGACCGAGATCGTCAAGGAATGGCGTCCTGCCCGTGTTGCATGTGTTCGAAGCTCCGCGGCGCGCCGGCGCGCGCTACGGTACGAGGCTCAGCGCGCCGCAGTGCAGGCAGGCGATCACTTGTTGATCGCACGCGCGCCGGTCGTGGCTCGCCGGTTGCTCGCGCTTGGCCGGCGCGACGTCGCCGCCCTGCTCGATGACGTAGGGAGAATGGCACGCCGCGCAGCTCGCGTCCAGCCGTCCGGATTGCTGGGAGTGCGTGCCGCGCCGGAACGCGCGGACCGCGACCAGCTTCAGGAGCTTCTTCATCCCCCACAAGATCTCGAGCCGCGGAATCTTCGATTGTCCGGCCTTCCGGTCCTGAAAATGAATCGGGATCTCCGCGCAGCTCAGGCCAGAGCGCGAGATGGCGAACAAGCTCTCCAAGAAGAACGAGTACCCTTGGGCGCGGATCTTCGAAATGTCCACGCGCCGCAGCGCCGCCACGCGGTAGGCCCGATAGGCGTTCGTGAATTCGTGGAGCCGGATTCCGAGCAGCGCGCGCGCGGACCAGTTCGCGAGGCGGCTCACCGCGAGACGATACCCCGTGTAGTCCGTGCGGGCGCCGCCCACGTAGCGCGAGCCGATGACGAAGTCGTGCCGCTCCAGCTCCGCGAGCAGCTTCGGCAAGTATTCCGGGGAGTGGGAGAGATCGGCGTCCATCGTGACGAGCGTGTCGTAGCCCGCGCGGATCGCGTGTAGCATCGCGAGCTTGTGGGCGGAACCGAGTCCGAGCTTCCGCGGCCGGTGAATCACCGTCAGCCGCGGCTCCCGCACGACGAGGGCGTCGAGCACCGTGCCGGTGCCGTCCGGCGAATCGTCATCGACGATGAGCAGGTCGAACGCCGCGTCCACCGCGCGCACGCGCCGGACCAGCTCTTCGATGTTGTCGCGCTCGTTGTAGGTGGCGGTGAAGACGAGGACCCGCGGCGCCGCGGATGGGGCCGGCGCGCCGGCGCCCGCGGCGCCGCCGGGGCTCGATTCGCGATCGCTCGCGCGCTCACTCACTCTGTGGCATCCGTCCTGCCGCGTGCATCATTGGTCTTGGTACTATCGGCCCGCCGCGGCACTTGCTTTGCCCGCGCGGCGCCGCGGGGCACGCGCCTCCCGCGACCGAGGATACGCGCAAGTATATCCAACGGCAACGGTTGCGAACGCCGGCAATCTCGTCCGGCGGCGCCGCTCCTACGCCCGCCGCAGAGAACCGGTTTCCACGCCGCGTATCATGTGCGGCGATGCCGGCGAGGAAAGCGAGGAAGCCTCTGGTGCAGCGGGCGCAAGATGAGAAAGCGGCGCGGCGATCGAACGCGGATCCGGTGCGGCTCCGCGTCTATCAGAATCTGCTCGAAGCGATCGCCGAGGAGATGGGCTCCGCGCTCGAGCGCACCGGTTTCTCGCCGAACATCAAGGAGCGCCGCGACTATTCCTGCGCGCTCTTCGACGCGGCGGGAGAAATGGTCGCGCAAGCGGCGCACATCCCCGTTCACCTAGGCTCGACCGCCCTCGCCGTGCGCGCCGCGCTCCGCGCGCACCGCTTCCGCCCAGGCGATGTCGTGCTCCTCAACGATCCTTACGCCGGCGGCACGCATCTGCCCGATCTCACCGTCGTCGCAGCCGTCTTCGATCACGGCGACGACGCGCCTTCCTTCTACGTCGCGAATCGCGCACATCACTCCGATTGCGGCGGCGCCGTGCGCGGCTCGATGGGCCTATTCACCGAGATCTACCAGGAAGGGCTGCGCATTCCGCCGGTGCTCCTCGTACGAGGAGGGAGGGTCGCCGCCGATGTCGAGGCGCTCCTCCTCGCGAACATGCGCCAGCCCGCGGAGCGGCGCGGCGACTTGCGCGCCCAGCAGAACGCGCTCAGG
>JAKEFC010000059.1 GCA_022616235.1 Planctomycetota bacterium
GCGCGCGGATCGCACTGCTGCTCCTCCTTTTCCTCGCCGCCGCCGCATTCGTGGCGTGGGGCCTCCGCCGCGAGCGTGCGGACCCGATTCTGCAGAGTCTGCCTCCGCTCGCCGGCCTGCCGGCGCCGGACCTCAGCGGCCCGGCTCATGCCGTGCTCGATGTGATCGACGGCGACACCGTCGCCATCCTGATCGCGGGGGAGCGGACCAAGGTGCGATTGAAGGGAATCGACACTCCCGAAACCGTGCACCCGACGAAGCCGGTCCAGCATTTCGGCCCCGAAGCGTCCCGATTCCTGCACCAGCTCTTGGATGGCGAGAGCGTGTACCTCCTCATCGAGCCGGGTGCGCCGCTCCACGACAAGTACGACCGCACGCTCGGCTACCTCTACCGCGCTTCCGATGGACTCTTCATCAACGCCGAGATCGTGCGCCTTGGCTACGGGCGCGCCTACACGCGCTATCCCTTCCAATACATCGATCAGTTCGTGCGGCTGGAGGCGGAAGCGCGCGAGGCAGGGCGCGGCATGTGGGCGCGAAACGGATCGGAGCATCTAGCCCCAAATCCAGCGCGGTAACGCTGGATTTGGGTTTAGAGCCTATCCAAGAACCTCTCCTGGCTTCGGTCGGCTGCGAGGCGCGCCCGCAGCGTCGAGCCTCATCGCCGTATTTCTCCGTTAATACGACTCTTCGGCTCTCCTTGCGCGCGCCCCTCTCGCTCGACCTCGGGCCGACGGAGCGGTTACTTGGATAGGCTCTTGGCGCAACGCTCAGTCCCTCTTGCGGCGCGCGGCGCTCTTGCGGCCGGGGCGGTAGCCGGGGCCCGGCCGGCGCCGGGTGGAGTGGACGTGGTCGCCGCCGTGCGCTTCCGCTTCGGCGCGGCGCATGCGCGCTTTGAGCGCGGCTTGCGGCGGGCGCGCCGGGATCAGCGCGTCGCAGCCGCTCCCGATCAAGTCGCGCCGGCCGGCGGCGATGAGCGCTTTCCGCACGGCGAAGTAGTTCTCGGGCTTGAAGAATTGGAGGAGCGCGCGCTGCAGCTTGCGGTCGCGCATCTGCGTCGCGACTTCGACCGGCTTCATCGTCATCGGGTCGAGCCCCGTGTGGTACATGCAGGCCGCGATGTCGAAGGGAGCAGGAATGAAGTCCTGCACCTGCTCCGGGCGGTAGCCGTTCTTCTTCAGAAAGAGCGCGAGGTCGATCATGGCGGCGAGCCCGCTGCCCGGGTGCGCCGAGATGAAATAAGGGACGAGGTACTGCTTCTTCCCCGCGCGGCTCGATGCCGCGGCGAATTCATCCGCGAAGCGCTCGAAGTTCGCGGCCGCGGGCCGTTTCATGAGCGCGAGGGTCTCCGGGTCGCTGTGCTCTTGCGCGACCTTCAGGTGGCCGCCGACGTGGTGCTCCGCAAGCTCGCGCACGTACTCGGGATCGAGCCTGGCGAGATCCATTCGCACGCCGCTCGCGACGAGCACCTTTCGCACGCCGCGCTGCGCGCGCGTCGAGCGCATGACTTCCTTCAGCGGTCCGTGGCTCGTGCCGAGCAGCGGGCAGATCTTGGGGTGCACGCAGGATAGCCGCTTGCAGATCGCTTCGACCGCCGGCTTCGTGCAGCGCATGCGATACATGTTCGCGGTGGGGCCGCCCAAGTCGCTCACGACCCCCTTGAAGTCCGCGCGCTCGCCGAGCGCCGCGACCTCGCGCACGATCGAATCCCGCGTGCGCGACTGGACGATGCGCCCCTGGTGCGTCGTGATCGAGCAGTACGTACAGCCTCCGAAGCAGCCGCGGAGGATCGTGACCGAGTCCTTCACCACTCCAAACGCCGGAATCGGCTCGCCATAGCTCGGGTGGGGGAGGCGCGTATAAGGCAGATCGTAGATCGAGTCCATCGCCGCCGCCGATTCCGGGAGGCGCGGCGGGTTGCAGACGATCGCCTGGCGGCCGTGCCGCTGCACGATCGTCCGCGCGTTGTAGGGGTTCGTCTCGAGGTGGATGCGGCGCGTCGCGGTCGCGAACGCGACTTTGTCGCGCGCGACTTCTTCGGAGGTTGGGATCTCGACGATCTCATCGCCACGCGGCGGCGACTCCTTCGCGCCGAGCGCGTACGCCACTCCGCGCAAGTCGCGAAGCGCTTGTACGCCGGCGCCGGCTGCGAGCCGCTCGGCGATTTCGAGGATCAGGCTCTCGCCCATTCCGAACGCGACGGCGTCGGCCTTCGCATCGAGCAGTATCGAGCGGCGCACGGTATCGCTCCAATAGTCGTAGTGTGCGAGGCGCCGCAAGCTCGCCTCGACGCCGCCTGCGATGACCGGGACCTTCGCGTACGCCTCGCGCGCGCGCTGGCAATAGACGAGCGTGGCGCGATCGGGCCTGAGGCCGATGCGGCCGCCGGGCGAGTACGCATCGTCGTTCCGCACTTTGCGGTTCGCGGTGTAGTGGTTGATCATGGAGTCCATATTGCCCGCGCTCACCGCGAAGAAGAGGCGCGGCGGACCGAAGCGGCGCCACGGTTCGCAGTCCCGCCACGGCGGCTGCGCGAGAATCGCGACGCGATGACCCGCCGCTTCGAGCGTGCGCGCGAGGATCGCCATCGCGAAGCTCGGGTGGTCGACGTAGGCGTCGCCGGTCACGAATACGACGTCTGCTTCCTCCCAACCGCGCTCATCCATCTCTTCGCGGGTCATGGGGAGGGGACGCGCCGCCGCGCGCGTCTCTGCTTGCGGCCTTCCGAGCAGCCGGACGAGAGCGCCGTCCGTTCGACCGGGGGCGGCGGTAGATCTGGCTGCCTTTGAGTGTCCCGAAGCGGGGGAGGCAGCAGGGTCGGCGGCGGTTGCCCCTTCGGCGGCGGCCGTGCAGGCACCGGGTCGGAAAGTCATCGATGCGTCCTTTTCGAGCAGTGCCCATCCGCAGCGACGGGCCCCTGGGGAGGGACGCCGGCCTCGTGCTCGCGGGCACGCTCCTTGGCCCCGCCCGGCGCTACCGAAGGGCGCGCGGTGGGCGGCGGCGAGAGAGCGCAAATCATTGCGAAAATTGCATGTTATAGCAAAGGGGGCATCGTGCCGATAGCGGATGCAGTGCTCGAGCCGCGCGTGCGTTCGCACGCGTGGCGGAAGCGCTGGTTGGTTGCTGTAGTGTGGCCGCGCCCGTATGGAAATAGGGCGGGCAAATCATTGCCAATTACGGATTTGGTATTGTGACGATCGATCGCGAAGTGATAGGATTCGAGCCGGTCGGTTTGTCGCTGAGCCAGGTCCGCTGTCGGTTCTACCGCTCTGGTCTGCTACGCGCCTCCCACCTTTTTGGGCTGAATGGTCGGCCCCTTTTTGCTGGACCTGAAAAGTAATGCACAGGTCCTCTGCCCAGTTTGTAGGAGTAATGCATGGGCAAGAAGTTGTACGTAGGGAATCTGAGCTACACCGTGGATAGCTCGGCCCTGGAACAGTGTTTTTCCGCCCACGGTAAGGTCGAGAGCGCGCAGGTCATCAGCGACCGCGAAACGGGCCGCAGCAAAGGGTTCGGCTTCGTGGAAATGGGTTCCGACGATGAAGCGCAAGCGGCGATCACCGCGCTGAACGGTCAGCAGTGGGAAGGTCGCACGATCACCGTCAATGAAGCGCGTCCGCGCGAGGACCGCCCGCGTATGGGCGGCGGCGGAGGCGGCGGCGGACGTGGCGGCTACGGCGGAGGCGGTCGTTACTAGACCGGTTCGCCTGACCCCGTCTCGATAACGCAAACGACGAAACACACTGGAGCGAGTCGCGGTATGCAGCGCGTGCCGCGGCTCGCTCGCTTTATTGGCGTTGCCTTTCGCTGCCCCACAGATCGTCGCGCGTCCCGCAGAGTCGCAGCGTCATGCGTCTACCCTGCGCCCGACTTCTGGATCGGCGCGAGCGGATCGGCGGTTTCGTGGCCGTGCGGGTGCACGCTCGCGTGCTCCTTCGGCTCGAGATGCGTCGTGACGTGGATCACGAACTCCGGCAGCGCCTCCCGCAGCCGGTTCTCGACGAGATTCACCTTCTCGTGCGCGTCGTAGAGGCTCAGCTCGCCGCTCATGAGCATGTGCACCTCCAGCCAAAGCTGATTCTCTACGAGGCGGTGGCGGAGTTGGTGATACCCCGCGAGCGTGCCATCGGCCACGGCGCCCGCAAGGGTCGCGTGAATCGCCGCGGTTACGGCCGGATCCACGCGATCCATGAGCCCGTTGAAGGAGTCGCGGAGGAGCCCGAAAGCACTCCAGAGGATCACCCCCGCGAGCACGAGCGCGATCGCCGCGTCGAGCCAAACGAGGTCCGTCGCCGCCACGACCCCCACGCCGGCGACGACACCTACGCTCGTCCCCATGTCGGTGAGCACGTGGCGGCCGTTCGCGACGAGCACGAGCGAGTTGTGGCGCTTTCCCGTACGGACGAGGAACCAGCCGAGCGCCAGGTTGACGACGCCCAGCGCGGCGATGATGGCGACGCCGACGTTCAACTCGCGCAGCTCGTGTCCGCGGATGAGCGCGACCACGGCGCTGTAGGCGACGGCGAGCGCCGCGAGCAGGATCAGCCCGCCCTCGAGCCCCGCGGAGAAGAACGCGATCCGCCCGTGGCCGTAGGGGTGCTGTTGATCCGCGGGTTGCAGCGAATACCAGAGGCTGAAGGCGGCGATCGCGGTGGCGGCGAGATGCACGACGGACTCGGCGGCATCGGAGAGAATCGCTTGGCTGCCGGTGATCGTGAATGCGGCCCACTTGCCGGCGAGCATCGCCAATGCGGCGGCAAGGCTGAGCGAGATCGCGAAGGTGCGCTGATTCATGGTTTCCACCGCTCCGGCCGGCTGTGCGGCGCGCTCAGCGGCTGAGGCGCGCCTTCACTTTCGCGCCGACCGCTCCAAGGTCGGCACGCCCTTGGAGCAGCGGGCGCAAGTGGGTCATGACGCCCGCCATGTCCTTCATCGAAGCGGCATTCGTCGCGGAAATCGCTTCCGCGATCATCCCGTCGAGTTCCGTCTCGCTGAATTGCCGCGGCAGGAACTCCTTGATCACCGCGATTTCGCGCTCTTCCTTGTCGGCGATGTCATGACGATTGGCGGCCCGATACTGCTCGCTCGCCTCCTTGCGCGCCTTCATCATCTTGTCGAACACCGCCAGCACCTGGTCGTCGTCGAGCGTGATCCGCTCATCGACCTCCCGCTGCTTGATCTCCGCCATGATCATTCGCAGCGTTCCCAAGCGCTCTTTTTGTCCGCCACGCAGCGCGTCCTTGACCGCCGCGTTCAGACGATCCTTCAGGCTTTGATTCGGCATCGGCTCGTTGTTCTCCCTCTCTTGCGCGCAGACTCCACGTGCGCCGTCGCCAATACTTCGCGCCCGCAAACCTACTCTATCTTCGCGCGGCGATGAAGAGCGCGCGCACGAGGAGGGCGATTCCCGCCGCCATTAGCAGGACTCCCAGGGCTTCGACGAGTCGCGCGAGGCGCGGGGAATCCGTCTTTCCCGCGAGCTTCTGCCACCAGAAGCGGTCCGCAAGCTCGACGCGCGCCGCGGCGATGCGCGGATCCTTCCAGGCCTCGCGGACGAGCGGCGGATCGAAGGGCGCGAGGCCGAGGTCGCGGAGGCGCGCGACGAGGAGCGACGAGCTGCGCGCTTGCGCCTCGGCTTCGGGGACTCCGCTCAGGAGCAGTTCCGCGCGCAGGACCTTGTTCTGCTCGAGGTGGCAGTTGTGGCCATCCCAGGAGAGAGCGACCTGTGCGACGCAAGCGGCGATGATGGCGGCGCCAATCGCCCGCGCCCATGCCGGACGCTCGAGCAGAGGCCCGATCGCGAACGCGAGCGCGAGGAGCAGAAATGGCGTCGCCGGAAGCAAGTAACGCGGGCCCCAGCCTCCTTCGAATTCGCTCCAGCGGAGGGAAGAGATGAAGAGCACGAAGGCCCCGAGCGGGATCGCGCCGAGCGAGAGCGCCCGCCGCCAGCGCAGCGCGCCGGGGATGAGCGCGAAGAGCCCCGCGAGGAACGCGGGCGAATACCAGAGGAGGCCTTTCTGCAGGCTCACGAGAATGAGTGGGAGGTATTCGAGCGGCAGAGAGCCGAACATGAGCCCCTCCGGAGCGAGCGGCTTGCTCGCCCGAAGAGCGGCGGAGCGCTCTTCGGCGAGATAGAGGTTGAAATAGCCGGGGAAGCTCTCGAAGACGCTGCCGCTCCGCACGTAGTTGTGCCAGAGGACGAGAGAACCGAGGACGAGCGCCGGAGCGAGGAGACTCGCCACGTATCCCGGCGTCAGCCGGCCTGCGCACCATTCGCGATAGGCGAAGACGGCGAAGGTGAGGGACACCGGGATCAAGAACTCCTGGCGATAGTGGAAGGTCGCGGACATGAGCAGCGACGCGAGCGCCGTCCGCCACCACGCCGGCGCGCCGCCCGTGTAGACGACGAGCCCCGCGAGCGCGAGCAGGCTCACCTCGATGTTCATGTCGACCGTCTTCGAATAATAGAACCAGTAGGTGCCGAACCCGAGCGCTACGACCGCCCACGCCGCGTGTAGCGCCGACAGCCCGAGACGCCTCCCGAGGATGAACGCGCACGCGAGCGCGAGAGCCGAGAAGAACGGCAACAGGAGCACGGTGAACAAAAACTGCCCGCCGAGATAGCGCGCTTGCTCCGCGCAGCTCCCGCTCATGCGCTTCGCGACGAGGTCGGCGGCGGCGACGGCGGGGAGCATCGTGAGTGATTGCCCGATGCCGTAGAAGGAGATTACCTCGCCGCTCTCGGTACGCGGCACGATCTCGAGTGCGGAGAGGAGCGGCTCGTCCGCTTTGATGAGAGTCGAGCCGTCCTGCCAGATGCGTTGCGCGACGAGATAGCGGAGCGCCGCATCGCAGTTGCAGATGTAGCCCTTCGCGCCGCCCATGAAGGCGAAGAGCGCTCCGGAGAAAACGAGGAACGTCACCGACGAGCGCAGGCGCGCGGCGCGGCGTGGCGGCGCGGCGTCTTCGGGGCTGCCGGCGGCGGCGCCGGCTGCTTCCGGGGAGGCAGGCTCGAACGGTGGCAACGTGTCCCTTCCCCATCGCCGGACATGGGCCGGTAAAGATGCAGATCCTCCTCCGTTACTTCGGGTGTTTGCGGCGCCACCTTCACCCGGCCCGCGCGCAGGGAGGCACCCTTACGGATGCGGGATTTCGGCGCGCCTGCCGATGATGAGCCCATCTGCTCGGAATCGGAGGCGCCATGGTGCGCGTGTGTCTCGTACGGCCGCCGTCGATCGTGAATCCGATCGCGTACATCGCCTCGCTCACGCCGCCGATCGGACTCGCCTACATCGCGGCATCGCTTCGGGCGGCAGGGCACCACGTAGACCTCATCGATGGCGTCGGCGAAGATCCATTGCGCTCCACCTCAATCGGCAAGGACCTCGTCCTCCGCGGGCTGCCCTTCGATGAGATCGTCGCGCGCATTCCGGAAGATGCGGACATCATCGGCGTCTCCTGCATGTTCTCGTCCGAGTGGGTGCAGATCCGCGACCTCGTGAATCGGATCGGCGCGCGCTTCCCATCGAAGCTGATCGTCGGCGGGGGGGAGCACTTCACGGCGGCGGCGGAGGTGAGCATGAAGCACTGCCCGCACCTCGCCGCCTGCGTGCTCGGCGAAGGGGAGGAGACCGCGGTCGCTTTGGCGAACGCGGTCGCGGCGGGGAGCGATCTCGCCTCCGTGCCGGGGCTCGCGATACGCGGCGCGGAGGGGATCCGGCGGACGCCGCCGCGCGCGCGCATCCGCGCGATCGACGAGATCGCGGCGCCGGCGTGGGACCTCGTGCCGATGCAGAGCTACTTCGACAACAACCTCTCCTACGGAGTCTACCGCGGGCGCTCGATGCCGATGCTCGCTTCGCGCGGCTGCCCCTACCAGTGCACCTTCTGCTCGAATCCGCTCATGTGGACGACGCGCTGGCTCGCGCGCACGCCGGCCCGCGTCGTCGACGAGATCGCGGGCTACGTGCAGCGCTTCGGCGTGGAAAACGTCGACTTCTACGACCTCACGGCGATCGTGAAACGCGACTGGATCATCGAATTCTGCCAGGAACTCCTCCGGCGCGACGTGAAGATCACGTGGCAGCTCCCGAGCGGCACGCGCTCCGAGGCGATCGACGCGGAGGTCGCGAAGTGGCTCTATGACTCAGGCTGCCGCAACCTCAACTACGCCCCGGAGAGCGGCTCCGAGGAGACGCTCAAGAACATCAAGAAGAAGGTCAAGCTCGGCAACTTGCTTCGCTCGCTGCGTGCATCGGTGAAGACCGGGATGAACGTGAAGGTGAACATCATCATCGGCCTCCCGGACGAGACCGCGCGCGACATCCGGAAGACCCTCCGGTTCCTCGTGAAGCTGAGTTGGTTCGGAGCGCACGATGTCTCGATCGGCGTGTTCGCGCCGTATCCCGGGTCGGCGCTGTACGAGAGGCTCGTCGCGGAAGGACGCATCACGCACTCCGACGAGTACTTCAGCACGCTCGCCTACGTGGACATCTCCGAGACCGTTTCTTATACGAAGCACATCTCGAGCCGTAGGCTACGCTTCTA
>JAKEFC010000060.1 GCA_022616235.1 Planctomycetota bacterium
CAGGATCCCGTCGCGAGCGTGATCGAGCACGCGAGCACGCCGATTTCCCCCGCGACGCGCGCGTGCTGGTCCCAGCGAGGGTCTTCCGTCCGTAGGTAGGCAATGCTCGTGACGAGGACCACGGCGAAGAAGATGTAGCAGTTGAGTGCGGCAGGCAGGTGGTAGAAGAAGATCCAGTACGAGTACTCGATGTCCTCGACCACTACGGGGACTTTCATCGAGATCAGGACATTGAGGAGGAGCAGCGCCGCCACCGCGAGAATGGCGTGCAAGTTGAAGGATCCCTGCCGGCTCGGTCGCCGTGTCGCCGCGTCGTTCATCCGCCGCTCCTCTCTTCGCGCCGGCACAAAGTAGCGATTCGCCTTCGCAGTCGGTATCGGAATCCGATCCAGCCTGCCGCGAGGCAGATCCTATCCCGGGTCATAGTCCTTGACGACGGCGGGAAAGAGGAGCTGTCCCGCGGCCAGGTAGATCGCATCGAACGCGATCACGATGGCGATGCCGCGGCGGTCCACCTCGATCCCCGCGAACAAGTCCTGGGTTCCGTCCACCGCCGCCCAAAAAAGCGGAATGAGCAGCGGAAAGAGCAGGATGCGAAGCAGCACATCTCCCCCTGGCATGGCGCGGGTCATCGCGCTCACGGTGATCCCCGCCGCGACGTGGCCGAAGCTCGCCGCCGCGATGAGCGCGGCGAGCCACAGCGCCTGCGAGGCGGCGAGAGCAACCGTGTAGACGAGGCAGAAGGCCCCGAGAACGATCATCTCCATGGCGAGGACGAAGCAAAAGGTGGAGATCAACCGCGCGTGAAAAACGGTGAGGCGCGCGATCGGCGCGAGGAGCAGCCCCTCGAGCACCTTGCCGCCGCCGTCGCCGCGAAATGCCCGATCGATGCCGATGGTGCCGGCGAGCAGATAGAGCACCCAGAGCAGGCCGGCGCGAACGCGCGGCACGGCGCCGGTCGCGGAGTCCGGCGGCACCGCGAGGGAGAAGATCACGAGGCAGACGAAGCTGAAGAGCAGCATGGCGACGATCGTGTCCTTGCGCTTCATCTCCCGGATGAAGTCCCAGTAGACGATGCGCAGACAATCGCGGAACGCCGATTTCACAGAGCCCCGATCAAGTCGCGCTCGGACCACGCGCCGCGCTCACCGCGCCAATGGACGCGGCCGGCGCGGAGCACGATCGCTTCATCGCAGAGGCGCGCTCCCCGCTCCGTCTCGTGCGTCACGAGGAGGACGGTGCCGCCGCGCGCGCGCTGGGCGCCGATCGCCTCCTCGACGAGGCGGCAGCCTGCGCGAGCCAAGGCGGTAAAGGGCTCGTCGCGGATCAGGATCTCCGGCTCCGCGGCGAGCGCGCACGCAAGCGCCGCGCGCTGCAGCATGCCGCGGGAGAAAGTGCGAAGCGGATCGCGGATCCGCCAGCCGAGCCCGACCCGCTCCGCCAGCTCCTCGGCGCGCGCGCGCGGAGCGCGCCGCCGATAGAGGCCGGCGTAGTAGGTGAGCCCCTCCTCGAGCGTGAAATCGCGCGGCACCATTGGCGCGTCGAAGAGCGCGCCGATGCGCGCTCGGACCGCTGCGGCTTCTGCGGGGAGCGCGGCTCCCGCGATCCGTACCGTGCCCGCCGAGGGCTCGATCAAGGTCGCGAGCACGCGGAGGAGCGTGCTCTTCCCCGCCCCGTTCGCGCCGAAGACGCCGAAGCAGCTCCCGGCCGCCGCGTCGAAGGAGACGCCGCGCAGCGCCTCGCGTTCGCCGTAGCGCTTCCAGAGATCGCGGACGGCGATGATCGGGTCCGCTCCCCCCGCGCTCATGGCTCCCCCCCACCGCCCCGTTCCCGCGCGGCTCGTCCCGCGGCGCGCGTCACTTCCCGCCGCGCACAAGCTCGTCGCGCACGATGGCGGCGAGTCGCCGCACATCCTCGGCGACCTCGGCCGGCGTCGCTCCCTTGCGCGCCGCGATCGCCTGGAGCGCGGCGGCGGCGCTCGGCCGCGCCGCTACCGCCCCGCGCAGCCTCTCGAACTCCTCCACGCCGATCTCCCCGCGCGCGAGGCGCATTTCGAGCGCGCCCGCTGCCAGGGCGGACGCCGCCCCGCCCGCCGCCGGCAGGTTCCGGCGCCTGCGAAGGGCCGCCAGCACGAGCGCGAGCGCGATGGGAATGGCGATGGCCATCACGATCACGAACGTGACCCAGAGGGTCCGCCGCGAGATCGGTTCCTTGGAGAGGACGATAGGCGCGGAGATCGTCGCGCCGCTTGCGATCTCTCGTGCTTCGTAGCTCAACATCTCGCGCGGCACGCCCTGTTCGCGGGACAGCGTGCCCGCGGGGCGAAGTTGCGCGCTCTTCTCCTCCGCGTCCGCGTAGTGCATGCGCTCGCGCTCGACGGCGAGCACGAACTGCGCGGTGTCGACGTCGGCGTGCAACCCGAGATCCAGGGTCGACGCCGCTTCGGCCTCGATCACGTAGGTCCCCATGATCTGCAGCCCGCGGCGCGGATAGATGGGCTCCTTGATCCCGATGCCGAAGCTCCACGACCCGAATTCCTTCGGATCGCGCCGCACTTGGTCTTCGTTGTTCACCTTGAGGTCCGTGACGGATGCGCCGCGCGGGACGGAAAACACGTAGCTCACATCCATGCTGCCATCGTGCTTGCCGAAGAAGACCTCGAAGCCGCGGACTTGGACCTGCACGATCTGGCGCACGTGGACGAGCAAGGAGCCGTTCGGCTTCTCGCTTTGCACGGTAACGACGCGCGTCACCTGCTGCTCGAGCAGGCGGCGGTCGCTCGAGATCCGGAAGAATCGCACGGTCGCCGGCACTTCCCCGCCGGCGAGCAGCTCGCGCGAAAAGTACATGGCGTCGCTCGCCTGCGCGAGCAGCAGGATCTCATCCCCCGCGTAGCGCGGTCCGAGATCCGCGTCGAGCCTGCCCTCCGCATCGGTGACCGCGGCGATCTGCTCGCGCTCGCCGCTGGTCGCGGTTGCAAAGATCGTAATGGGTGTATCCGCGAGCGCGAGCGTCTTGATCTGCGATGCGTCGATGTGGCCGTGCATCGCGGCAAGCTCGATCGAGCCATTGATGCAGGATGCTGCGAGCCGCACCGGCACCTGCCGGATCGCTCCCGGCGATACTGCCTGCGCCGCAGGCGGCGCATCGCCCGGATTTGCATCGGCGGCTGCCGGCGGAGGAGCCGGCGGCGGCGTTTCTTGCGCGGACAGAGCTGCAACCCAAAGGAGCACGAGACTGGAGCACGCGGCCGCCGAGAGGCGCTCGGCGTGGATGCCGGCCCATGCCCTGCTTGCATCGCGCTCCATACACCCGTTAACGCTCATCGGCCGCTCCACCCATCGCGCCGGATCCGGCGGCGCCGGCGCGCGCCCCGCCGTCGAGCGCGTCGAGGCGCCGATTGACCTCGGCGGCCTCCACGACGAGCATGGCGTGCACGCGCGCATGCTCCGCCTCCGCGAGCGCGCCGGTCTCCCTCTCCACTTCGAGGTCCTTGAGCGCCCGCAGGATTCGGTTCTTTTCTTGACGGAGGAGCGTGCGCGCGGCGTCCCCGTCTCCACGTACCCAGGCGACGGGAGCGCGGAGGAGAGGAACGAGGACGAGGAAGATCGCCGCACCGATCACCGCCGCGAAGAGAAGCTCCCAGAGCACAGCGCTACTCCAACCTCTCGAGCTCGAGTTCCACGCGCGCCAGCTCTTCCTTGGAGATCCCGCCGGCCACGGCATCCTGCCACGCCTCCGCCGTGCGTGCCTGACGTCTCCAAGCGCGAAGTACGATGATGACGGCCGCGACCGCGGCTAGGACCGCGGCCAGCGCCAGCAGATAGACCCAAATGCTGCGCGGCATGGCGAGCACGCGCGGACCGTGGATAGCGATCATCGCGTCGATGATCTCTTCATCGCTCTTCCCTTCTGCGAGCAGCGCACGCACCATTTTCTTCTGAGGATCCGCGCATGGCTTCGGGCAGTAGGAGAGGGTGACCGTCCAATCCTCCTTCGGGCAGGCGCAGATGATGATCGAGTCGAGCTTCTTGGCGCGCCGCTTCAGCTCGGGGTTTGCCGCCAGGTCATCGACGGCAGATGCCGGGAGCGCGAAGACGAGCGCGCCGAGCGCCGCGAGGCACGATGCCGCCATCGCGCTCGGCTTTCTTCGCAGGCGCTTCCGGCCTCGCGAGCTATTCGGCAAGGCCCACCCGCCTCCTGCCGATCGGCACCGCGGCCCAGAGCCCGCCGGCGAGCATGGTGAGCCACCCCAGCCAGACCAATCCGATCAACGGCTTGCGATAGAACTTGAACTCGAAGACTCCGGCTTGGTTCGTGTTCTGGAAGAACACGTACACGTCTTGCAACAATCTGTGGTGAATCTCCGGCTCGGACACCACTTGCTGTTTCTTTCGATAGAGGCGCCGCTCCGGCACCAGATTCGCGATCGTCGCGCCGTCGTGCATGAGATTCATCTGCACGGTCGTGCGCTCGTAGACGGGGAACTCCTTGTCGCTCTCGGCCTCCACCATCTTGAGGACGTAGTCGCCGATCGCGACGCTCTGTCCTTCCTCTAGCTCCACGCTGCGCTCGATCGACAGCATCGATGAATTCACGATTCCGATCGCCATGAGCGCGAGGCCCACGTGCACGACGTAGCCGCCGTAGCGGCGGCTGTTCTTCACGAAGATCGTCGCGATGGCGGCCCCGATCGTTTCGTTGCGGCGCGCCATGCGGTTGCGAGCGGTTCGCCACACCTCGAGCGCGAGAGAGACGACGATGAATACGCCGAGATAATCGATCACCGCCGTGGGATAAATCTGCTCCGCGATCGTCGCCTCGCCTTCCCCTCCTTGCTGGTGCACGGACATTGCGATCGCATGGACGATCGCGGCGAGCGGCAGCGATACGACGCCTGCCCATGCGTAGTTGCGCAGGAAGTTCCTGCCCGAAGTGTACACCCAACCGGTGCCGGGCCCGATCGCCGTGAGTGCGAGGAGCACGACGAAGAGCGCGCCGCAGGCGAGGTTGAATACCGGGATCTTCACGGACATCGTCTCGCGAAAGAAGGCATACGTGATCAGCGGGTAGAGCGTGAAGATCACGATCACGGCCGAAATCGCGATCAAGATCGTGTTGTTCAGGACAAAGATCGCTTCCCGCGAGAAGATCGACTTGATGCGATTCTCCGCCCTGAACTCCCGGCGGCGGTAGACGAGCAGGAAGAGCACGACCGCCGCGATCACCGCCATGAAAATCGCGAACCAAGCCCCCACGGTGCCATTCGCGAACGAGTGGAAGGAAGCCACCGCCCCCGAGCGCGTGAGCCATGTGCCGAAGATGGTCAGGAAGTACGTGAGCGAAATGAGAGCCGCGTTCCAGATCTTCAGCATCCCGCGGCGCTCTTGGATCATGATGGAGTGGAGGAACGCCGTAGCGGGAAACCAGGTAATGATCGAAGCGTTCTCGACGGGGTCCCACGCCCAGTATCCGCCCCAACCCAGCACTTCGTAGGCCCAGAGACCGCCGAGGACGCACCCCGCGGTGTTCAGGAACCAGCCCGCCAGCATCCAGCGCCGCACCTTGCGGATCCAATAGAGCCCATGCTCCCCAGCGAGCAGCGCCGCGATCCCGAACGCGAACGGAATCGTATACGTGACCCAGGCGGTGTACATGCAAGGAGGGTGAATCTGCATCCAATAGTTGACGAGGAGCGGAGTAAGCCCCGCGCCATCTTCGACGCGGCCGCTCGGAAAGTGTTGGCGGAAGAACTCCTCGCCGCGCGCCTCCGCGAAGGTCTCGAACGGGTTGACAGCGAAGGCCACGACGCAGACGAAGAAAACTTGGATGACGGCGAGTACGATGTATACGTGGGGTTCGAGCCGGGCTCCTACGGGATGGGCCTCTTCCTTGCGGAACCGAAACGCGACGAGCGCGCTCAGTATCGATAGCAGCATCGCCCAAAAGAGGATCGAGCCATCGAGGCCGGCCCACAGGCCCGCGATCTTGTAGCCGAGCGGCAGCGCGCGCTCCGAATAGTCGTGGATGTATTCGACTTCGTAGGCGCCGTTCACGAAGCCTGCGATGAGTCCGCCGGCGCTTGCGACCAGTACGAAGGCGTTGCCGATCAACGCATTTCGGGCGCAGCGCACCCAGCGCCGATCTCGCGTCGCGAGGCCGATCAGCGCCGCGAGGATGGCGAAGGCGTTGAGCCCTAATGCCACCCAATTCAAGGAGCGGGAGAAATCGAGGTAGCCGAATTCGGGCACTATCGAGGTCCAACTTCCAGCCGCGCCGGCCCCCCCGTTCGCAAAGGGACCGGGACGCTTCTACTGACCGCTTTCCGTTGGGCCGCCCAGTTCCTGCGACGCTTCGTATTTCGACGGACACTTCGTGGAGATCCAGTCGGCGCGGAGCAGCCCTTGCTCGGGAAGGTACACGCCGCGCACGGCCACGTCGGTCTTCACCTTGAAGATGTCCGGGCGGAAGTCGTCGACCTCGACTTCGCAGAGGATCGCCGGGTCCGTCTTGTCGCGAATCGTGAAGCGGAGCGGCCGCACTTCGCTGTGGATCCGCTCGATGATTCCGTGCAGCTTGATTTCGCGGCCGACCGGTTTCTCCGCGAGCAATTCCCGCACTTGCAGCTCCGGCACGCTGCCATGGAGGACTCCGAAGATGATCAGGGTCGCAAGGCCCGCGGCGATCAGGAGGATTGGAACCCAGATTCTCATTCCGCCATGCCCTTCATCGAAACCCCGCCGCCGGCTGAAAACGCGGTCCAAAGATCGTATCATGGCGCGCGGCGGCTTCGGAACCGCGAACGCCCCACCGGCGTTGCGGCGCTCAACATACAACAAACCAACGGTGGAACCTACCCCGCGGCGCGAGGCGCGAAATGACGACCATCCCCTACTGGCCGCACATCTGGGCGATTCCCCTCACGTTGGCGGCGGGCGCCGTGCTCGGGTCGTACCTGCGCGGCGTGCTCGCGGGTGCGCCTTTCACGCACGACCGCCGCGAAGCCGGCGATCAGGACTGAGCGATGCTCTCCTTGCCGCGAACTTTACCGCGGGAAGAATTGCCGCGCCGACTCGGCGACCTCGACCCCGAGCGCTTCCCGCCGGTCAGCGTGCGGGAGGAGATCCGGCGGAAAGTCGCCGCCCGCCTCCAGAGCGGCACGCCGCTCTTCCCCGGCATCGTGGGTTACGACGAGACCGTGATTCCCCAGCTCGCGAACGCGCTCCTCGCCCGCCATGACGTGATCCTGCTCGGGCTCCGCGGCCAAGCGAAGACGCGGCTCTGCCGCATGATCGCGGAATTCCTCGACGAAGCGGTGCCCGCCGTACCCGGCTGCCCGCTGCGCTCCCATCCGCTCCGTCCCCTCAGCCGCTTCGCGGAGCGCCGCATCGCGGAGGAGGGCAGTGCGCTCCCGCTCGCCTGGCTCGGGCGCGGCGAGCGCTACGCGGAGAAGCTCGCGACCCCCGATGTGACGATGGCGGATCTGATCGGCGACGTGGACCCGCTCAAGGCCGCGCATCGCAAGCTCGACCTCTCCGACGAGGAGGCGATCCACTTCGGAATCATCCCGCGCACGAACCGCGGCATCTTCAACGTGAACGAGCTGCCGGATCTCGCGCCGCGCATCCAGGTCGGCCTCCTCAACGTGCTCGAGGAGCGGGATTTCCAGATTCGGGGCTTCCCGATCCGCATCCCTCTCGATGTGCTCCTCATCTTCACGGCGAATCCGGAGGACTACACGAATCGCGGCAGGATCATCACGCCGCTCAAGGACCGCATCGCGTCGCAGATCCTTACCCACTACCCGCGGACGCTGGAGGAGGGGCGCGCGATCACCGAGGCGGAGGCGTGGCAAGTGCGGGACGGCGATGGCGCCGCCGCTGGCCCCCCCCAGCCGATCCCCGATTTCATCTGCGACATCCTCGAAGAGATCGCGCGGGAAGGGCGGCGCTCGGAGTACGTCGATCAAAGCTCCGGCGTCTCCGCGCGCCTGCCGATCGCGGCGCGCGAGCTTCTGGTCAGCCAGGTCGAGCGGCGCGCCCTCCGCGGCGGCGCGCGGGCGGCTGCGGCCGCGCGCCTGCTCGACCTCGCGCACGTGATCCCCGCGATCACGGGCAAGGTGGAACTCGTCTACGAAGGAGAGCAGGAGGGCTCGCTCAAGGTCGCGCGCCATCTCCTGGGGAGCGCCTGCCGCGCCGCCTTCGATCGCCACTTTCCGGACGTCATCGAAGAAGGAAGCGATGCGAAGAAGAAGGCCGACCGCTACAAGCCGGTGCTCGACTGGTTCGCGGCCGGCAATCGCTTGGAGCTTGCCGAAGAGATGAGCGATGAAGAGTATCGCCGTACCCTCGATCAGGTACCGGGCCTTCGCGACCTGGCCGACAAGTTCCTCCCCCAGGAGTCGCCGCACGGAGTCGCGGCCGCGATGGAACTCGTGCTCGAAGGGCTCCACCAGCACTCGCTGCTCGCCAAGGAAGAAGTCGCGATGGGAGCCTCCTACTCGGACATGCTCGGCGTGATGCTGAAAGACCTCGAATGAGGATCGCGTATCTCGATTGGAAGGAAGGCGTCCGGCGCCTCGCGGAGCGCGGCGCGCTTGCGCGCCGCGTCTTCTATTTCCTGCTCGTCCGCGAGAACGGCGACGTGGAGGAAGCGCTGCGCCTGCTCCGCATGGTAGGCACTCGCCATGGGATCTTCGACGGCGAGTTCCGGTTCGATGACTTCAAGGCGGAGCTGCTTCGTGATCGGATCGTGAAGCCGGGGGCAGAGAGCGGCCTCGTCCTCACGCCGCGCGGCGAGCGCCTCGTGCGCGGCTCCGCGTTCGACGCCCTCTTCAGCGGCCTCGACATCGCGCGCGCCGGCGACCACCGAACTCCGCACGAAGCCGCGCACGGCGGCGAAGCGATCGCGGAGACGCGCCCCTACTCCTTCGGCGATGAGATGAGCGACATCGACTTCGGCCGCTCCTATCGAAACACGCTGCGCCGCACTGCCGGAGCGGATCTCACGCTCGCCGAAGAAGACCTCGAGGTGCAGGAGCGCGAGCATCACGCCTCCGTCGCGACGGTGCTCCTCCTCGATGTGAGCCACAGCATGATCCTCTACGGCGAAGATCGCATCACGCCGGCGAAGAGGGTCGCGCTCGCGCTCGCCGAGCTGATCCTCACGCGCTACCCGCACGATGCGCTGCACGTCGTCTTGTTCGGCGACGAGGCGCGCGAGATCTCGGTCAAGGAGCTGACCTACGCCGCGGTCGGTCCCTACCACACGAATACGCACGCGGGGCTCCGACTCGCGCGGCGCATCTTGCTTCGCAAGAAGCACACGAACCGTCAGATCGTGATGATCACGGATGGCAAACCGACCGCGCTCGAAGTTCGCGGGGAGATTTACCAGAACGCGTTCGGACTCGACCGGCGCATCGTGAACAAGACCCTCGACGAAGCGGCCGAGTGCCGCCGCCACTCGATTCCGATCACGACGTTCATGCTCGCGCGGGAGCCGATGCTCGTGCGCTTCGTGGAGGAGCTGACCCGCACCAACCGCGGCCGCGCGCTCTTCTCGTCGGTGGGCGATCTCGAGCACGCGGTGGTCGTGGATTTCATGCGCAACCGGCGCGCGCGGGCGCGATTGTGAGCGCCGCTCCGACGAACCCGTTTCGAGTCCTCGACGTGCGCCTCGTGGTCTTCGACCTGGACGGCACGCTCTTGGACTCCCTCGACGACATCGCGGAGAGCGTGAATAGCGTCCGCACTGACTGGAACCTGCCGCCGCTCGCGGGCGAACAGGTGATGGCGGGGATCGGACGGGGCGCGCGCCACCTCGTCGCCCAGACGATTCCCGAGCCCATTGCCTCGGGGGTGATCGACCTCGAAGCGCTCTACGCGCACTTTCACGCCGTTTACAAGAGGCGCTCGCTCGAGCGGCCGCGTCTCTACCCGGGCGCGCGGGAGTTTCTCGCGGCGCTCGCTCCCCATTGCACCCTCGCGGTGCTCACGAACAAGCCGCGCGAAATCACGGAGCCGCTGCTCGAGCGGATCGCCATCGCCCGCTCGTTCGCGCGCGTGGTGACGCCGGAGAACGCGCGCGGCCGCAAGCCCGATCCCGGCGGTCTGGTCGACCTGCTCCGCGATCTCTGCATCGCTCCGCGGCAGTCCTTACTCGTCGGCGACTCGATCAACGATTTCGCCGCCGGCCGCGGCGCGGGCGTCTTCAGTATCGGCATGCGCTGCGGCTACTATCAGCCCGGAGAGCCCGACCCGGACCTCTGGGTCGATGATTTCGCGGGCCTGCTCGAGCTGTGGAACGACGCGCGCCGCGCGAAAGAGATCGCGAGCGGGATCGCGAAACCATGAGCGTTGCCAGGCTGCTGCCGGAAAAGGAGCGACCGACGTGACCTTCCGATCGCGCAGGTTTGCCCTGCTTTGCCTCGCGGCGTTCGCGGCGGCGGCCGGCTGCGCGAGCTACGCGCGCATCCCGACGGCGGCCGCGGCGCGGACGCCCGCGGCGCAGACCCTCTACCTGGTCGGCGATGCGGGGCTCGA
>JAKEFC010000061.1 GCA_022616235.1 Planctomycetota bacterium
CGAAAGTTCCGATGTGAAGGCGGAATTCGCCCGCGTAGGATCCAACCGGGATCTGGTACCTGTTTTGCGCACCGATTGCTTCCGAACGCGGCTTGCGCATCGAAATCCACTCCGAAATGGGTCGCGATGAAGATTCACTGCCCGCGCTGCCGGCGCCAGTTTCGGATCGATGCGGAAGCCGCCGGCGACGACTTCTCCTGTCCGGAGTGCCGGTCCGCGTTCTCCTTTCGCGACAAGGAGACCGTCGTCTTGCGCGGCGCCCCGGAATTGACGGTGGCGACCGAGCCGGACAGCGATCCGCCGGCCGCGGCCGCGCGAGCCGCGGAACCTGCCGCGGAGCCCGCGGCACCGCAGGCCGCAGCTCCCGGCGCCGGCGGCGATCGCGCTCCCGGCGACATCGCCGCGCTCACGGATCTCGCGATCGGCACGGTCGTGAACGGCTATCGCCTCGACGAAGTGGTCGGCGCCGGCGGCATGAGCGTCGTCTTCCGAGCGCGCCAACTCTCCCTCGACCGCAACGTCGCGCTCAAGGTGCTCCGCAAGGACCTCGGCGCGGATCCGAATTTCGCGCGGCGGTTCCTGAACGAGGCGCGCGCTCTCGCAGACCTCTCCCATCCGAACATCGTGCAGGTCTTCGACCAGGGCGTGTACGCCGGCAACTATTACCTCGTCATGGAGTTCATCGACGGAGCGAGCCTGCGCCACGTACTCGCGGAGCGGCGCTTGACGCCGGCGGAAGCGCTTCGGCTCGTCCCGGCTCTCTGCGCCGGCCTCGAGTACGCCCACTCGCGCGGCATCGTGCATCGCGACATCAAGCCGGAGAACATCCTCCTCGACCGCGCCGGGACGCCGAAGATCGCCGACTTCGGGCTCGTCCGCATCGTCGGCGAGCGCGCGCCTGTGGCGCGCATCACGCAGACGCAGACCCTGCTCGGCACGCTGGAGTACATGTCGCCGGAGCAGCGCGAGGGGCGCCGCGACATCGATCACCGCGCGGACATTTATTCGCTCGGCGTGGTCCTCTACGAGATGCTGACGGGGGAGCTGCCGATCGCGCGCTTCCCGCTCCCTTCCGAGCGCGTGCAGGTGGACGTGCGGCTCGACGAGGTGATCGTGAAGGTTTTGCAGAAGGACCGCGAGCGGCGCTATCAGCGCGCGAGCCTGGTGGCCGAGGATTTGGAGGCGATCGGCAGCGGCGCGGCCGGGGCGCCGCGGGGATCGGCCCGCTCGGATGAAGCGATCCAGCGCCTTCTCGCGATGGGTCGATCAGGACCGTTCCTTGCCGCGGCGATCGCGATGGTCTTGATGTTGGCGAGCGCCGACTCGAACGCCATCGGCTTCGCGATCGGCGCGTTCGCCGTCTTCCTGATCGTGGAGCTTGTGCGCTTCGGAGTGCTGCCGCGAATCTCGCTCCCAGAGCGGCACTTTGCCGCGCGCCACCCGATTCTCTTCTGCGGCGCGATCGTCGCGGCGTTCTTCGTGGTCGCGGCGCTGGCGGATCGCGATGCGACGACGTTCTTCGCCGGCGCCGGGATCAGCTTCGCCGCTTGCGCCGCGCTCTGGTGGCCGTCGCTGACGCGTGGCGCCGGCGAGCCTCGCTACGTGATGCCGCCCGCGGCCGCCCTGCGGGCGAGTGCCGCTCCGAACCCCGCCGCGCCCGCGCACTTGCATCACGGTACTCGGGAAGGCGCCGCAGCGCCCGAAACGATGCGGCGTAGACTGAGCTTCGCGGCGGTGCTCGCGTTCCTCGCCGCCGGCGCGACCTTCGTCCTCACGCTCTTCTTCGCGTTCGTCGCTTCCGGCGAGCTTGCGTCGCTATTCCATTGGGCGCCGCTGGACTTCGATGACGTGCGCGAGCTGCTCCGCGAATGGTGGCAGCGCCCCCCGGAAGCGATCGCCATTGCGCGCACGCTCCTCGGCGCGGCGCTCCTCGTGCCCGCGCTCGTCACGTTCGCGCTGCTTGCGATCGCGACGCTGCGAGTCCTGGGCAGAAACGTGCGCGGCACGGCGGTGCTCGTCTTCGCATGGCTGCTCTTCGCCGGGAGCATCGTGCTCGGCGGCTTGACCTTTCGGGGAGTCGCGCAAACGATCGCGACCTACGAGGACGACGTGCGGTCCCTGGACACGAGCGAGATCGGACTTCGCGCGGCAAGACCGCCGCTCGTGCAATTCGCATGGCTCCACGCCGCCGCGCGCAATTACTCCGCAGGGCAGGCGCCGGCGGAACTGCGCGATGATCTGGCGGAAAGAGCGCTCGATGGATCGGAAACGACCTTCATCCGCATGGCCACGCTCGCCGGGTTGTTGGAGATCGCTGGGAAAGATCTCTACGCGCAGCCGCTCCCACCTCCGGAGTCGGGCGGCTGGGTCGATCGCTTGCTCGCTGCGGCGGAGTCCACGCCCGGTGAGGAGCTGCGCCGCGGCTTCGCGGAAGCGCTCGCGCGCTGCCCCGATGAGCGTGCAGGCGCCGTGTTTGCGCGGCTCTTGCGGAATTCCCAGACCTTTTACCACACCTGCCGGCCCGCCGCCTCGTGGGCGGTGGAGATCGCCGCGCCGGAAGATGCGAGCCGCCTCGCGGCCGCGGTCACGGCGCTGCCCGCGCACTTCGCCCACATTTGGCTGTACACCGTCTCCGGGATCGAAGCGTTCAGCGAACGCTCCGGCGCCGAACTTCGCCGCCGCCTCTACGAGCCCCTCCTCGCGCACCCCGATTCCGAGGTCGCCGAGAAGGCGCGGCGCTTCCTCGGCCGCCCGTGAGCGCGGGCGCGCTCCGGCACTCGTTCCTCGGCGCGGAGAGCGTGCGTTTTTTCATCTCGATAGCATGCCTCGGGCAAAACGGACGAGCCAGACCGCCGCGAGCGCCAAGGAGAGCAGCACTACCGTGACCTGAGCGGGCGGCGCGTCGTACCGATGCGCGAGCAGAAACGCTAGGAAGCTTGCGACGAGCGCGAGCGGCGGTGCGGCCAGGAATACGCCGCGAATCTCCCGGCACATGTGCTTCGCGATGAGGGCCGGCAGCACGAGGCAGGCAAACGTGTACGTCATCCCCGAAACCCGCAAAGCGAGTCCGATCAAGAGGCCGATGCCGATGGCGATGCCCGCTTCCCAGAGCGGTACGCGCAGGCCGTTCGCGCGCGCCATCTCCGGGTCGGTGACGACGAGCAGCACGGGCCGATACGAGCGCCAAAGCACGAATGCGCTCAACGCCAGCGCCGACGCGAGCACGATCGTATCCTCCATCGTCGCGCCGATGATCGAGCTTGCCATCAGTCGGTGCACCTCCTCCAGTCCGTGCGGCGTGTGCGCGACGAGCAAGATGGAGGCGCCGCCAGTGAACAGGAACAGCCAGCCGGTGATCGACTCGTGGGTCTCCCGCCAGCTCCGCCCGGCAAACGACGTCAGGAGCGCGGCGAGCACCGCGAACGTCCCGCTCATCACCCCGTGAAAGGCTCGGCTCGTCCACCAGGAATCTTCCGCGAGCGCGAAGGCGTTCGCCAGCCAAAGGCCGAGCGCGATGCCGCAGGTCGCCGATTGCGAGATCGCGGCGCCGATGAAGATCTGATCGCGCGCGACGACGATCACGCCGATCAGCGCCAGCATCGCGGCGATGCACCATCCGGCGATGTAGCTGTTGGAGAAGAGGAACCATGAATCGATGAACTCACGGATCATGTCGCTCACGTTGCGGCCGCCTCCCCGGCCGCGGCCGGCGCGCCCGCGGGCGAATCGAGCGCCGCGGGAAACAGCTCCCAGAACTCTCGCGACGCGACGATCTCCCGCCGCTCCCCGGTGCGCACTCTGCCGCCGTGCACGACCGCCAAGTGAGTCGCGCACTCGATCGCCATCGGCAATTGATGGGTCACGAACAGCACCGTGAGCTGGCCCGCGCGCGTCATCTCCGCCAGCATCCCGAGAAAATCGCGCTGCGCCTGCGGGTCCAGCCCGCTCGTCGGCTCGTCGAGCACGATCAAGCTCGGCCGGCGGATGAGCGCCCGCGCGAGCAGCGTCCGTTGCCGCTGCCCGAAGGAAAGCGCCGCGTAGTCGCGCCGCTCGAAGCCGGCGAGGCCGACGCGTTCGAGAGCCCAGGCAAGGTGACGGGGCTCATCCGATTTTTGCACGCGGCAACCCACAAGACCTAGCGTCACGAACTCGCGCACCGTCGTGGGCAGCGTATCTTTGAATTCGCCGCGCTGCGGGACGAAGCCGATGCGTTCGCGCGGTACCCGTGCCGCGTCGATAGAGACCTCGCCTCCCCGAACCGGGAGCATGCCCAGGATCCCCTTGAGCAGCGTCGACTTGCCGCTCCCGTTCGGTCCTAGTACGAACCAGAACTCGCCGGGCCGGATCGCGAACGAAACGCCGTCGAGCACTGGTTGGCGCCCGTACGAGAGCGCCACGTCTCGCAGGCGAACAAGGGGATCCTGGGCGTCACGCGCCATAAGAACGCTCCTCCGCGGACTTGCCGCGCCGGCCGCTCGAGGCCTCTAACCCCCTTTTTGCCCCAATGCCGCGGCGACCGCACGCACGTTGGCCGCGATCATGGCCACGTACTCCGCGGTACCATCCAAAGCCCCGCACTGGTGAGCGAGCTTGACGACCTTGGCGTCGGTGTGCCGGGCGACGAATTCCGCGTGCTTTGGGTCGAAGTAGGGCACCGTCAAGACGAGCCGCGCCTTCAGGGACTGCATTTGCGCGATCAGCGCTTGCAGATGCCGCGTCGTCGGGGCGATCCCTGGCTTCGGCTCCAGGAAGCCGACGATCTTGAGCCCGAAGCGGGCGGCGAAGTAAGGCCACAGGTTGTGATCCGCGACCACCGCCGCGTCGCGCGCCGCGCGGAGCTGTGCGAACCAGCCTCCAATGCTCCCGGATTGCGCGGCAACTAGCTTGTCCAGCTCGTTGCCGGCGACCGCGTCCCAAATCGGCTGCATGCCGACGCGCGCCACGAATTCCGTTCCGAAGAGCGCGCTCGTGAGTTCTTGCGCGAAATCCGCGTAACTCTTGTCGAAAGCTCCCGCTCGGTCCGGTGCGAGTTCCTTGAGGCGCGCGCACACGGCATGCGCCACGCGCCACCCCTGTACGGGATCGAGGAGGTAGTGGGGATTGCCGTAGGGGTGAACGTCACCCCACGATCGATCGATCGTGCCCGCCGGAATCTCCAGGATGGTGACCGCCCGCGAGGCGTCGAGATTGCCCAAAGCGCCGGGAAGCACGGCGCCGTTCCGGCACTGATCGAGGAGCGCCGGCACCCAGCCCGCCTCCAGTTCCAGACCCACGTGCACGAAGAGATCCGCCTTGCTCAGCGCCTTGATGAAGCTCGGCTTCGCCTCCAAGAAGTGCGGGTCCTCGGGGCCGCGCACGAAGCACCTGACTTCGACCGCATCGCCTCCGATCGAGCGAACGATGCTGGCGAGGTCGGGCACGGTCGCGCACACGAGAAGCTTCTCCGCCGCCGCGTACGCATGCCGCGCGCCGGGTGCGGAACCGAGAACGGCACAAGCGATCGCGATCAAGTAAAGGCAGCGCGCGAGGAGCCGCGGCTGCGTACATGGTTTCGTAAGTTCCATTCGTCTTGACTCCGTTTCTGTCTTGGTTGGTTCGAGGGTCGATCAGAGTTTGTGCGCGGGGTGCGCGCCGATGAAGATCTCGACTCCGATCCACACCGAGTGCGTCGATCCATCCCTCAGGTGCGGCGCGTGGTCGTAGTTGTATTGCAATCGCAGACGCGAGAACTCGGTGGGGAACCACGACAAAAGCGGCGAGTAGCGGGTGCGATCGTCGCGAAATGGGTCCTCGTCGCGGCCCCCGAAGCTGGCACCGGAGCCGGTCGCGTAGTCGTAGCGGAACCCCGCGGCCCAGCGCGGCGCGAATCCGTAGAGCAATTGCGAGTACACGCCCCAGTCTTCCAAGTCGTCGTGCGGAATTGGCGTGTCGTCGGAGGGGTCGACGGGATCGACTCCCGGGTCGACCTGCTCGGCGGCTTGGTACATGCGCGTCATCACCTCGGTTTGCCACTCCACGAAGGGCCAGCCGCGCTTGTGATCCTCCGGGCGCCACTTCACGAACAGATCGGCGCCGAGAATGGTGGTATCTGCATGGAGCCCGGTCGCGTTCGGCCCATTCACGCACGAGACGCCGAGCTTCGCCGTCGTCGAGTCGCTGAGATCGAAGCCGTTGTCGAGCCGCACGAGGTAGACGAGTTCTCGTACCTTGCGAATATCGCGCTCGACGAACAAGCGCTGGCCGATCGGCCGCTCCGCGAAGAACTCGTCATTGGCGAGGAAGCTCGCCATGGTCTCGCCGTTTGCGTTCTGGGCACCGGCGTGTAGCTCGCTGAACCACGGCAGCGGCGTCAGCCAGCCGCAGCGAACGCCGGGCCCGCGCATGCCATCCGGACCGAACAGGCGCGTGTTGATCACGGGTTGATCCTGCCAGCGCCATTGGTGCGGGTGTTGCGGATTCAAGCGGCCGAACTCGGTGAAGAATTGCCCGACCTCGAGCTGGAGTCCGTAGGGCAGGGTGCGCGTCGTCGCAAACGCCTCTTCCAGCTCGACCACGGTTTCCCCTTCGATGGGACTCAAGAAATAGATGATGTGAGCTTCGGTGTTCAGATAAGGATCGACGGCGCCGGTGAGCGAAAGCTCGATGTTTTGAATCGTGAATCCTCGCTTGCGCGGGTCGTGTCCTCCGCCTTGCAAGTTCTCGAGCGATGCATCGCGCTCGGTGGAGGCTCCCCCCGCCGACAGAATGTCCAGCGAGACATCCGCGAGGCGGAGGCCCACCGCGCCAGGCGGCGCCACAAACGGCTTCGTGAGCAGGTCGCTCTGCCCCCAGGCGAGAGCGGGAGCGACCAGGAATGCCAGGACGCCTACGCCCCGGCGAACTCGTGATCCGACAATCATGGAACCACTCCTATGCCGAGCGCGCTTGCCTCCCCGAGCGCGCTCCGGCGCGATGCCGAGGGCGACCGGCGTGCGAGCACGCGCAATGAGGTGAAGTTCGAAGTTCACGACCTGGCGGGGAGTGTGTTTCGCGGCGCGCGGTCCGCGCGCCATGAGCTTCGATCTTGGTGCGTAGAAAGCCGGCCGACCGTCGCTCAAGATGATCGCGGGAAACCGACCGGGCGGGGAGCGCCGCCGAATCGGTCAGGGAGTCGTCAGACGGCGACCGCCGAGACCGGATCCGGTCCGCGCACCAGGAGCACGCCGAAACACGCTCGGAGGAGGCAGGGCGGCGCACGTGGGCCGACCGGCGCGCCGGAAAGCGTGCGCTCGATCAGTCGGCGCGGCGGGGCGGAGACTACAAGTTGCGGCGTCGATACTTGCGCCGCTCGCGGTGCGGCAGCGAGGAGCGCCGGCGCAGCAATCTTCAACTGGCAGAGAGGGCAATGATCTCCGCGGTGCTCTGCGGGAGCGTGATGGTGGTGGTCTTCGCTCGCGGGGCAGCCACCCGCGCATGCGAGTATCGGAGCGTTTGGCGGAAGCGCAGTATCGCACTCATTGCAGGCGATTTCTTCGCCGCCCGCGGCGTGGCGCGCGAAATCCACGAGTGGAACGAATATGTGCAATGCATAGAGGCAAAGCACCGTTCGAATCCACGATCGCCCGGCGAAACGCTTCATGACGGAGTGCGACGCCCTTCTTGCTTCAGAGGCGCAGTTTGCTGCGAAAGAGGGAGGTTATCTCGGTGAAGCGCTCGTGGAAAGGGCAAAAGGCGCGATTCAATTATGGAGGTGCCTGCGCAGCCCGTGCTCGGGGACGATCTCGATGATCACGCCGCGTACGAACGGCCGCGCCGCGCCCGCGGCGCCATCGCGCCGCGCTGAGCTTGCGGCATGCAGGAGTTCTTGCCGAGGCGGACTTTCCCAGCGCCATTCCGGGGGCGCGGTGAACACCGCGGCGCTCGAGCGCGTGCGTTCCGGCTCGGGCCCCGGCTCCTGGACGCTGCGCAGTTCCAGCTCCGCGAGATAGAAGACGAATACCGCGATTACGCACACCATCGGAAACCCCAGGAACGCGCCCGCGGCGCAAAGCGCTGCGGCGAGTCCCTGGCCGATGCGGGCCGCGGCGCGCGTCGCCGCGCCATAGTCGAGCCGGAGCGCCAACAACGCGCGCAACAGGCGCCCTCCATCCATCGGAAAACAAGGGATCAGGTTGAACGCGCAGAGGAACAGGTTCACTTTGATGAGGAACATCACGAAATCGAGATTGTAATACGGATTCGCGAGGGCGAACGCGAGGGCGCAGATGGCGGCGCTGAAGAGATTCACCGCCGGGCCTGCGAGCACGATGAGAAACTCCGTGCGCGGATCGCGCGGCACGTTGGCGAGGGCGGCAATGCCGCCGACGGGCAGCAACGTGATGTCGCGGACTGCAACGTCGAGGCGTCGCGCGGTGAGCGCGTGCCCCAATTCGTGCAGGAGCACGAATCCGAAAATCACGATCAGATTGAACAGCTCGATCAGGTAACGATCCGCACTCGCGAATCCGCTCACGAGCAAGGCCAAGAGGGGAAGAAATGCGATCAGCGTGCCGTGAATGCGAATGGGAATCCCAAACAATCCAAAGATTCGGAATGAATGCAGCATCCTGCTCCCTGGTTTTCGCGGTCCCTTCGGATCGCTTCGGGGCCTGGTGGGTTTATGGGACCGAAAGACCGCATTCCCCCAACGCGTGAAGTAGAACTCTCGGCGCCGCAGATTTGCAAGATCTTTATTCGATTGATCTTGCGTACGCGGGCATTGGCCAGAGAGCAACCAGATCGTTGCCCGAGGCTCAATCGCGCCGCCGTCCGAATTGCGTTCGGGCCCGATAGAAAAGTTCGGCTGCCAGTCGGTGCAGAGACCTGTAAGGCGGGGTCGGTCCGGCGCCGCTTCTCCGTCTCCCCCGCGAAATATGCCTGAAATCGCAGCGTGCGGCCAAGCGGAGCCGCGCCGCGAGCGCGCAGCGCGAATCGGAAGGCCGAATCCCTCGCCTTGGGTCGGACGCGTAAAGTCCAAACTTTGGATTGGGACGCGACCTAAGACTCGGCGCTTCTCCCTTGCGGATGCGCGGGCTATATTCCGCGCCCAGGGCAAGGGGATGTTTCGGGCTGGGGATCGAAGGAGCAAAGACAAGAGGGGCCGGACGCGTCTTTTCGAGGCGTCCGGCCCTTCTTTCATCGTTGTCGCCTATGGTGCGCCGCGTGCTGCTCGAGGGCGAAGTTCGTGGCAGGAACATTGCGTCCAGAGTCACGAAATCTTCACGAGATGCACACGAGCGGTTTCATACGCGGACGATCGCGGCGCCGGCAGCGTATCAATTCCCGGGCTCCATCCTCCGCGGATGAGGAACTTCTTGAGAATCAGGGAATCGATGAGAGCGGCGCGATTCTCGTCATTCCACCGCCGCATCCATGACGATGACGTTGTCTCCCGGGCCGATCGGGACCGCGCCATCGCGGAGAAGCTCGCGGCCGCCGAGCGAGACGAGAAAGTTCTCCGCGACGACGCCATTCCGCACGAGCGAAAAGGGGGGCGCCGGCCGCGCCAGGGCGGCCGCGGTCGCGGTCGCCGGCGGGTACCCAGCGGCGGCGGCGACCTCAGGGAGCGGTTCGCGCGTCGCCTCCACGATCTCGAGCACCTCGCGGAGCGGCCCCGGGGAAACCTCCACCGCCGTTTTGCCGATTCGCTCGCGCGCGATCCCGAACAGCTCGACGGTGGCCGTGCCGCCGGCGCCGTCTTCGCGCAGCGCAGCGAGGTACTCTTCCGGCGTGTTCACGCTCCGCAGCGCATCGAAGTCCGGCAGCTCGCGCGGCGCTACCTGCCGGAAGCCGCCCGCCTCGAGCAAGTGGAGCGGCCGCATGCGACCGGCAGCGATCAGCGCGTTCGCCGCCTCGGCGCGCGAGCGCGGGTAGACCGCCGCGAGGCTCTGCACGATGCCGTCGGAGGTGACCGGCGCCGCCGCGGCGCCGAACTCCAACATGCGGCGCACGAAGTCGGCAGTGAGAAAAGGCGCGTCCACGCCCGTGACGAACGCGCGCTCGCCCGTGATCGCGCCGAGCGCTTCGCGGATGCCGCCGAGCGGACCGAGGCCGGGCACGCGGTCGCGGATGACGCGCGCGTCGAGCGCGGGCAGCTCCAACTCGGCGGACGCGACGACGACGATGTCATCGACGGCCTCCCGGAGGACGCCGGCGAGGTGCACGATGAGCGGGCGGCCGCGCCAGGGGAGGAGCGCCTTCGCCCGTCCCATGCGCGTCGATCTCCCGCCGCACAGAATCACCCCGGACAGCGTCAAGCGCGCACCTCTTTCCGCGAGCGACGAGCGATCGGCGAAATGCCGGCGCCGCCCTCACGGTGCAATCGACGATTCTATCCCATTCCCGGCGGCGCGAACGGCGGGTGCGGTAGCGCCGAAGGGCGCGGCATCGATGAGCGGCGGAGCCTGCGGGCGGTTCACCCCTTGCGCCGCCGCGCGTCCTCCGGAAAACTGGCCCATTCATCGATCGTTTCCAGAACGACTCCGTCCCGCGCGTGCGGAAGCGCTAGCGGAAAGGGCCCCAGAATGGCGAAAGTCGCGATCGTCTATCACAGCGGTTTCGGGCACACGAAGGCGCTCGCGGAGGCGGTCGAGCGCGGCGTACGCACCGTCGCCGGGACCGAGTCCTGGCTGCTGCCCGTGAGCGAGCTTCCTCCTCCGGACAAGGACCGCCAGTTCGGCGGCAAGTGGGGCGTGCTCGATGGAGCGGATGCGATCATTTTCGGCTGCCCGACCTACATGGGCTCGATCAGCGCCGAGTTCAAGAAGTTCATGGAATCCAGCTCGTCGAAGTGGTTCGCGCAGCTCTGGAAGGACAAGGTTGCGGCTGGATTCACGAACTCCGGAGGTATGAGCGGCGACAAGTTGAACAGCATGCTCGATCTCGTCGTCTTTGCGGGTCAACACAGCATGGTCTGGGTCTCGCAGGGCATCATGCCGTCTTCGACGGTGCCCGGAGACAAGCGCGACTTGAACCGGATCAGTTCTTGGCTCGGTGCGATGTCGCAATCGGGGAACGAGAGCCCGGAGGTCACGCCGCCGAAGAGCGATCGCGATACCGCGGAGCTGTTCGGGCGGCGCGTCGCGGAAGCGACGCATCGCTGGCTGCGCGGGCGAGGTTGACGCCATGCTGAATTGCACTGGGATCCGGCGGATGCGGGGAGCGCGGCACGGCGCCGCGCTGGCGCGCGGCTGCATCGTGGCGGCGCTCGCGGCCGCGGGGTGCGGCGCTCCGGCGACGGTGGGCGAAGGCGCCGCGGCACGGGAATTGGTAGCGCTCGCGCACGCGATCGAGTTCGACGGCGTCGATGGAAAGAAGCTGTTCAAGCTCGACCCGGGTGCGACCGACGTCGAGCTAGAAGATCGCGAAGGCAACGACGTCGCGGAGTACCGGATCCGAGGGGACTCGCTGGCAATGACGTCCGGCGCCACGACGACGCTCTTCGAGCGCGCGAACGACGGAGCGATACTCGTGCGCGCGGAAGCGGCGAGCGCGACGCGCTACAAGCTCGTCCCCGAGCCGGATGGCGACGCGATCCTCGAAGACTATTCGCGCAACCTGCGTCTCGAGCTGAAGAAGCGCGACTACGGCTACAAGATCGTCGACGGCGGCGGGGTCGAGCGGTTCAAGGTTCGGATTCGGGATGGCAAGACTTCGATCCGGGATCCGAACGATCAGACGATCCTCTCTTCTCGCGATGAGCTTCCGGCGCTCGCCGCGGCTTGCTTCGCGCTGGACGGCCTGCCGTGCGAAGTGCAGGCAGGCCTCGCGCTGGCGGTCGTCCACTGGAAGCTCGGAGATGATTCGAAATGACCTGCAACTCCTCCGCTCTCCGCGGTGTTTGAGTTGCGGCGACCCACCGAAGGAGTGTTTCCATGTCGAACGTCTCTGATGAACATCGCACCCGCCGGCCCGGCGCGTGCAGCGCCGCCGCGCACGCCGCGCCGATCATGAAGGCCGCGATCGCCGTAGTGGCCGGCTTGCTCGCGGGGATTCTCGCCGGATGCGCGTGCCACTCGGCGCACCGCGATGCCGCGGCACCCGCCGGCGCGCCGGGAGCCTGCTCGGCGGTCGCGTGCTCTTGCGCGCCGCGGCTCCCGCAGCCGCCGCGCCACCCTCAGCACCCGCTGCCTCCGCATCCTCAGCATGCCGCGCTCGCGCCGATGCCTGGAGAGGTGCCTGGAGAGGCGCCCGGCGGCGGCGTACCGCATCCGCCGCCCGGCGCGCCGGGGGAGCTTGCCTCGGTCGACCCCGGCGAGGAGTTCTTCACGGAGCGCGACGCGAACAAGGATGGCGCGCTTACCCCGGACGAGGCGCCGAACTTGCTTGCGCGCCTACCGGATGCCGACGGGAACGGCGACGGCGCAGTGTCCAGGGAGGAGCTGCGCGCGGCTCGCGATCGCCGCGCTGCGCAGCCCGGCGGAGAACGGCGGGAGCGGGTACGGCGCCAGCTTCAAGAGCGCGGCGCTCGTCGCTTCGCCGCTCTCGATCACGACCGCGACGATCGCATCTCGCGCGAGGAGTGGCAGAGGATCGAGGAGCGCTTCGCCGCGCTCGATGCGAACGCGGACGGCTTTCTCACGCGCGAGGAGATTCGAGAAGGACTCGGGAAGATGCGCGAACGCCACGCGGCTCCGGCGCAGCCCCCGCCTCCTGATCCTTCGGAAGAGTCGCACGACGCGCCTCCGGGGGCCACGCCACCGCCGCCGCCTCGCGACGCGCCGCGCCCACGAGAAGGCTAAGGATTCCCTAATCGATTCGTTCCCGAGGTTCGTCGCGAGCGTGCTGCGGTAGCGCGAACGCTCCACGCGTGCGCTATTTTCTCGCCTTGTCAAGCTCGGCGACGCGGGCCTTCACCAGCTTGCGCACGAGCGCCGCGGGGAGGGGCTTCGCAGCCGGAAAACGGATCGTGCCTTTCGCGGTGTCGTAGCCCGCGAGGTCGTCCGCGTGCGCGCGAATCACGGCGGGACTCATCGGGTAGAAGCTGCAATGGTCCTTGGGGGCCGCGTAGCAGACGAGCGGCCGCCCGCCGAGCCGAAAGGCAGGAAGCCCGTAGCTGAAGGCTTCTTCGGCGCCGGGCGCGGCGGCGCTGATCGCTTTGCGGAGCTTCTGCAGCGCGGACCGCGCCGCGGCCGGCACGGACGCGAGGTATTGGTCCACGCCGGCGGAGCCGCGCGGAGATGAGTTGTTCTTCGACGACGCCGCTCGTTTCATGAAATCTCTCCTTCTTGGTTCCCGGGCACCGAACGCGGCATTCCGCGATGCGTGTGCCAGATCCCCTCGCCGATCATGCGCCGCCCTTCACTAGCGAGTAAGAATAGCAGTCCCGCGGGAACGCGCTCACGTTCGGATGGACGAACCAGCGCCGGAGTATACCCTCCCGCTCCATTCCAAGCTTCTCGAGTACGCGCGCCGATGCAAGGTTGTCCACGTCGCAGAATGCCCAGACGCGATGGATCGCGACTTGGCCGAGCGCCCACTCCACGAGAGGCCGGAGCGCCTCGGGCATTTAGAGCCTTTCCAAAAACCTCTCCTGGCTTCGGTCGGCTGCGAGGCGCGCACGCGGCGTCGAGCCTCATCGCCGTATTTCTCCATCAATACGACTCTTCGGCTCTCCTTGCGCGCGCACCTCTCGCTCGACCTCGGGCCAACGGAGATGTTGTTTGGAAAGGCTCTTAGCCGTTGCCCCAGAGACGCTTCGCGGGCACGCAGCCGAGCGCGAATCGGTGGGATTTCCATTGGGCATCTACCATCCCGATCGGACGGTTCGAGCCCTTCCGGTAGCGACCCAGGGCCAGCGCGAGCCGCCGGCCTTCGCGGCCACGGCCTCGCGCAGGAAATCCTCGAGCGTGGCCACCGTCCGATGAGGCCTTCAGGCGAGGTAGCGCGTCACGTCGGGGTCTTGCGCGTACTCGGCGAAGATCGCCGCTGCATCCGCCACCGCCGGCGGCCGCAGGCGAAGGCGCGAAGTCTCGAAGATGGCTGGCGGTTCGATCAAGCGCGGCGCCCTGCTCCATCGTTTTGGGCCCAACCCTAGCTCGCGAGCACATTCTAGGGTCAAATCGAGAGTAACACGCTGGATCCAAGCCAAAACGCAAGGCGCGGCATGTTCATCAACGGAGTCGGCATCGCGACGCC
>JAKEFC010000062.1 GCA_022616235.1 Planctomycetota bacterium
GCCAGGGACGCCGCGCCGGCGATCGCGGAGGCGATCGCCGGCAATTGCGGCACGCGCGGCGCGCGGATCTCGGCGAGGGGCTGCCATGCGAACTTCGACTCCGGGAGATGCCCGGGGCGGAGCACCGCGTGGAGCACGGCGTCCTCCCCCAGCTCCGCGCGGAGGCGCGCGAGCGCCCGGTTCGCGGCCGCGAGATCCCGGCGCGGCTCTTCCGCGAAGATCTGGAGCTGCTCGCGCGTGGCGGGGGCTGCCTCCGCCTCGACGTGCACTTCGATCACGCCCGCGCCGAGCGCGAGCGTCTCGAGGCGCAGGCGCACGAGATCGAGGATCAAGAGGGTGTCGAGCGTGGGCACGGCGGGCTCCAATCGCTGGGGGGCGCCGAAGCCGACCGCGCGCTCGAGCCTAAGCGAGAAGAGGAGCGCCGCGAGCGCGGCGCCCCGCACGACGAGCGCCTCCAGGAGCGGATGGAGGAGCTGCTTCACGACGAAGAGGAGGCGCGTGGTCTCCGCTACGGGCTCGTCGAGGAGCACGCTTCGCTCGAGCGGATCGAGGAGCGGGCGCGGCGCGAGCGGATCCCACGCTTCCCCCGCCGCCAATTGGTGGAGCCGGTGAGCCTCGTGGCCGAAGCGCGCGAGGAGCCCCCCCGCCGGCAGGCGCAGGAACCCTTCGATCGTGGCGATCCCGAGCTTGGCGAGGACATCGCGGAGATCGGGCGCGATATCGAGGAGCGCGAGCGGCACGCCGGCGGCGGCGGCGCGCTCCTCGCCGGGGCTCCGCAAAACGCGGTTCGCGCGCGCCGACTTCGCGAGCGCGTAGGTGCCGAAGCGCGAGAAGCCGGCGACCACGACGCACTCGAATCCCTGCGCGCGGAGATCGGCGCAGATCTCGCGTGCCCAGCGCTCGAGAGACGGGTAGAGGCCGCCGAGGCCGGCGGCGCCGAGCCAGAACACGCCGCAGCCGAGAGCGGCTTCCACCTCCGGCGTGAAGCGCCAGAGGCGATCGAGGAGCAGCGCCGCCGCCCGGTCGACCTCCTCCCCGGCGACGACGCCCGCGCGCAATTCGCGCTCGAGGGAGAGCGCGGCGGCGTAGCTGTGTCCGGGGAGCACGCCCGCACGGCGCGCGCGCTCGTTCGTCCAGAGCACCGTCCCCTGCGGCTTGTCCTCGCTGACGACCGCCGCGGGGAGATCGCGCCAATCGGCGTGGCGCCGGAGCAGCAACTGGAGCGGCAGCGCGGCGACGTTAGCGCAAGCCAAAGGGCCCACGGCACACCTCGACGTGAGACCAAGTCGGTCCTCTCCGCTTGTCCTTGAGCACGCGCAGCTCGCAGCGAAAGCGGTCGCGGGAGAGCCACTGCCGCACCGCCTGCGCGCGTAGCGACACGAGGGAGCCGAGCGAGGAAGCGCCTTCGCTCTTCTCGGTCAAGCACACGAGCGCGGCGTGGTGGCGCTGCGCGAGCCCGGCAAGGCGCGATTGGATGGAGAGCGCGAGATCCGCATCGCCGCCTAGATCGAGCACCACGAGGCCGAAGGCTCCGGAGCGCAGCAAGCGTTCGGCGGCGAGGGAGGCGTTCCGCGCCGCCGCGGCGGCGGTCGCGGTGGTGCGGCTTGCGCCGAAGAAGCGCGGGGCGGCAGCGGGCGCGGCGGAGGCCGCGGACGGAATTCCAGCCGGCGCCGCGGCGCGGATCCGCACCACCGCGAGCGCGGCGAGATCGACGCCGCTCTCCGCCGCGTCGGGTGGATAGAACGAGCTTTCATCCGATGTCACCCACGCGACCGGCTCCCCCTGCTCCTGCGCTTCCCGCACGAGGCGCATCGCGAGCGTGAGGGCGGCGCTCGCGCCCTCCCCCGCCAGCTCGACGAGGCGCCCCGCCAATTCGGCGAGACAAAAGCGCGCGGGCGTGGCGCGCATTGCACGGATGCCCGCCCCAACGTGGACGACGGTCATGAGACGCACCTCACCTGGATGGATCTACAACTCGTACTAGAAATCCGCAGCGGCTTCGACGATCTCCGCATCGAGGTAACGCCGCACTTCGATGACTTTTCCCAAGAGCACGAGATCTCCGGCGGGGAACACGAGCACGTCGAACGCCGGATTCGCGGGGTGCAGTTCCATGCGCCCGCGCGCGCCGCGCCGCAGCGTCTTCACCGTGGCCTCGTCGCCGGCGAGCGCCACCACGATCTCCCCGGATTCGGCGACCGGCTGGCGGCGCACGATGACGATGTCGCCCGGCAGGATGCCGGCGCCCGTCATGCTCTCGCCGCGCACGCGGAGCGCGAACAGCTCGTCGCGCGCGCGGCGCGTCTGCACCGCGACCCATGCCTCGAGATGCTCGGTCGCCATCGAGAGCGCGCCCGCCTGCACGCGGCCGAGGAGCGGCACGAGGCGCATCTCCGCTTCGCCGCCGCTCGCCCCTCGGCCTCGCCGATGAAACGGGAGGCGATAGCCGCGCGCGCGCCCCGGCTCGTGCACGAGCCGCCCCTCGGCGACCAACGCCATGAGGTGGGCGCGCGCCGTCTCCAGCGCGCTGAATCCGAACGCTCCCTGGATCTCCCGGATCGTCGGCGCGGCGCCGCGCAGCAGCCGCTCCTGGACGAAGCGGTAAATGCGCTCGCGTGTTTTTCCCGGCGGTGTCGGCGACATGGCAAGAAACACTCATACCAGACAAATGTCTGCCAAGTCAAGCCGCCCCATCGGGGCCTGCGGCAGGTCGTTGATTGGCGCGGAGATGCGACCTGCCGGAAAACACGCGGCCCGACGTTCCCCACCGCGCGAAGCGCATCGTCTTACGCGCGCCACGCAATCGCCGGCGCCCTCGGGCTCGATCTCCGCTCGAGGAAAGGCGGCGTCAAGCCGCCGCACTCCATGCGTCGCGCCCCGGGCGCATTCCGACATTCCCCACCGCGCGAAGCGCACGTCCGCAGCACGCGTTCCGACATTCCTCACCGCGCGAAGCGCGGTCGTGGAGTGGTGTGCCGAGCATGTTCGATAGCCAGGAGGTGAAAGTCCTCTGACCAACCTGATGGAGGTGAAGGCCAAGCGAA
>JAKEFC010000063.1 GCA_022616235.1 Planctomycetota bacterium
CAACGGCAGCCGCTCCCTAAATCGTGTCGAGAAAACAGGATGGGCCTAAACTTACTGGCATTGCGGCTTGACGCAGCCTTTCACCTTGCGGCACGAAAAGCGATTGGCCCGTGTCTTCGCCTCGATGCGGGGAAAGGCGGTGTCGAGCCACCGCACTCCACGACCGCGCTTCGCGCGGTAAATGAATCTCGGATACGGCGTGTTTTCTGCGACGCTACTTCGCGGGTGCCGGTGTCGTGCCCGCGCGGACGGAGCGGCCGAAGTTCAGGCGCGCGAGGCGGGCGAGGAAGTCGGATTCGGTGCCGAGGGCGATCGTGTGGATGGCGACCTTGCGCTCGCGGTTCAATCGCATCAGTTCTTCGATAATGTCTTCGGGCTCGAGGATCTTTCCCGCCGTCGGATCGCCGTCGGAGAGGAGGAAGATCGTTTCGATGTACTTCAGCTTCATCGCCAGCTCGAGCGCATCGAAGATGTTCGTGGCGCCCCCGGGCTCGATCGAGCGTACGAAGGCATTCGCGCGGTCAATGTTCGCCCCAGTCGCCTTCTGCATCACCGGCCAGAGCGGCTTCACACCCTCCTGAAAGATGACGACGTTGAACTCGACGTCCGGAGGGAGCTTCGAGAGCGCGGCCGCCAGCTCCTCGCGTGCGAGGGCCATGCGGACGAGCGTCGTCTCGCCTCCCTTGTGATCCGGTACCGTGATCTCCAGCTTCATGCTCGCCGAGCCGTCGATCAGGAACACGACGTGCTTGCCGGTCACTTCGAGGCCGTAGTAGACGGCGGTGCGGCCCGACCCGCCGCGGACGAAGGAGCCGACCTTGCGCGCCTCATCCTCGAGCGCCTGCCAGCGCGGGCGCGCGACGCTCCAATAGTCGCGCCAGAGGAGCGCGTCCGCTCCCAGGTTTTCGCCGGTCAGGGCCGCTAGCGCCGCGCCGATCGTCGAGGCGAGGGCGGGTTCCTCGACCGCGAGCCGCGCGATGAGCGCATCGATTACCTCGATCTTGCGCACCGCCGCGCTGGCCTGAATGGCCACTTCGCGGATCTGCCAGACGGGATCGGCGAGCGCGCCGATGAGGCGCGCGACGCACTCGTCGCGATGCGCGTTCTTCGCGACGAGGCCGATCCACAAGAGCCGGAACTTCTGCTCTGTAATGCTGCCGAGCGCGAGGAGCGGCTCGCTCGCGAGCGGCGCATCGAGTTGCACGAGCGTTTCGATGGCGACCTGCCGGACGACGTGCTGATCCTTCCGGAGGACGAGGCCCCTTAGGATCGCGTCCGCGGCGGACGCCGCGCGCCGCCGCTTCAGGCTGTCGAGTGCCGCGAGAGTGAGCGTCGCGCCGTTCATTTCGCCCACGATCGCGGCGAGCGCCGCGGTTCCTTCTGCGTGGCGGCTCGCTCCGAGCGCGGTGGCGGCGACGGTGCGTCGCAGCATCGTCTCGTTCGCGTCGCGGAGGACCACGGCGAGCCGATCGAGCGCCTCGGCGCGGCGCAGGTCTCGCAGAGCGCCGACCACGTAGCGGATCTCCGGCCGTTCGAGATAGGTGATGTCGATCGGCTCCGTCCTCTCTAGGCAATCCAAGAGAAGATTCGTCGCCGCGAGCGTGCCGATGCGGCCGAGGAGCAGGAGCGCCGCCGACTTCACGGCGGGCTCCGCGCCTTCGGCGAGCCACGGCCTGAACTGCTCTTCGAGCGGGAGTCCCTCCAACTGAAAGGGCTGGGTGTGCTCGAGGAAGTCTCGCTGCACGTGCGGCTCCAGCTTCGGAAGCTGGCGCAGGATCCCCTTCAAACTCGCCTGCGATGCGACCGCGAGGAGCGGCTTGATCACGAGCTGGCGCGCCTCCGGCGGACCGGAGTTGAAGAGCTTGAGCAGGTATTGCTCCGCTTCCGGCGCGTGAATCTCGCCGACTTCGAGGAGGAGCGCTTCGATGCGCTCGAAGACGCTGCCGTCATCCTGATCTTTTCCGCGCCGCGCACTCATGCGCTCGAATTCGCGCTGCAACTTCGCGCGCAGAGGTTGCAGGCGCGCGGCGGGGGGCTTCAGCGTGTCGGCCTTCGCCGTGGCGCGTTCCGCCGCCTTGCTCTCCGGAAATCCTTCGTGAAGGCGAGCCCAGGCATTCTTCGCATCGTCGAGCTTGCCGAGGTCGCGGAGGTCGCGGCCCAGCGAATAGAGCGTTTCCGGCGCGTCTTCCCCCGCGCCGTTCGCGCCGAGCACCTCCTCGCGGAGCGCGATCGCCTTCTCCCAGGAGCGCAACTTGCTGTAGCAGTCCGCGAGGAGCAGAGTGCCGCGCGCGGCAGGAACGTAGTCGCTGGCATGACCGCGGAACTCGATGAGTCCCTCGATCGCGATCTCGATGCGATTCTGGCGCGATTGGCAGAGCGATCGGCAATAGAGCGCGGCGAGCGCGCCATCCGTGCCCGGATGCGCGATGATGACGTCTTCGAACTTCTCCTCGCAGGTACGAAGCCAAAGGCGGAGCGGCTCGTCCGCGCCCTTCCCTTTCGTGTAAAACGCGAGCGCCTCGGCATAGCTCTGCTCGGCGAGAGCGGCGGGGTCAGCGGGTTGCACCGGAGGCGCTGGGGGCGTGGCGCCTTCCGCCGCGGGAGGCGTGATTTGCGGCTCTGCGCGCGCGAGCGTGGCGGCGAAGATCGCGGCCGCGAGCGCGGCGGCACGGCGCGGCGCCGCGAGCGATCGCGAATCGACTGTTTTTCGCGTCATGGCAACGCCTTCGCCTCCGCCCCGCGCCTCGCCGCTCGCTCGCGCCGCACACTCGACCCTTTACTCGACTCTACACCTCGCGCGCACGCCGCACTATAACAGTGCGGCTGACCTCCTGCCGCTACGAAAGGGATCCATCGATGTCGTTCCCCGCGCACCGGCCACGGCGTCTCCGCGCGAGCGCGCGCCTGCGCGACTGGGTCGCGGAGACGCGCCTATCGCCGCGCTCGCTCGTGCAGCCTCTCTTCGTCTGCCCCGGCAAGGGCGTCGAGAATCCCATCGCCGCGATCCCCGGCGAGGCGCAGCTCTCCGCGGACCGCGCCGCCGCGCGCGCCGCGAAGCTCGTGGAGCTTGGCATCTCCGCGGCGATCTTGTTCGGTATCCCTTCGCGCAAGGACGCGACGGGCAGCGAAGCCGTGGATGCGGATGGGGTCGTGGCGCGCGCGGCGCGGGCGATCAAGCGCGCGGCGCCGGAGCTGATCGTGATCGCCGACGTCTGCCTCTGCGAGTACACGGACCACGGCCATTGCGGCGTCCTCGCTCCCGCCGCGAGCGAGAAGGGAGAACGCACCGTCGATAACGACGCCACCTTGGACCTGCTCGCGCGCGAGGCGGTCGTGTTCGCGGATGCGGGGTGCGACATTGTCGCGCCATCCGCGATGGCGGATGGGCAGGTCGCCGCGCTCCGCGATGCCCTCGACGACGCCGGGCACACGAACGTCGCGATCCTCGCTTACGCCGCGAAGTACGCCTCCGCCTTCTACGGTCCGTTTCGCGAGGCCGCCGGCAGCGCGCCCGCTTTCGGCGACCGGCGCGCCTATCAGATGGATCCGCGCAATTCGCGGGAGGCGCTCCGCGAGGCGGCGCTCGACGTCGAGGAGGGCGCAGACATCATCATGGTCAAGCCGGCGCTCCCTTGCTTGGACATCGTGGCCCGCATTCGCGAGTCATTCGATTTGCCCGTCGCCGCCTATCACGTGAGCGGCGAGTACGCGATGATCCATGCCGCCGCGGAGCGCGGCTGGGTCGATCGGGACGGCGCGCTCCTCGAGTCGCTGACTGCGATCCATCGCGCGGGGGCGGACATCATCGTCTCGTACGGCGCGGAGCGGATCGCGGAAGCGCTCCGGTGACCGCGGAGACCGGATCCGCGAGCGGCGACCGGCGCGCTGGAGCGCGGCGGCGCTTTCTCGCATTGCCGGCGAAACGCCGCCTGATGACTTACGCGTTGCTGCTTACGTTCCTGTTTGCCCTCCCCGCGCTCTGGTGCTGCTGTAAGCCGCACCGGCGGAGCGATGCTCCGCTCACCGCCGGCCCCAGCGCGGAGGATTCGCCGCTCCGAGCGCGGCTCGAGCGCCACGTGCGCTTCCTCGCGGAAGAGATCGGAGACCGCAGCTCGTCGCGGCTCGAGCGCCAGCGCCGCGCCGCGGAGTACATCGCTGCCGAGTGGCGCCGGATGGGCTACGAAGTCGCGCGTCTCGGCTATCCGCTCGACGGCGGCGAGGAAGCGGCGAACCTCGAAGTCGTCGTTCGCGGCCGCGAGCCGGCGCTCGGCGCCATCGTCGTCGGCGCGCACTACGACACGGTCCCCGGTTCGCCGGGGGCGGACGACAACGCATCGGGCGTCGCGCTCCTCCTCGAAGTCGCGCGCGCGCTCGCCGGAGCGGCGCCGGACCGCGACCTGCGCTTCGTCGCATTCGCCTGCGAGGAGCCGCCGCATTTCCAGACGGAGAGCATGGGCAGCAAGCGTTACGCGGACGCGCTCGCCGGCGGCGGCGCCAAGGTGGATGCGATGATCTCGCTCGAGTCGCTCGGGTATTTTCGGGACGAGAAGGGCTCGCAGCAGTATCCCGCGATCGTCGGGCTCTTCTTTCCGAGCCGCGGCAATTTCGTGGGTGTCGTCGGGAATCTGGGCGCTTCGTCTCTCGTGACGCGCATCGGCAAACTCCTCATCGAGCACTCTTCGCTGCCGGTCGAGTGCGCTTCGCTTCCCGCGTGGATCGCCGGCGTCGATTGGTCCGACCATTGGTCCTTCGCGCTCCACGACGTGCCCGCGGTGATGCTGACCGATACCGCCCCCTTTCGGAATCCGCACTATCACATGGGGAGCGATCTCCCCGATACCCTGCACTACGGCGCTCTCACGGCGCTCGCCGAATCGCTGCCGAAGGTGATCGCGGCTCTCGCCGCGAAGTGATGAGCTATTCTTCGGCGGGAAGTTCGAAGAGGACCAAGCTCTTCAAAAACTCGACGACGGCAGCCGCGTCGTCTTCGGAGAGCGCCGCGAACTCATCGCGGGCTTCTTGTGCCTCGCTGCGCGCGGGGTCGCCGATGGGCGGCGGCGCGGCGGCGCCGTGCAGCAGGATCGCCTCGCGGAGCGTGCCTGCCCGGCCGTCGTGAAGCCACGGACCGGTGCTGCCCACTCCCCAGAGTTCCGCGGTCAAGAAAACCGACTCGGCAACCTCGACCGGTGACCCGCCGAGAACGAGCGGCTCGCCCCGCGCATCGTTCACGGAAGTCGGCTGCGCATCCGCGAGGAGAGCGCCCATGTTGTGGCGCTTGAGATCTCCAAAGAGCGACGCGCGCGCGCCGCCGGCGTCCGCGGGAAGTAGCCGAGGGAAGTCTCCCTGCTGAACGAGGTGAACCTTAAAGGGGCGGTCCGGGTCGAGGTTTGTCGCGACGGGATCGATGGCGGTGTCGAAGTAGAAACCACCGCCGCGGCGAGTGGGCTCTTCGAAAACTGGATCCTCGAGGTGAAGTTCCGGGAGGTGACAGCCCGCGCAACCGAGGGTCTCGAAGAGCTGCGCGCCGCGTTCTGCGGCCGCAGAAGTTGCGGCGGCGGGGGGCGCGCGCAAGCTCTCGCTGACGAGGCGAGTCGTCGTGGTCGGAATCTCCTGCGTTCCGATGTAGATCGTAACCGCGGTGATGTCTCCGATGGAAAACTCGTTCTCAATGCCGTCTCCGTCAGGGTCGTTCCGAGCGAGCGGGTCCTTTGCCACGAGTTCGTCCGCTTCCATGCCCAGCTCGTTTCGCGCGGCCGTGCGCACGAAGTCGCGAAGCGTGGTGACGTTCCCTTTCCATCCGTACGGACGGACCACCAAGTCGGCGTCGACCCCGTCGACGCCGCTCGTGTCAAACGTCACGACTCCCGAGGCATCTCTCGTCGCCGTGATCTCCCCGTACGAGATCCCCTTCGCAGCGAGAGCGCGCGTCGCGGGAGGGCCGCCAGGGGCGGCGGCTGACGCCGCCTCGTCCCGGATGGCGAGGAGGTTCTCGGTGATCTCCTCTGCGAGCCGCTGAAGGACGGCCGACCCGAACAGGGACGTGGCGTTTCTGAGGTTGAATGGGGGAGCGCCGAGGCCCGCAGGGTCCTGGGCCACGTTGCCGGCGGCCTCGCCCGCACTCGTCCCGAACGGAACGTTGTGGCAGGCAACGCATGCTTGCCCGTTCGGACCCGTGAAGCGACCTCCACCCGGGGGTACGCGGGAGAAGCGATGCGGTAGCGGAGTGCCATCTGGGAGTTCGGCAATCCCGGAGCCGTCGAGACCGGTGAACGCCGTCTCGAACAGTTCGTCGCCTATGACAAAGAGTTCCTCGAAGAGGACTTGCCCCGCCGTGATCGCGCTCTGGTCGAGATGATCGATGAAGGGAAACGCGGGGACATCTCCGGGCGGATCGGGCACCGTCGCAGGCGGGTCGAGGGAGGTCGTGCCGGAACCGGAGCTTCCGTTTCCGCACCCGCCCGCGGTGCTCGCCAGCGCTATGGAGACCGCAAGGAGCATGACCGGCGAAAGGCGGCGCAACGCTGGCATCGAAATCCTCGTGTCTGTTGGAATCACTTCGGGTGCCCATCTCTCGTTCCGCGGCGAACAAAGACTTGGAACACTTGCCTACGCCAGACTTGCCTCATGCATCACGTGCCATTCGGATTTGCGCGCAGGTCGAGGACGAGGTCGTTTCCCTCGCGTCTCACGGCAAATGCGCGAAGCGGCCGCCGTGCTGGCCCTCCCGTGTTACTGCCCCGCACGTCGTAGGTCGATCCGTGGCACGGGCACCGAAAGCCCTCTGACGTTGGACGCACTATGCATCCCTGATGGGTACAGACCGCGGAGTTTGCCCGCCACTCCTGGGTTTTGACGCAGCGGAGGTAAATCGCGCGAGGTCTGCCGCGGCCGCGCGTCTCGACGCGAATGACTCCGCTTGGCTCATTCAGTTCGGGAAAGCGAGCAAGTGGAATTCTGATCGTTCCCTCCGGCCCTCCTTTCGGAGCCACGAAGGAGCGTGGCGGGATCGTGCACCCCGAGACGAAGCCGCACAGCACAGCCGCGAAAGTTCCGGCGCACAAGTCGAGAAACGCACGCCGGCTTTGTTGTCGCTCATGGTCTTGCGCCGGTCCCTCGTACGCGGGCTGCGCTTCTGGCGGGAGCGAAGTTTGCTCCGCCATGTCAAAAGTACGTCGAGATGGAAAAGACGAACCCATCATCGTGGAATCCTTCCATCCCCAGGCCGCCCCTGGGGCCCACGTTCTTGAAGCCAAAGCGATACGAAAACTTGAAGACCGTGTCGGGTGCCGGTCGGAAGTTGATGCCCGGCTCGAGTGCCTCTGCGCGATCTCCGTCGAGATCGATCCGGTCGTAACGCAGCACGGCGGAAAAGCTCGCTCCCTCGCGACCAAATACGTGCGGCAAGAGTGGCGCGAAAAACGGCGGCATTCCACTCGTTGAGCCCTGCGCGTAGAAGCCCCAGTAGTCATCCGGTACGCCGGAGGTGCGCGCGAACGCGTCACGCGAGAACTCCGCTTGGGCGATCTCCCCTTCGAGAGCAAATGGTCCCGCGGCGAGCGCGAGGTCGGCGGCGAGGATGCGCAGACCGTTGTCGGCGCGCTCGTCGTACTCCCCGGCGTGCCAGGAGCCTCCGAACTCGGCGTAGCGACCGAGGGCGAGCGAGACCCTTCCTGTTGAAGCCACGCGGTCGTTGTTGTCACCGCCGATCGATGTGCGACCCTGCCTTAAGAGCAATGCACGCTGAGTGATCGGAACGGCTAGCGTGCCGTCATCTGCGAGGAGATTGAAGCCATTCACGAGATACGTCTCGTACGCGAGCGACAGGTTGCCGCCGAGAGAGAGTGCGCCGTACGCCCCCACTCCCGCTTCCGTCAGGGTGGTCGGAATCACGAAGTGGGAAACGAGAGGACGGTCCGTAAGTTCCCGCACGGGACCATCGTGGTTGAGATTCATGCGGCCGAGGGGGACCAGAATCGCTCCCGCGCGGATGACGAACTCGTCGTAGATCGCCCAATCGGCAAACGCCATCTCGACGCTCACCTCGATATCGCGCGATGGATCGTCCCCGTCGAATTCGGTCTCGAACTCAATCTCCGAGCCGAAGCGCACGCTCTCCGAGAGTTCGGTGAAGAGAAAAAGATTCGTTCGGTGCATACGGAATCCGTCGGGGATGCCGAGAAATCCGTCCTTGAATGAATGGTAGTCAAGTTCGGAGTAGCCGCCGACGTGCGCGCGACCCCAGAGGTCGACGAGGAAGGGCTTGTCAAAGATGCCCCGGAAGGGGGGCGGCGTTTCGAGAGTCGTACGCCCCCAAGGCGGGGTGAGCGTTATGCCCGTGCCGTATTCTTCGGCGAGTTGCAACTCCTCTGGCCGCGAGCGCAACAGTTCTTCGAGAGTCTCGATTCGGCGGCGCAGTTCTTCGATCTCGCTTTCCGGCGCCGCTTCCGCTCCGTCCTGTGGAAAGCCGATGACGGGAAAGAGAATGAGCGAGCCGGCTGCAAAGAAAGTCATCAACGTGCGACTCATCGGAGGGACTGCAGGCGCGGGCGGCCAAGTGCCGGTGTTTGGTGATTTGTCCGAAGACCGCCTTGGCGCCATGGGTTGCCCCCAAAGAAAGAGTGCCTGAGATCGTCATCGCGGTTAGCGTCGACTACACCTTATGTTTGTCTAGGATAAACAAGCGACCTGATCGCGTCAATCCTCTGATTATGGTTCGCAGGGGCAAGGCCTCCAATAAGAGATGGGGAACTGAAAAGCTGGCTTGCTGCAAGTTGCTAGCGGTTCGTTTCTGGCCGTGGCGCACGCGGGAGCACGGCGATTAACGACTAGAACATCGCGGCCGGCCTAGGACCACAGCTTAGCGGTCTCGACGCCCTGAAGGAAATCTACGAGCGGGAGGACATCGATCCCGTTCTCGGTTTGGCGCCGCCAGTCTCACGGGGCAAAGCGACTATCACCGACGCCGCCCTGGAGACGGAATTGCAGGACAGGAGATTTTTGGAGCGATGGCTATCGATTACGGGCAAGTGCACAAATTCTGCTGGTCGCTCGATAGGTAGCTCCAATGCGTTGATCAAGGAAACCGAGAAGAATCAAGAACCAGGCCTAGGTGCTTCGATATTGACCGATAACGCGGACCTTCCGAGCGTCGAAGGATCGACGTAACGCAATCTCCGTCGGCCTGCCGCGAATGCGCCACGCCTCACGCATGCTTGCGCTCGCGGCGCCCACTACGCGGCGGTCGATCACGGACGCAACTGTCCGGGGCGTAAGCCCCCGTGAGATGGTCGGCTTCGCATACGTCGGGCACAAGCGGCCGGTGTGAAACCGCGCGCCCGTTGCTATGATCCGGCGCGCGGAGAGTCGGCGGAATGGGAGGGACGAAGCGGGTGACAAAGTCGAGATCCGCGGAAAATATGGGTCGCACGAAAGTCGGCGCGAACCGAGAAGACGCGAGAGACCCCTCGCGCGGCGCGGCTGGCCACAAGCTCGTGGAGGCGCTCTATCGCCGCCCGCACGATGGCGTGCCGGTTTGGTTCATGAGGCAGGCGGGGCGCTATCTTCCCGGCTACCGGCGCGTGCGCTCGCAGGTGGATTTCCTGACGCTCTGCAAGACTCCGGAGCTGGCCGCAGAAGTTTCCCTCGAGCCGCTCGCAACTTTCGGCGTCGATGCCGTGATCATCTTCAGCGACATCCTGATTCCGCTCGAAGCGATGGGGATGCCCGTCGTCTTCACGGAGCGCGGCCCGTGCATGGAGCGGCCGCTCGAGTCGCGCGCCGACATCGAGCGCCTCCGCGACGCCGATCCCGAGCGCGACACGGGCTTCGTCCTGGAAGTGATCCGCGAAGTGCGGCGGCGCGCCGCCGGGCGCGTCCCGGTGATCGGCTTCGCGGGCGCGCCATTCACGCTCGCGTGCTACGCCCTCGAGGGGTCGCCGAGCCGGACCTTCGCGGCGGCGCTAGCGCTCGCCTATCGCGCGCCTGCGGAGATGCACCTCCTTCTAGAACGCATCGCGGCGGTCGTCGCGCGCTATCTCAAGGCGCAAGTCGCGGCGGGCGCCGACGTGATCCAGCTCTTCGACAGTTGGGGCGGGCTCCTCGCCCACGATGCCTTCCGCGAGTTCGTGCTCCCTTATTGCAGCCGCATACTTCGCGAGCTGGATGGCTCCGGCGTACCGCGCATCCTCTTCATCAAGGGGGGCGGCCTCCACCTCGACGAGATCGCCGGCTGCGGCGCGGAAGGGATCGGAATCGACTACACGATCGATCCGTCCCGCGCCCGCGAGACGGTCGCGGCGCGCGCCGCGTTGCAGGGGAATCTCGCGCCGGAGGCGCTGTTCGGCGCGGAGGCGGATCTCCGTGCGCGCGCGCGTGCGCTGCTGGAAGTTTTTCGCGGCGATCCCGGCTACGTGTTCAACCTCGGCCACGGCATCCTGCCGGGCACGCCGGTGGAGCGCGAGCATGCGCTCGTCGATGAGGTGCGGCGCTTCGCGCCGGCGTGATGGCGCGAGCGGCGAGGGTCTCGGACTCGGCGGCGGAGATCATCGTCATCGGTGCCGGCATCGCCGGACTTGCGGCGGCCTGGCGGCTCGGCGGAGCGGGGATCGATGTGCGCGTCCTCGAGGCGGCGCCGCGCGCGGGCGGACTCATCGAGACCGAACGGCGCGGGCCGTTCCTTGTCGAATGGGGACCACACTCTTTTTTGCACAACGCGGCCCACGTCGTAGCGCTCGCGCGCGACCTCGGTCTCGCGGATCGCATCGTGCTGGCGCGGCCGCGCGCGCGCAGGCGCTACATCTATAGCCGCGGCAAGCTGCGGCGCGTGCCGGCGGGGCCGCTTTCCCTCCTCTTCGGCACGCTCCTCTCGCCGCGCGCGCGCCTCCGCGCGCTTCGCGAACCGTGGGTAGCGCGCGGCGCCAGCGCCGGCGCCGCCGCCGAGAGCGCGTACGATTTCTTCGCGCGCCGCTTCGGGGGGGAATTCGCGGAGCGCATCGCAGCGCCGTTCGCGAGCGGGGTCTACGCGGGAGACTTGACGGCGCTCGAAGCGGGGACCGCGTTTTCGCGCGCCGTCGCCTGGGAGCGCGAGCATGGAAGCGTGCTCCGCGGCGCTCTCCGGGAATGGCGCGCGCGCTCGGGCACGGGCGCGGCGGCTCGTCCGCGCGGGAGTTATTCGTTTCAGGATGGGATGGGGGAGCTTGGCGCCGCGCTCGCTGCCGCATTGGGCGATCGGCTGGAGTGCGGCGCCGCCGTCCACGCGATCGAGCGCGCGGGAAGCGGCTGGTGGATCCGCGCCCACGGCCTGTCGGGCGATGCGACCTGGCACGCGCGCGGCGTGGCGATCGCGCTCCCCGCACATCGCGCCGCGGAGATCCTCGCTCCGGCGGTGCCGGCGGCGGCCGCGGCGCTCGCGGAGATCCCGTACGCGCCGATCGCGGTCGCGCAATTCGGCGTGCGAAACGAGATGCTCACCCGGCCCCTGGATGGCTTCGGTTTCCTCACGATCGCGCGAGAAGGTCCGCCGATCCTCGGATGTCTCTGGCCTTCCGCGATCTTCGAAGGGCGCGCTCCGGAGGGCGTATCGCTCCTCACCGTTTTCTTGGGCGGCGTCCGCGACGCGGAGATCCGAGCGGCGACGGAAGGCGCCGTCATCGAGCGCGCAAGGCGCGGTCTCGCACCGATGCTGCTCCGAGAGGATGCGCCTGTGGAGTTTGCAGCCGCGCGAGTCCTGCCGCGTGCGATCCCACAACTTGTGGTGGGACACACCGCCCGACACGACCGGTTGAGCGGAATCGCATCCGGGCTCGGCACGATCGCGTTTGCCGGGAACTTCCTCGGGGGGGTCTCGGTTGAGGATGCCGTCCGCAGCGGGCTCCAGGCTGCGGAGGCGCTGTTAGTTGGCGTGCGCGAACCAGGACGTTAGCGATTGCTAACAATCTTCGTGCCGCCTATTTATCGGCGGCAAAGCTGGCCCTGAGCGGCAATGGCTCTCGCGCCCTGTGCGCGAGCCTCGACCAAGACCACATTTCCAGGAGTAAAGATGAATCCATGCAAATCGCACTGTTCGTTGATCCCTCCTCGCGTGCTTCTTGGCTGCGTGTTTCTCTTGGCGACCGCCGGCGCCGGCGCCGGCCAAGAGGAGAGCACTCCCCCTCAGGCGCCGCCGAAAACGAGCAAGCCTTCAGAGAAGCCCGCGCGCGTCGAAGGGGAGCCGGCGGCGGAGGAGGCGCCGCTACTGATCACAGACCGCGCGGATCAGACGGCGTCTGCGTTTGCGGTGCCGCCGCGCATGCTCCAGCTCGAGTTCGGATGGCTGCACACGCAGAACGACGACGACAGCGTGAAGGTGATCGATCGCGCGATTCCGCAGACGCTTCTTCGCTATGGAATCAACGAAGAACTGGAATTCCGCTTCGGCTTCGCGGGGATCATCCATCGCAGCACGACGGTACGAGGCGCGCACGGATCGGATGAGACGGGACTCGGCGACACCGACGTCGGCCTCAAATACGTGCTCGCGAAGGAGGATGGACAGCGGCCGCAAGTGGCGGTGATCGGCACCTTGATCCTCCCGACGGGCGAGGCGGACTTCTCGCGGCAAACCGTCGATCCATCGGTGCGCTTCGCGTTCTCGCACTCTCTCGCGCACGACTGCACGCTCAGCTACAACGCGGGGATCGCGCTCGAGAGCCAGGACCTGCCGGGACGCGACCTCCACACGGGCTCGCTCGTCTTCTACACGCTCGCGTTCGGGAAGAGCTTCACCGAGAAATTCGGGGGATTCGTGGAGGTCTTCGGCGACATCGGCCTCAGCCGGAGGGGCGGCCCGAGCCACTCCTTCGACTGGGGAGTCACCTATCTCGTCCAAGAGAACGTGCAGTTCGATGCGCTCGCTGGCTTCGGCCTCTCCGAGGACGCCGACGACTGGTTCGTCGGCGCGGGGGTGAGCGTCCTCCTGCCGAACTAGCTCATGACGCGGCGCCCCCGCGCCCCTACTTCGACACGGCGATCTCGAGGATCCCGCGGATGGGGAAGTGGTCGCTGTACCCTTCGATCCAATCGTCGTCACCGCCCGCTTTGGCCGCGAAGCGAAGCGGCCGCCGGTATTTGTCGCGCATCGCGTCGGTGGCATGGATCTCGAGCGCGTCCTCCGCGAGCACGAAGCCCTTCGTGTCCACCATTCCGCGCGTGACAATGCACTGATCGAAGATGTGCCACTCCCAATTCGGATTGAAGTAGTGTGTGCCGGTGTCGCTCTTCCCGAAGAACTTCCACATCGGGTTGTAGAGCAGGAAGCCATCGCGCTTGTTCAGCACGGCGTTCAGGCTGCGCACGGCCCCGAGCGCCTCCTCGATCGATGGATCGAAAGGGTCGTCGTTGAAGTCGCCGAGGATCAGGATCTCGGAGTCCTCCCCCGCTTTCGCGGCTTCCTCCTGCTGCTCGAGCACGATCTTGCGAAGCGCCTGCGCCGCCTCCTTGCGCTCGTCGGAGCTGTCCTTCTTGCCGCGGCGCGATGGCCAGTGCGTCACGAGAATCGTGAGCACTCGCTTCTCGGCGACGAGCCGTGCCTCGAGGATGCCGCGCGTGCCGCGCGCGACGGGGTGCAGCGTCGAGACCTGCGCGGCGTCGGCGGGGATGAGCGGGGCGCGGAAGATGAGCGCGACGTCGATTCCGCGCGCATCCGCACCATCCAAGTGCACGACGCGATAACCGCGCCCGGCGAGCGGCGCCGTCTCGATCAGGTCGTCGAGCACCTTGTGGTTCTCCACCTCGACCAGTCCCATGACGTCCGGATCGATCTGGGCGATCACTTCGGCGAGGTGCGCGAGCTTGAGCTTGTAGCGGGGAACGGTCCAGCCGTGCTTCGGAAGGAAGTCGTTGTCCCCGTCGTTCTTCGGGTCGTCCGTCGTATCGAACAGGTTTTCGACGTTCCAGAACGCGAAGCGAATGTGCTTGCGCGCGGCATCCGGTGTGTCCGGAACCCGCGCGGGGGAGCACATCGCAACGATTACGGCGGCGATCATCGCGCGGAGCATGAGTGTTACCCCAAATGAGTCAATCCCGGATCACGAACGTTTCGGGCTGGGATCGGAGCCGGGCGGCGCGCCGCCGCCTGGTGCAAGAAATCGAAGCGGCGATCATCGCCGGAGGCCCCGGGCATTTCCAGCGCCTCGCACGAGATCGATGCACCAGAGCTTCCCCCTCTCCCGCCGGCGGAGTTTAATGGCAAGCGGCCGCCGCGCGGCTCGGACTCGCGTCCGCGTGCAGCCGACCGAGTCGTGGAGCCATTCCCGCGAATCGTCTTCCAGCGAAAGGAGCAACGCCGTGGCGCGATACGTATTCGTGCTCGTACTTGGCTTGACGGTTGGTGCCGTCGGGTTCGCCGCACTTGGCGAGGATCTCGATGTGTATTTCCGCGATTTCCATACGCACGACATCGTGGAGCAATACGAGATGTCCACCGAAGTCGACATCGGCGGCGTGCCGCGCGCTCCCACGAAAGTCGTGGAGGAGCGCCAGCATTACGTCGTGCCCCGCCATTACGGCGATCTCGTCACGCTGACGCAGAGCGGCGACAAGACGATCTTCTGGTATCAGAACAAGGACGGGATTTTTCGCAACGTAGTCTTCGACCGCGCGGACAGCCGGTTGCTCGAGATCGAGCAGGCCCCGACCTTCAAGGTACGCACGGAGGTCGCGCACTAGTGGCGCCGCGAACGCTGCGACTACTGCGCAAGTGCGCAGGATCATGGGCGCTTCCCGCGCTCGCCTGCGCGCTTCTCGCCGGCGGCTGCGACTCGCAATCGAAGCCGCAGGGAAACGCGACGGATACTCCCGCGGCCGCGCCCGCTAGCGCGGGCTCATCCGCCGCCGCAGTCGCCCGCGGCCGCGCCGTCTCCGAGCGCGCGTGCGCGAAACTTTGCCACCGAGCGGGCAACGTCGTGAACGCGCCGTTGTACGAGGACACGATGAAGACGCGGCGGGCGGCGCTCGCGACCTACGACCAAACGGTCGCCAGGCTCAAGGTCCTCGACGCCGAGCGCTACGAGGCTTCGAAGGCGGCGATCGATGCCATCGCCGCGGAGCCGTCGATCGAGCGCCGGACTACGCTCTGGCTCCGGGCGTATCTCGCGAATCCGAGCTTCGAATCCGGCACGAATCGAATGCTGGCGCTCAACCCTCCGCTCACCGAGCAGGAGCTGAACGACGTCATCTCATTCCTCCTCACTTTTCCTTGAATTAGAGCACTCTTCCCGCGGCACTGCCGTTGCGGAATTCGCACCCCTGTAATAGAACGCAGGCGGCGGCCGGGGCTCTCTGTCGGCTCGGGAAGCGAGGTCTCGCGCGGTGCGTAGGATCGGAGTTTTCGGGTGGGGCGTCGTCGCCCCTCGCTCCAAGAACATCGAGGCGTTCGCGCGCAATCTCGAATCCTCCGCGACGTGGCTCACGCCTTTCAACGGCTTCGGGCCCGACAACTTCCTCGTCGGAGTGCCCGACTTCGACCTCGCCGACTACGCGGATTGGATCAACGCCCGCTTCCCGCCGAACCGCATCCAGCAGCTCGAGCGCAAGATGGGGCAGCCGACGCACTTCGCGGTGGGCGCGTTCATCCAAGCGCTGTCGCAGAATCCGGGGATCGAGGAGGTGCTCCAGCAGCTCGACACCGCGGCGCACATCTACATCGGCACCGGGCTCGGCGATCTCCCGACGATTTACGAAACTTCGTTGCTGATTCAGGATTCGACGCGCGAATGGCTGCGATTCTGGGCGGAGCCGGAGCGGAACCGCGCGCTCCGAGACTACCTGTCGGCGCGCGAGCGCGGCGGCGGCGGCGCCGCTGCCGCCCGCGGCGGCAAAGTTCGCGGCGATGGCGTGCCTCCCGCGCCGGAGAGCGTCCCCGCGGCGGAGCGGCAGCGCGCGGAGGATGCGTGGTGCGCTTATTGGGCGGAGCGTTCCTCCGAGCTTGCGGAGTACCTCACGTCGCTCCGCGAGATCGAAGCGATCTCCGTCGAAGGCGACGTCGAGAGCGCGAAGTCCGGCGTGATTCGCCGGAAGCGGGGGCTGAATCTCGAGCTGCAAGCGCGCTGGGGCGCGCCGGAGCCGCCGTGGAACCGCGTCTCGCCGAACGTGCTCTGGAACATCCACAGCGCGCCCGCATCGCAAGTTTCCATGATCGGCAAGATCACGGGGATGACGTTCGCGCCGGTGGGCGCGTGCTCGACCTTCGGATTCGCTCTCAAGCTCGCCATGAACGCGATCCGCGCCGGGGACGCCAAGGCCGTCGTGGTCGGTGCCACCGACCCGGCGCCGCATCCGATGACGATCGCCGTCTTCTACGCCGCGCGCGTGCTCGCCGCCGATGGCGCGGTGTCGAAGCCGCTCACGGGGCTGCGCGGTACCCACGTCTCCGGCGGCGCCACGGTGTGGATCGTCGGCGACTATGAATACATGACGAAGCAAGGATTCAAGCCGCTCGGCTTGGAGCCTCTCGCGATCGGGCTCTCCGCGGACGCAGAGCACATCATTACTCCGTCGCGGAAGGGACCGCTCGCTGCAATTCGCGAAGCTTTCGCCGCGGCGGGAGTCTCTCCGGAGAAGTTCGCGACTTGGGACATGCATGCGACCGCGACCCCGGGAGACTTCCTCGAGGTCGAGACCCTGCGCACCGTGCTCCCGGAGACCGTGCTCGTGACCGCCCGCAAGGGCACCTTCGGCCACGGCATGGGCGTGTCGGGAGGTTTCGAGCTGCTCGCGCAATACCTGGGTTACGAGCGCGGCCGCATCTATCCGACGACCCTCGGCGAGGATGAGCTGAACCGCGAGATCGCGCGCGTACACACGCGCTTCGGCTACACGCGGAGCGAGCCCGTGCCCAAGGACGGCGTTGCGGGGAAGTTGTGCATGGGAGTCGGCGGCCTGAACGCCTGCATCATCTCGAGGCCCTGGAAATAACGTCCGGGGCACGCACTACGGAAGGCGCAGCACCTTGCGCGCGCCCTTCGGGATCGCGAACTCTTCGACGGCGTCCCAGCGATCGAGCGTGTAGTCGAAGTGAAACGCGACGTGCTCTTCGCCTCCCGGCACCCTGTCGTCTTCATCGAGCGTGGGCTTCTTGACGCCGGCGAGAACGACGAAGCGGATCGACTTCGGCACGGAGTGGTCGGGTGCGAGATCGATCTCGCAGAAGGACTTCGCGTCCGAGCGGTCGAGATTCGCGATGAATTGCGAAATGCCGGTGCACTCCGTCACGGTGTTCGCGTCCATGCAGCCGGAGTTTCGGATGCGCTCGAGCTGCTCGAGGGCGCGCGTGTGCGAGAATTCGATCCGCAAGAGGTGGGGCAGTTTCGCCCGCGTCTCCACGACGCCGGTGCGGCCCTCCTCCTTCTTCGCGACGATCTCCTTTTCATCGCCGACCAGCTTCCACTCGACGGAGCCCCCATGGGCCGCCGCTTCCTCGAGGATCTCGTGCGGAAACGACAACAGCCGCTCCACGCGCCGCCCCGCGATGTCGGAAGCGGTATCCTGCCAATCCGCCTTTTCCATGCGCTTGATCGCGCCGCGCTCGAAGGTGCGGAAAGCGTCGTACTCGGATACTCGCATGATCCCTTGGAAGATCTCCGCGCTGAAGAGATCGGCGGTGCGCACCTTGATGACCTTGTGATCGGGGGTCGCCGCGACGCCGCCCTCGACGAAGCACTGCGCGAAGAAGCTCGACTTCTTGGTCCGCTCGAGGACGTCGGCCGCGATGCGCGCGAGGACGATCCGCGGATCGGGGGCCGCGACCGCTTCCGTGCCGGAAGCCGCGCTGCCGGTGCCTTCGGGCGCCGGTGCGGGCTTGGGCGCGGGTGCTGGTGCGGAAGTTTCTTCCCCGCGCGCGGAGCCAAACGCCGCGACGAGGAGCATGCACGCCGCGGCGGCGCCG
>JAKEFC010000004.1 GCA_022616235.1 Planctomycetota bacterium
AGACAGAATGGTCGGAAGCTCTTGCTCGTAAGCAAGGAGACCTGCGCGGTCAGGAAGGTGTTCATTGTCCGTTGGGCACGAAGAGCCTCCGCGCAGGAGTCGGAGCGTCCGTAGTAGCGATGAAGCCGAGTAACGCCGGTGGAGCGAAGGGAACGCAGGAAGATGGATGCGTCATGATCACGTCGAATGAACATGAACCGGCGCGGTGGACTGTCGATGGGGACGCGGAAGATCTTGTCGTCGAAGCCAAAGGTCAGGTCGGGCCCCATTGTGCGACGCCCAAGAATGGGAATCTCGAAATCGGAAATCACGAGGAAAACAGGGCGGGATTCATGAGGCTCCGTGGTATAGGTCGAGATCCTATGCCAATCACGATGACCCCCAATATTTACTCTTCCATCGGCGACGAGCGGCCCCTGAGGTTCTAACCCTCTCGATCCGACTTTGCGTGCCGCGAAGGGCTGGCAATTCACGATGCAATTGACAGGCGTTGACACGAAGTCGTAGCCGGTGCGCATCCCCAGCGTGACTCCGAAGAGAACGAACGCCCACAATGCGCGCTTTCGCTGCCTGCGGTGGCGGGCTAGTTCGCGCTCCCAACCGCCTGGCCGTGGCTCGCCGCGGTCGGCGCGAAAGCTGCCGCGCACAAAGGGCTCGAACTTCGCGCCGTGGCAGCGCGGGCACGCTGCCGCCTTCTCCAGCACCATGCGCTCGCACTCCGTGCATACTTTCCATTGACTCACGCTTGCCACCTCGGTGCGGGCGAAACCTGGGACCGTACCCTGGGATCGGGAGTGTCTCCTGGGAAAGTGCTGCGGGCAATGGGCGAGTCAAACGCTCGTGAAGATCGAGGAGGTTCGAAGCCTCATTGTGCACGGGGACGAGGATCGACACTCCCTGCATCAGGCGCACAAGTCCAAGCCGGCGATCGGAAGAGGCGGAATTGCTCGGCCTCTCATGCACGCTCCCCGTTGATTCAGAAGGGTACGTTGATGCCGATCATGAAGCTGCCGTCTCCGGCGGTGACTTGCAACGTCGGCGCGCCGGGTTCCGGCAGCCCGAGAAAGGCATCGTGAACGAAGGCGGCGAGAAAGTTCCCGAGCGCAGCGCCCGCTAAGACATCGCTCGGAAAGTGGTGCTCCCCCTCGACTCGCGCCCATGCAGTGAGGCCGGCTAACGCGAAGCCGCCGGCGCGCAGGGCTTCGCGCGAGGAGTGCGACAAGGAAATGGAATCGAGATTGCGCGAGAGGAGCGTCGCGGCGGCAAAAGACTGCGAAGCATGGGCAGATGGGAAGCTCGTTCTTCCGTGTCGGTTCGGCCGCATGCGATTCGTCGATTCTTGCAGGGCATGAGTAGAAAGCACCGTGACGCCGCGAGCCGCCCACTCGACGCCGAGCCCTCGCAACTTGGAGGCGGTCCACTCGCCTGGGTCCGCGCCGCTCGGCGTGAGCAACGCGCTGCCGAACGCGGAGGTCGTGAGAATGGATCTCAATACGGAGCTGGCCCGGCGCGTGCCTCTTTCGGAGCCGAACAGCGGCCTGTGCTCGACGGCCCAGTCGGAGACTCGCTCGTCGAAGTCATCGATCGCGAATACGAGCGCTGCTGCTGCAGGCACCCAAGTCATCGGATCGAGCGCCGCGTGCTTTGCCGCGCGGCCAATGCGCGACCACCCCGGGAGGAGCCTTGCGTCTCGGCCCCAACCGCGTCCGTTCGGAAGTGTGCCGCACCCTGCGAGGCAGGCGGAGGCAAGCGCCCACAGAATCAAATGCAGCGAATTGCAACGCGACAACCGATCGTAGAGAGAACGGCGCGGGCAACTTGGCTTCGCGAGCCCGTTCGCTCGCAATCTGTTCACGCGAACGCGGTGTCGCTGCTGACTTTGACGAGACGTGGTGCGACTTGCGGCGCCTACGCTCTCGAGCTGCCCGCCGCTCCGGCTAGCCATCGGGCGCCCCGTCATCGGTGTAGATCGTGAAGATCCCGACGTGGTCGTGGGGGCGAAGATGCGCCGCCACTGCCGGCGGCAGCTCCTCCTCGTAGTCCGAGCGCAGAATGTAGGTGTCTTGCTTGCGATCGCTCGTGGCGCGAAGAACTTCGTCGCCGCCCAGTTTGGGCAAGAACCGCACGCGGTCCCCGCCATAGACCGCCATTGCATGTTCCCAGCGGCGCAGGATCAGAACGGGGCGCCGCGAGTCGCTCCGACTGGCAAGCGCTTCAGCGACTGCCGCGCGGGTTGACGATCGGGTTTGAATGGAGCGAGATTCGTGGAGAGCCGGCCACGCGGCGAACAGAGCGCACAGCAACCCGGCGGTTCCTACTCGGAGCGGCGCTAGAGCAGGCTGTCGCCGATCCAGCGCCGGAAACACCACGACTGCCAAACCGCCGGCCGCGACAAGGGCGGCTCCGAGCTGCGCGCGCAATGCAGTGGCCGCAAGCACCAACAAGATGACGACTGCGAATGGCAGCGATGTTGCCACGGCAGCCCTGCGCGCACTGGCCTCCGAACGCAGCAGCTCTTTCAGAAGTGCTGCGATGAGTAGGGCGGTGCCGCCCAATCCCGGCAACAAGTATGACGGCAGCGCAGAGCGGCATGCGGCGAAGAACACGAGAGGCCATAACGACCATGCGAGGAGCAAGACCAAGTCCTCGCGGCGAGCGCAATCGAGGATCCGAAACGCGGCGATGGTCCGATTGCCTCCTGCGGCGAGCGGGAAGAGCCATGGGAGGGGCAAGGCGAACCACCACGCCACGCCGATGCCAGGGATTTGCGAGTGCGCTGCACCGTAGGGGTCCGCGAAATCGACGTCGAAATAGCGACTGAAGTGTTCACGAACGAAAAAGTGATGGAGAAAACCGGGGCTGGCACTTTCTGCCGCGACGATCCAAAGAAGCACCACCGCCAGGGCCGGAATGCCGCCGCGGAACCAGGGAAGGGATCTCGCCTCGCGCCAGGTTCGAGTCCATGCAAGATGGAACGCAACCGGGCCGAGCCCTAGAATCGCTACGATCGGTCCCTTCGACAGGAACCCAGTCGCCAGGAACGCAAAGAAGAGATAGCCCCAAATGGTACGGATTGCATCGCCGCTGCCGCTGCGATTTACCGTTCGACCGAGTGCCCGCGCGGAGCGCCGATTCGGATTTGGCGCAGCCGGCATTCGCAGCGCATGGGAAGCGATAACTCCGGTCACGCACAGCGATGCGAAGAGGTCGACGGTTACGAGCCCCCACATCGCGAAGAAGAATACGGAACTCGCGGTGACAAGTACCGCAAGCCATGCCGTGGCAATGCCGAAGAGGCGGCGTGCGAGCAGCCACAACAGCGACAGCATTGCGACCCCGGCAAGAAAGCTCGGCAACCGCACCGCAAATTCCGATTGGCCGAAGACCTTCACCATCCACGCCGGCAGCCAGAACGCCAAAGGCGGCTTTCCCCAATACGATTCCCACTCGCCGTAGACGCAAATGCGAGGAACCATCCAATGACCGGTTCGCGCCGTGTCGGCAGCGATCGATGCGTATCTGCCCTCGGTGGTGCCGAGCAACGGCAACGCTACGACGCCGAACAGGCGCGCGACCGCGAGAAGGAGCACGCAGACTGCGCAACATCGCGAGATCTGCCCGGAAATACTTTTTGGATTGCCATGAAGAAAGGAACGCCTGCATGTCGCGATGGCAGAGGGAAAGGACTCCTGCGCCGTTGAGTCGGGAGCAGCGACGAAGTCCCCGGTCTGGACGCAGCCGCCGCTCTGTCGTGCGTTACACGCGCGAATCCATTTCTCTCGGTCCTCTTCGCTCACGGGAGCGAGTCTAGAAATGCGCGGCGGGCGGTGTGGTTAGAAGTCCATTAGACTTCGCTAATCGAATCGGCGCTGAGAAAATGCCTCATTGTCGCTATGCTATGAGCGACGGAGCGAAAGGATGGCGAGTCGAATTGCGCGTGTTGGTGGTCGAAGATGACGTAAAGCTTGCTCGCTTCATCACGCAGGGTTTCGAGGCCGAACAATATGCCGTCGACTGGGTGGCGGATGCGCCGGGCGGCAACTCCAAAGCCGCAGAGCGCGATTACGATCTGCTGATCCTGGATTTGCGCCTGCCGGGAGGCAACGGTTACGACATACTGCGATCCGTGCGGGACCGCGGGTGCGGCGTCATGGTCATCGTGCTTTCGGCTTGCGGCACGGTGGAGGATCGGGTGCGAGGCCTCGAGTTGGGCGCCGACGACTACCTGGCGAAGCCTTTCAGCTTCCTGGAGCTGCGGGCGAGGGTGCGGGCACTGTTTCGGCGGCGCGAGGCCGGCGTGCGCGATCTGGTAGTAGGAACTCTGCGACTCAACCCGCTGCGTCGAGAAGCGGCTCGTGGCGCGACGATAATTGCACTGGCGCCGCGCGAATACGACTTGCTCGCCTATTTCATGTCGAATCCGGACCAAACCTTGACGCGCGCGATGCTCGCCGACAAAGTCTGGCGGCTGAGCTTCGATCCGGGCACCAACGTGATCGATGTCTACGTGAACTACGTACGCCGCAAGGTCGGTCCCGACGCGATCAAGAGCGTGCGAGGAGTCGGCTACTACCTGGACTCGGGGGCACTGGCGGTTGCCGATGAACGATCGGCGTACTAGCCTAAGGCCCATGAGCCGGCAGCGACTGGCGCTGTCTTGCGCGGCATTCGTAGCCCTCTTCGGCTCCGTTTTCGATGCCGTCTTGCTCTATCTCGCGTCGCAAGACCTTAGGACGAAAGTACGGACATTCGCGGAGCACGAGTCGGAAGAAGTCGCGATCATTGCGTCGCGCTTCGCGACGCCGGAGGAATTGCGCGCGCATTCGGAAGAGTTTCGCCTGCTTTTTCCGGAACCGGGCGTTCTTGCTCTCGAGGTGTGGTCTCCCGCGAAAGACTTGATCGCGCGCTTCGCCGGGCCGCGCGCCCCCGAATCGGTGCCTTGGCCGGAAGCGTTCGATCGCGTTCTCGGCGGCGAGGTTCTATCGGAATCGGTCGTTTTCGGCAAACAAAGCGCCATGCGTGCGGCAAGGCTCGTGCGAGACTCCGCGGGTCCGCGGTGGGTCGCGCTTGCGGTCGTCGATGCATCGGAATTCGAAGCGGCAATGGCGCAATACGCTCTGTTCAGCGTCATAGGGCTCGCCGTGCTCGTCGTGGTCTCTTGGACCGCGAGCCTGTTCCTTTTGCAGGTGTCTTCGCGTCCCGTGAAGCGCGTGATTACCCAGGCGCGCGACATCCTCGATGGCAGGTCCGAATCCTTCGTGGCGCCGGCAGCCGCGGACCCCGAGCTCCTGGAGCTAGTCGGCCTGCTCAACCGCATGCTTCGCGACACGCGCGATTCGCTGGCACGACTCAAGCGCTTTACTTCCGATGCAGGCCATGAGCTAAGGACGCCGCTGGCACGGATTCGAGCTGCCGCCGAACAGGCCCTGCAGAAGGGTCAGGAGGCGGAATTAGTGCGCGCGTTGCAATCAGTGCTGGAAGAGACCGATAGCCTGCGATCGGTCGTCGATGCGCTGCTAGAGCTTGCGCGCGGCGAGTCGGGAGGACTACAGCACATCCAGGACGTGAACCTTCGCGAGCTGACGCAGTCGCTCGTCGAAACCGCGCAGCCGATTGCGTCGGAAAAAGGTGTCGCTATCACGCTACACGCCTCCGAAGCAACCGAGATCGAAGGCAACGAGCAGCTCTTGCAGCGTCTGCTTTGGAACGTGATCGAGAACGCGACAAAGTTCAGTCCGGCGTCTTCTTCGGTCGAACTCAACATCGACGCGGCGCCCGGGGACGTCACGATTCGCATCGACGATCAGGGGCCTGGTGTACCTTCCGAGGACCTCGACCGCATCTTCGAGCCGTTCTACCAGTCGCAGTCCGCGCGCTCTGATTCCGGCGGCTATGGCCTCGGACTGACACTGGCGCGCTCGATCGCGCGGCGCCACGGCGGAGATCTTTGGGCGGAGCGGCGCACTGGAAGCGGCTTGCGGCTGGTGCTCCGTCTTCCACGCCAACAGCAGCGTCGCGCTGCACTCATCGAAAGCGATGTGTGAGCCGCTAATGCCCTGCACGTTTGGATGGCAATAGGGGCATACGGTTCACAGAGCCACGTTGCTTCGTGCGATGAGCCGGCGCTTGCAAATCGTAGAGTGGACCCAATACCTTCTGGAAGCTAGACTTCCATGTGGGTAGCTGCACAAATTCTCTTGGAGGCCTGCCATGACCGATTCCCGTGTGCGTGACGAATCCGTAGCTCGCCAATACGGAGAACAAGACCAGAACGGCGTCGACCTATCGCAAATACGGGCGAATCTGCAGCTTTCCCCGACCGAACGCATACGGCGAGGCGATCGGGCGCGGCGTGACGCGCTTCGCCTCCTGGAGCATGCACATCGTGTCCGATAAGAGCGCGATTGAGCGCATCGCCGAGATTTTCTTTCGTAATGGTGTCGAGTTCCTGATCGTCGGGGGTCAGGCGGAGCTGCTCTTTGGCAGCCCGCGCATTACCTACGACGTGGATCTGTGTTATCGCAGGACCGCTTCGAATCTCGAACGACTCGCGCAGGCGCTCGTCGAGTTGAATCCGAAGCTACGCGGCGCTCCATCCGATCTGCGCTTTCGAATCGACGCGCAATCCTTGGCGCTCGGCTGTAACTTCACGTTCTCGACGGCTCTTGGCGATCTCGATCTTCTTGGCTACTTGGAGCCGGTAGGCGGGTACGAGGAGTTGATCCGCTCCGCGGAAGCGTACGTAGTGGGCGACCTCGAGCTTCATACGATCTCGCTTGGAGATCTGATCAAGATCAAGCGACACATTCGACGGCCTAAGGATATTCAATCGCTTGTGCAGCTCGAGGCGATCGCGCTCGTTCGGGAACAGCAATCCAGGCCAAAGGACTGACCACTGCCGGCGCGGATCGAAGGGGCCGGCTACGGCCCCGGTTCGACGCTCCAGACGGCGACTTGGCCGTCGGGGGCGGCGCTGAAGTAGACCTTGCCGTCGCGGCCCGTCACTGGGGTTCTTGGCGCGCCGGCAGGGCTTCGCCGCGGCGGCATGGCTTGCGCCATGCCGGCGTCACACCGATGAGCGGCGCCGATGGCGCCTCTAGTCCCAGAACCAGCGTGCAAAGTCGATGAGCACGCTTGTTCTGGGTCTAGCAGCGGCGCGTTGACAAGCCAACGCATCCTTCAAGGCGGCAGCCAGTCGATCACTTCTTCGATCCCGCGCCGCTCGACACCGGATCGGACAGGCTCGCTTCCTTTGGCTTGGTCCACGATCCATGCTCGTTTGCTGCCAATGTCCTGCATCGCCCCAACCAACCGCCGCACCGCGGTCGGTCTGTCGCCGCGTCCCGCCTTGACCTCGATCGCAATGCGCTCTGAGCCCCGGTCCAGGACGAGGTCCACCTCCGAGCCAGCGGCGGTTCGCCAGAAATAGAACTGCGTGTGTGGCTGAGCCAGGCGCTCACGGCGCACAAGATCTTCCATGATGAAAGTTTCCCAACTGACGCCACGACTCGGATGCCTCTCGAGCTCCTCCAGCGTATTCACGTTGAGCAGGTGATGCAGAAGCCCGGTATCCCGCAGATAGACTTTCGGCGACTTCGTCAGTCGCTTGCCGACGTTGCGGAAGTATGGTGGAAGCTTGCGTACCAGGAACGTACTCTCGAGCACGTTCAAGTATCGCTGGACCGTGTGGTAATTGACTCCAAGCGAAGCGGCGAACTGCGATGCATTCAGCAGCCCACCCTGCGCATGTGCGAGCATCGCCAACAGCTTGCGCAAGAGAAGCGGCTCCGCGCTCACTCCAAGTTGAGGCAGGTCTCGTTCCACGTACGTACGCAGATATGCCTCCCACCAGTCCCGGTGCGAGCCTCGAAGCGCGTCGGGGAATCCGCCACGCAGCCAGAGCTGGCGCCAGTCTCGCTTTGGTAATCCCGATCGAACTTCCGCCACGGCCAACGGGTCGAGCTCGAGTACCCCCGCGCGACCCGCCAGGGTCTCGGAGACCTGTCGGACCAAGGCCGGCTGCGCCGATCCCAGTACCAGGAACCTGCCTTTGCGACGGCGTTCCTGATCGATGATTCCACGCAGTGAGGCGAACACGGCCGGAACCGACTGGGCTTCATCCAGGATGAGGCCGGGCTTCGCGCGGCTCTCGACTTGAAAGGTCGGGTCTGCCGCGAAAAGTTCGCGGAGCCGCGGTTCCTCGAGATCGCAGTACGGGAACTTGGGAAAACACTGCCGCGCGAGCGTGGTCTTGCCTACCTGGCGAGCCCCCAGAATCACGACCGCAGGGAACTGTCGCCAGAGCTGCCGCAATCGAGTAGCCGCGAGCCGTTTCCACATACCTCGCATATTAGAAGGGCAGCTTCTAATTTGCAAGGTTACGCATCGGGCTTCTTCCACGCTCGGAGCGAGGCTGCTTCAATCCGCGGCACTCCAAGGCGGCGCCGCGCGACGAGGTCCGCTACGGCCCCGGTTCGACGCTCCATACGGCGACTTGGCCGTCGGGGGCGGCGCTGAAGTAGACCTTGCCGTCTCGGCCCCAGCAGGGGTTCCATTCCGCGCTCGCGCGGAAGGTGAGGCGCGTGAGGCCGTCGCCGGTCGCGCGAATCTTGTAGAGATCGTCGCCGCGCTCCAGGTCGCGGTGCCCATCCGGCTGCTTCGCGACGGAATTAAACGCGATCCATTCGCCATTCGGCGACCACGTCGGGTTGGCGGCGCCCCAGTCCGCGCCGCAGATGATCTCGCGTTCCTGCGTGCCATCCGCCTGGACGGTCCAGATCGCGTACCACTCTGCATCGCGCCGGCGGTGGCGCTGCAGCGCGAGCCGCTCTCCGGTTGGGTCGAACACGGCGAACAAGCCTTCGCAGAGGAAGCGCTCCTGCGCCGTCTGGAGATCGAGGATCCAAACTTCCCAATCGCCGCTCACCGGGGAGCGGCGGCTGTACGCGATCGCGTCGCCGCCGGGGGACCAAGCCGGATGGATCGCTTCCGCCGCATCGTTGCCGAGCCGCTCGACGGAGGGGGCGTCGAGGTCGCTCAATAGGAAGATCCGCCACGCGCCGTTGCGATTCGACGTGAACGCTACCTTGGTGCCGTCGGGACTCACCGCGGGGTAGAGGTCATCCCCCTCGCCGTGCGTGAGCGCGCGCAGCGTGCGGCCCGCGAATCGCCGCAGATAGATCTTGAAGTTCTTGCTATGGCGATTCGATGAGAAGACGACGCCGGAGCCGTCCGCGAGCGGGGCCGCGAAGAGATCCTCGCCGATGTCACCCTCCGTAACGCGATTCCACGCATCGTAAGGGGAGTACGGATCCGCCTGCGGGACACGCTTGCTCTCGGGCACGGTCTCGATAGGGAGCGTCGCGTGCCGGAACTGGCAGCCGGTCGCGGCCACGAACAATATGATGCTGCAAGTCGCTCGCATGCTCTGGCCCCTTTGCCATTTCCATCTTCTTCGACGACACCGCCGCGGCGGCGCCGCCGCGGGCGACCCGCGCCGCAGAGTGATTATCGGCCTTCCGGCGCACTCGCTTTGCGCCGGAATGCCTTCTCTTCGGCTGGGAGGCACCCGGGAGTGCAGCCCGCGGCGCGACCGGCCGATAAAGGCAAGCAAAGAGCGCTTCCGCGGCGACGCTCCGCGCGGGGCGGCTCCTCCTGGACAAAGCGCGAGAGGCATCGCATGGCACTCGAGATCCTCATCAACGGCCGCCGCTCCGAATTTGCGGGGGACGCGCTCGCCGCTCCCGGCGAGATCCTCCGCGCAATCCGCGCGGACCTTGCCGAGCGCGGCTGGACGATCGTCGCGGCGCGAGTCGACGGCGCGGCGATCGCCTTGGACGCGATCGCCGCCGCCGGCGCCGTTCCCATCGCCGCCGGCGCGCGCCTACTCGAGATCGATGCCGCGCCCGCGCCCTCCGAGATCGACAGCGTGGCGGCAGACCTCGCGGGCTGCTCGATGATCATGGCGTCGAATCTGGAAATCGCCGGCAGTGCGTTTGCGCGCGGGGAATGGCGGCGCGCGCTTTCGTTGCTCCCGCCGGTCCTCGAAGAGCTGCGCACCGTCTATGGCGGGCTGCAAGTCGTCGCCGCACTGCGCTGTACCAACGGTGCGGACGGCGCGGAGAAGGCGGAAGAATGGCGCGCGCTGCCTGAGATTCTGGCGGAGCTGAACGAACACGTGTCGCGGCGCTCTTGGGTCGACGTCGCCGACACGATCCTCTACCGCTTGGTCCCGATGCTGAAAGGACTAATGGAAGTGGCGCCTTCGCCGCCTTGAACTTTCCGCCCCGAGTCTCTATGTAGTTCCATCCGGCGCGCTGCCGCGTGGCAGTTCCGTCGCGAGGGAGTGCTGGATGCGCTACAAGCTGATCGTATTCGATCTCGACGAGACCATTTGGACGACGCTGCCGCGCTCCATCGGGGTCTCGAACGGGCCGTTCGAGTTGGCAGGCGAGGACGAGGCGCGCTCGACGTCGGCGACCATACGGCTCTTTCCGGGCGTGCGCCGGCTTCTCCGCAACCTGTGTCGCCGCCACAAGCACATTTCGCTCGCGAGCCGGAGCGATGCGGCGGTCTGCGATGACCTGTTGCGCCTGTTCGGGATCCATCAATATTTCTCCTATCCGCAGTACGGCTGGCAGGAGAAGAGCCAAGCCGTGATCAACATCCTGAAATCCCTCGCCGACCGGGAAAAGGAGCACATCGAGCCGCGCGACGTGCTCTTCATCGACGATTGGCCGAGCAACGTGGAGGCCGTGCGGAGCACCGGCGCGGCGACGCTGCTCTTCGGGCGCGACGTCCGCAGCATTCTGGAATTGGCGAACATCCTCGACTGATTTCGGCCCGCGCCGAGCCGCCGCGGCGCCACGCCGCGGCGCCGAAGGGGCGGCATCCCGACCCTCGAAGTCCTTCCGGCGGCGGGAATTGCCCCTTGCCGGCTCCTTGAAATCGGGAATCGACTCCTTATATTCCGGGCTTCTTTTCCCGCGCGGAAGGGGCAGTACATGTCGCTCGGTCCAGCGAGCGGGCCGGCCGCAGGAGCCGCGCCGCTCATCTCCGTCACCGAACTGCACAAGAGCTACGGCGCGACGCGCGCCGTAGACGGCGTTTCCTTCCAAGTCGCCCGCGGCCAGATCCGCGGCTTCCTGGGGCCGAACGGCGCCGGGAAGAGCACGACCATCAAGATCATTACGGGCTACCTCGCCGCCGACGCCGGCAGCGTTCGCGTCGCCGGGATCGACGTGGCGGAGGAGCCGATCGAGGCGCGGAAGCGGATCGGCTATCTCCCGGAGAGCCTCCCGCTCTACCAGGAGATGCGCGTCGATGAATACTTGCAGTTCATCGCGAAGAGCCGCCGCATGGAGCGTCGCGGCGCCGCGCAGCGCATCGCGGAGGTCATGGCCCTCCTCGGCCTCGAGCGCATGAAGAAGCGTCTGACGGGATCTCTCTCGAAGGGCTACCGCCAGCGGCTCGGGCTCGCCCAGGCGATCCTCCACGATCCGGACATCTTGATCCTCGACGAGCCGACGAACGGGCTCGACCCGCAGCAGATCATCGAGATCCGCGCTCTGCTCGTTCGCCTCGCCGCCACGAAGGCGATCCTCTTCAGCACGCACATCCTGCAAGAGATCTCCGCCGTCTGCTCCCAGATCATGATCATTCGCGATGGACGCCTGGTCGCGGACGGCACGCCCGCCGAGCTTGCGGCCGCCCCGGGGAGCGAGCGCGATTGGGAGATCGTGATCTCGGGCACGGAAGAGATGCCGTACGCCGACCTCGACGCGCTCGGGATCGGGACGCCGGCGGGGAGCGATCTCGCCGAGGGAGGGCGGGTCTATCGATTCCGGAGGGCCTCCGAACTCGACATCGCCGTGCTCGGCGGGCGCGTTACGCGAACGGGGCGCAGGCTCATCGAAGCGCGCCGCGCCACCCGCACGCTCGAGCAAGTGTATCTCGAGCTCATGGGGGTCGGCGCGAAAGGAGCCGCGTAGCAATGCGGCAGATGCTGGTCGTCTACAGGCGGGAACTGGGCGCCTATTTCAAGACCCCGATCGCCTACATCTTCGTGCCGCTATTCGTGTCGGTGCTCGCGCTCTTCGTCTTCAAGATCGATCTCTTCTTCGAGTTGAACCGCGCGGACATGCGGAACTTCTTCCGCTACGTTCCTTACTTCGTCATGGTCTTCGCGCCAGCGATCACGATGCGGCTCTGGGCCGAGGAACTGCGATCCGGCACCGCGGAGCTGCTCATGACGCTCCCGTTCCACTCCTGGGAGCTGGTGGTCGGCAAGTTCCTCGCCGCCTGGACCATCCTCGCGCTCACGCTTCTTTGCACGCTCGGCGCCGCCGCCGCGATCGCCTATGCGGGCGACCCGGACTGGGCGCCGATCATCGGCGGCTACCTCGGCGCGCTCTTCATGGGCAGCGTCTTCATCGCGCTCGGCGCCTTCGTGTCGTCGTTCACCAAGGATCAGGTCGTCGCGCTGCTCGTGTCGCTCGTCGCGGGGTTCTTCCTGTGCGTCGTCTTGAGCGAGTATTTTCCGATGTGGTTCGGGATTCGCGACACGAACTTCGCCCGCGTGATCGAGCAGATCGGGGTGCGCTCCCACTACGTGAGCATCGAGCGCGGGGTGCTGTCGCTCCGCGACTTCGTCTACTTCGCGACCTGTACGGCGTTCCTGCTCGCGCTCAACGTCTTCCGGGTCCAGGCCCGGCGTTATTGAAATGGAGTCGGCGTCATGAAGGATCGTAAGAGCTTCTACTTGAGCTGGGGCACGTTCCTGGCAGTACTGCTCGCGTTCTTCACCGGCCTCAATTGGCTCTCCACGATCTGGGACTTCCGGATCGATCTCACGGAGGGGGGCGTGTATTCGATCTCCGAAGAGACGCGCCGCATCCTCGCCGGCCTCAAGGACAAAGTCGCTGTGAAGTACTACGTCTCGGAGGATCTGCCGACCATGCTCCACAACCTCAGGCGCGACACCGTCGATCTCCTGCAAGAATACGCGCGCATCTCCGACGGCAAGCTCACGGTGGAAGTGATCGATCCCGAGCGGATCATCGCGGAGCACGTCGAGAAGGCGAAGAGCGACGGGAGCGGCGGCGATGAGGCGCAATTCGAGAGCATGAATCCCTTTCAACAGGGGCCGCAGACTCCCCGCGACGAGAAGATCGCGGCGCTCGCTCAGGAGGGGATCGAATATCGTCCGGGCCAAATCGTCGAAAACGACCGGTTCGAGATCATCAATTTTTTTTCGTCGATCGTGATCCAGTACTTGGACCGCAAGGATCCGATCAGCCGCCACGATGAAGTCGAAGGTCTCGAGTATGCGCTCGCGAGCCGCATCGTGAAGCTCTCGACGCCGGAGAAGCCCAAGATCGCTTTCTTCCACGGCCGCCCGGAGGATGTCGAGGAAGTCGTGCAGGATGGGCTGCCCCCGGGATTCCCGCCGTCGAAGCGGCACGCGTTCGAACCGGTGCTGTCGCAAGTGCTGGGCCGCCTCGTCGACGTCGAGGAGGTCAAGCTCACCGCGGAGTCGCTGATACCGGAGAGCGCGACCGTGCTCATCATCGCCGAGCCGAACAACTTGAACGACCGCCAGGTGTACGAGATCGATCGCTGGATCGCCGCGGGGCGGCCCACGGTGATCTTCGCGGCGCGGCAGAGCTGCGACGTCCGCAATCCTCCCTACACGATCACTCCTCTCAACCCTCGCCTCGATCGGCTCTTCGAGAAGTGGGGGATCCGCCTCGACGCGCAATTCGTCGCTTCGGAGAAATGCGGCCGCATCCAGGTGATGCAAGTGATTCCCGACATGGGCATCGCCGTTCCCGCGCCAGCGAACTTCCCTCCGTGCGTGGCGGCGTTCGGGAATGGGCTGAACCAGCAGTCGCCGCTGACCATGGGCCTTGGTGTGATCTTCTTTCCGTTCCCATCGCTCCTTGGCTACGACGAGAGCCGCACCGCCGCCGCCGGTCTGAACATCACGGTGCTCGCGCGGAGCGATGAGAAGTCGTGGCTCAACGGCTGGGCGCCGAATCTGACGCGAGAGATGACCCAGCCGCGCGAAGTCGGCGGTGCGCGCCACTACTCCGGCAAGGAGGACCTCGCGTACCTGATCAAAGGCACGTTTCCATTCTCTCACAAGGTGGGGGACCCGGTCCC
>JAKEFC010000064.1 GCA_022616235.1 Planctomycetota bacterium
CGAAACCGTCTTGCCGCCACGCTGGACCAAGAAACTGCAAGCGGCGCTGAACGACGCGACGCCGACTGAGCGCGCGGCTCCCAAGAATCTTCCGCGCTCGGCGCCGCGCCACTCGATCCCGTCCCGTTTGCCGGAGTTGCCGGAAGTGGAGGCTTCCCGCGCGGCCGCGCCGATCGGCGCGCCGCAGCCCGCGCGATTTTGGACGTGGTTCAACGAAGTCGTGGAAGTACGCCGCGTGACGATCGGAGTGTTCGGCGCCGGCGTCGTGCTCGCAGTTTGGATCGGTTATCGAACCGGTGCGCAGCACGGCCAAGAGCAGGGGCTCGCGCGAGTCGAGATCGAGGAGCCCGCGATCATCGCGACGATCGATCCGGCTCCCGATGGCACGCGGCGCGCTCCGCTGCGCGGCGGCTCCGCGGGTAATCAAGCCGCGGCAACGAAGGAAGAAACGCGCAAGGATGCGGGAGCCGAGCGCCGCACAGGGTCGAAATTCGGCGTGCAAGTTGCGGAGACTCCGAGTCTCACCGGCGCCCAAGAATTGCAGCGCTACTTGAACGAACGGGAAGTGCAGCTCGGCGCCACGGCGGGGATCGTGAAGACGAGTTCCTCGCGATATCGCGTCATCATCGGTGCCTGCGGCTCCGAAGAAGAAGCGACTGGCCTGCTCGAGAGCGTGAAGGCGCTCAAGAGCTTCAAGGGCACGAATTTCAACGGCGCTGTCATCACGAAGTATTAGCCGGAGTTGCCCGTACCCGCGAACGGATCGGCGCTTGAAGATCGAGCCCGCCTGCTACCCCTGCGCGCTGAATCGCCTCTCCTGCACGGCCCATCAGATCACCGAAGACTCATGGCTGCATCACAGGCTGCTTCGCGGCGCCATGCAGGAGCTGGCGTCGATGCGGCGCGACGCGACTCCCGCAGAAATGATGTTCATGCTGGAGTCGCTCGCATCGAAGACGTTGGGAGCGCCGGATCCCTACCATGCGGCGCGCAAAGAGTGGCGGCGCGAGTTGGCGGACACTCACGCCGCCGCGTCGCGCCGCATCGCCGCAGCCGCCGACCCGCTGGGGGCGGCGCTCCTCTACGCCGCGCGCGCGAACGTCTTCGACGATGAGCAGCTTTCGCCGCGCGAGATCCGGATCGAGCTGGAGCGCACCGGGTTGCGCGCCGGAGAGCCGCCGGGGAGCGACGGCTTCGCCGCGAGCGCCGTCGAGGCGTTTCGCCTCGAGCTCGAGCAGGCTCGCGACCTGCTCTTCCTCCACGACTCCGCGCCGGAGCTGCCCTTCGACCGTGCGCTCATCGAACGTCTCGGCGTCATCGCACCCAATCTTCGCGTGAGCTGCGTCGTGAGGTCGCAGCCGATCTTGCTGGACGCGACACGCGAGGATGCGCTGCACTACGGAATCTCCGACCTGCCGAACGTGGCTCGCGTCCTCGATCCGGGAATATTCGCCCTCGGGACGCCGCTCGACGAGTGCTCGAGCGAATTCCGCGACTCGTTCGCTGCAGCCGGCATCGTCTTGGCGAAGGGACAGGCTCACTTCGAAACCCTCGAGAATTGCGGCCGCCCCGTCTACCACCTGTTGCGGGTAAAGTGCCGGGTGATGGCGAAGTGCCAAGGAGTGCGCGTGGGAGACGAAGTTTTCCTGAAGGGCCCCGCGCCTTGACCCTGCCGGCGCGATCATCTTCGCCGCGAGGAGGCTCCGCATGGTGACGATCCACGTGAAGTACACGGGCGGGCTGCACACGGAAGCCGTCCACGAGCCCTCCGGCGCGAGAATCTCTACCGATGCGCCAAAGGACAACCAGGGCAAAGGCGAGTGCTTCTCTCCCACGGACCTCCTCGCCGCCGCCCTCGCCACTTGCACGCTGACGGTCATGGGAATCGCGGCGGAGCGCCGCGGCTGGGACCTCGGCGGCGCGACTGCCCGCGTCGAGAAGAAGATGATCGCCGACCCGCACCGGCGAGTGGGGGAACTCGACCTCGCGATCGCGCTCCCCGCGGGATTGCCCGAGGAGGCTCGCCAGGTGCTCGAAGCGGCGGCCAAGGGCTGCCCGGTGCATCACAGTCTCGATGCTCGCACCAAGGTGAATCTCGAGTTTCGCTACGGGGAGCGCGGGCGGGCCGGGGCATGATGCAGGGGACCGGACCTCTGCCGTGGCCGCGGCGGCGTAGCGAGCGGGGTCCGGATCTCATCATATTCCGGTCGCGGCGCGACTCGATGGAGAATCCCCGCACGGGCGAGGTCTTCGAGCGACTGGTGCTCGAAGCTCCGCCGTGGGTGAACGTGGTCGCGCTCACGCCGGAGGGACTCATGGTCTTCGTGCGGCAATACCGCTTCGGCATTGGCGCCATCACCACCGAGATTCCCGGCGGCGTCATCGGCCGCGAAGAGAGCGTGCGCGACGCGGCGGAGCGCGAACTCAGGGAAGAGACCGGCTACACCGCGTCCCATTGGGAAGACCTCGGCTGCGTCGAGGCGAATCCCGCGTTCCAGAACAATGTTTGCCATCACTGGCTGGCGCGCGGCGCGGTGAAGACCCACCCGCTCGAGCTGGATGACGGGGAGGACATTGCCGTGACGACGCTCACTCCCGCGGAGGTTCGGTCGCTCGTGGCGAGCGGCGCCATCCGGCATTCCCTGGTGATCTGCGCGCTCGCGCGGGTATTGGACCTGCGCGGCGCCGATCCTCCGGCCGGCGCACGGCCGTGACGCCAAACGTCGCTCCGCGTTCCACTGCGGCGGAGAAGCGGTTGCCGCTCGCCGGCCGGCGCGTTCTCGATCTCTCCCGCGTGCTCGCCGGGCCCTTCGCCGCGCAGCAATTGGCTGACCTTGGCGCGGAAGTGATCAAGGTCGAGCCGCCCGGCGGCGGCGATGGCACGCGCGCGTGGGGCCCGCCGTTCCTCGCGGACGGCAGGAGCGCGTATTTCCAATCTTGCAATCGGGGCAAGCGTTCCATCGCGGTGAACCTCGCCGATCCCGCGGGGCGCGCGATCATCGAGCGCCTCCTGGCCCGCACGGACGGCCTGATCGAGAATTTTCGCGGCGGCCAGCTCGCGGAGTGGGGACTCGACCTCGGGCGCTTGCGCGCCGAGCACCCTCGCCTCCACACGGTGAGCGTGACGGCGTTCGGCACGAGCGGGGCGCGGGCACAGGAGCCCGGCTACGACGCGCTCGTGCAGGCGCTCTCGGGGCTCATGGCGATCACGGGTCCCGCGGAAGGACCATGGTCGAAGGTCGGGGTCGCGGTGATCGACGTCGCCGCCGGCCTCTTCGCGGCGACGGCCATGGCCGCCATGCTCGGGGCGGGCGCCGCGGAGGGACCTAGCGCGCGGACACCCGACGAGCGCCACTTCGAAGTGGCGCTCATCGATTCCGCGATGGCGCTCCTCGTAAACGTCGCCGCGAGCGTGCTCGCCGGTAGCAAGGACGCGAAGCGCCAAGGCAACGCGCACGCTTCCATCGTGCCTTACCAGGACTTCGATTGCGCCGATGGGCCCGTGTTCCTCTGCGTGGGCAGCGATCGCCAATGGCGTGCTCTCTGCGCGGCGCTCGCCAAGCCGGAGTGGATCGCCGTGTCCCAGTGGCAGACGAACGCCGGACGCGTCAACGATCGCCAACGGCTCACGCGCGCGCTGGCGGAGGAGTTCTCGCGCCGCGACCGCGCTTCGCTCCTCGCCGTGCTGGAAAAAGCCCGCGTGCCCGCCGCCAAGCCGCAGTCGGTCGCGGAAGCGCTCGCCGATGAGCGCTTCGCGGGGCGGGGCGGCGTCCAGTCCTGGGCGGATGGAGCCCGCGGCGTGGCGAGCCCCATGCGCCGCGCTGGGGATCGCGTCCTCCCGTTCGGCAAGCCACCTCCGCACCTGGGAGCGCACACGCGTGAAGTGCTCGTCGAATTGGGACTCGGCGCGGCGGAGATCGAGGCGCTCTTCGCGAGCGGCGCCGTCTTCGCCGCGGACCCAAGCACTGGCTCGGGTCGCGCGGCGCGAGGGCGCTGAGAGCCTGCTCCTGGCTGCTCCGAAGGCGCGAAGCGGCGGCGTCTTACCCCGGGGAGTATGCGCGTTTCCCATTCCCTGTCGAGTTCATTGACACCCCTGGACCGGCTTCCTAGTATGGCCATGCCGATGGTGCATTGCCGCAGAATGGACGCGCGGGGGTTGCGTACTGCCGCGGCGGCCGCTTCGAGCATCGGTTTCCATTCGCCGCCAACTCGGTGCCTACCAGCGAATTTCGGCGTAGGCCCGAGAGCGAGCGAGAGGTACGCGCTCGAGATGAGCCGGAGCGCCGTTTCAATGGAGAAATAAGGCGCTGAGGCGCGCCGCCGCGCGCGCGCCTCCAGGCGGATCGCAGCCAGGGATGTACCTGAGTGAACGATGAAGCTCTGGGTTCGCCGGTGATGCGCGGAAGAGCGACTTCCGCATAATGCGGGTGGCGGGTGCAAGAATGAGATCGTTTCGATTCGCATCGCTCGTGGGGTTGCTGCTGCTTGTCGCGGGTTCCAACGTGCTCGCAGAGGACGGAGCGTTTCCCCGCCTCGGAACCGTGACGGGGGATCGCGTCAGCGTCCGCCCCGGACCTTCCAAGAACCACATCGCCTTCACGCACTTTGCGCGCGGCACGCGCGTGGTCGTCGAGGCGCAACAGGGCGATTGGCTCGAAGTGCGACTGCCGGCGGATCGCACCTGCTGGATCGGCGCGGACTACGTGGCCGCGAAGGGCGACGACAGGGCGGAAGTGACCGGCAATCGCGTGCGCATTCGCGTGACTCCCGCGACCAAGCAGGCGTCGATCGGTTTCGTGACGCAGGGTCAATTGCTGCGCACGACGGGACGCAAAGATGCAACCGGTGCGTGGGTCGAGTGCCTCGCGCCGCCGGATTCGAAGGTGTTCGTGCACCGCGACTTCGTGGCGCTGGGGCGCACTCTAGCGGCCGCGGAGATCGAAGAGGTCGTCCGCACTCCTGGCACGCCGCCGGTCCGCGAGAATCCGAAAGAACCGTCGCGCACGGATATTGCCGAAGCCGCCGCGCCAGAGCCCGCGCCCGCAGGCGGCGAGACGCCGAAGTCCGGCGCCGTGCTGGTCCTGGATTCGGCCCGTCTCCGCGATCTCTACGAGCGCTATCGCGCGGAGCATGCGAAGCCGATCCGCGAATGGAACTACTCGGGGCTGCGCCGCGAATTGGAATCGCTGCGCGATGGCTCCGAAGACGTGACGGAGTCTGCGCAAGCCGAAACGGTGTTGGCGCAGGTCATGGCGGATGTGGATGTCCAACGGCAATTCGCCGAATTCGAACAAAGGGAACGTGCCGCCAGCGAGAGAATCGCTGCCGGAGAAGAAAAGGAAAAGAACATTGCACGAGCTGCTCACAGGACCCCGCCCGAGACGGCGGCACAGGAGTACCTGGCCGCCGGATGGGTGGTGTCGCTAGGGAAGCATAGCAAGGTCGATGGTACACATAAGTTGATGAAGGGGAACAAGGTGCTCTACTTCCTGCGGAGCCAGCAATACAACCTCGATGACTACGCGAATTGTCACATCGGGATCCGCGGGATCGTCAACGAGTTGACCGACGAATTCGAGGCGCACCTGATCGACGTTACCGAAATCGAAGTGCTGTCCAGGTAGCGCGCGTTCCAAGCACGAACGCCGCCTCGCGCACGACCGCGACCGCTTGGGCCCCGGCCGGCGCATATCGTCCCCGCCCCAGTGCCCGCCGGCGCCGCTCGCGCCGGCCTGCACCCGATCTCTGTGTACCCTTCCGTCACTGCTTTCCCCGTCGCGCAGCCCGTGCTCCTACATTACGCGTTTCGACGCAGGAGCAACATCATGGATGCATCTGACTTCGTGTCGGCCGGCGTGATTGCGGCAATCGCCGCCGCCGCCGCCTTTGCAGGTAGTAAGTTTTGGACGCGGCGAACCGTCGCACGCGCGCAAGTCGAGCGCCGTCGCCTCCTGGAGGAGTCGCAGGCGGAGGCGGAGCAGATCAAGAAGGCATCGCGGACGGAGAGCCGCGAGTGGATCGAAGAGCAGCGCAAAGTCTTCGAGAACGAGGTGCGCGAAGGACGCAAGGAACTCAAGGAGCAATCGCGGCGGATCTCGAAGCGGGAAGATGGTCTCGAGCGCAAGATCGACCTCCTCAACAAGAAAGAGCGCAAGCTCGAACAGGAAGAGCAGCATCTGCACGAGCGCGACCAGCGCCAGCGCGACTTGCAAGGCGAGCTGGAGCACCTGGTCGAGGAAGAGAAGAAGACGCTCTATCGCATCGCCGAAATGTCGAAAGAGGAAGCGGAAAAGGTGTTGCTCGAGCGCCTGGATCGCGAGCTGGAGCACGAGAAGGATCAGCTCGTATCGCGCATGGTAGAGCGCACCAAGGAGACCGTCGAAGCGCGCGCCCGCGATATTCTCGCGACGTCGATCCAACGGCTCGCTTCGCAGCACTGCCAGGAAGTCACCGTCTCGAGCATCGAGCTGCCGAACGACGAAATGAAGGGGCGCATCATCGGCCGCGAGGGGCGCAACATCCGCGCCTTCGAAAAGACCACGGGAGTCGATGTGATCGTCGACGACACGCCGGGGGTGATCACGCTCTCTTGCTTCGATTCCATTCGCAGGGAGATGGCGCGCCGCGCGCTGGACAAGCTCATCGCGGATGGGCGCATTCACCCGACGCGCATCGAAGAAGTCGTTGCCGAGACGAAGACCGAGATGAACGAGTTGATTCAGAAGACCGGCAAGCAGGTGACGTACGACTTGAACATCGCGGGGCTGAATTCGAAGCTGATCACGCTCCTGGGACGCCTCAAGTTCCGCACATCATACGGCCAGAACGTGCTCGATCACGTCGTCGAGTGCGCGACGATGGCGAGCATGATCGCCGCGGAGTTGGGCGTCGACGCGGCGCTGGCGAAGAGGTGCGCGCTCTTCCACGATATCGGCAAGGCGGTGGATCACCAATTCGAGGGAGGACATCCGGAGATCGGAGCGAGCCTCCTGCAGCGCTACGACGAACCGCCGGAGGTGGTGAACTCGGCAGCCTCGCATCACAACGATGTACCGCAGGAATCGATCTATGCGGTGATCACCCAAGCCGCCGACTCGATCTCCGGATCGCGCCCGGGCGCACGCGGAGAGTCGCTAGAACGCTACATTCAACGCCTCGAAAAGCTCGAATCGGTAGTGAACAGCTTCCCCGGCGTGCAGTCCGCGCAGGCGATTCAAGCGGGCCGCGAAGTTCGCGTCTTCGTAAACTCCCATCGCATTTCCGACAAGCGGGCGACGCGTCTCGCGCACGACATCGCGAAGAAGATCGAGACGGAACTCACCTACCCAGGGGAGATCAAGGTGACTTTGATTCGGGAGACGCGGGTCGTCGAGTATGCCCGCTGATGACGCCCCGTTTCGCGCGCTCATCCTGGGCGATGTAGTCGGCCGCCCAGGCCGCGAAGCGGTGCTCAAGCTCGTGCCCGGCCTACGGCGAGAGCACGCCGTGGACCTCGTGATCGCCAATGTCGAGAACGCGGCGTCCGGCTCGGGAATCACGCCCGGCCTGTTTCGTTCGCTCGCCCGCGCCGGCATCGACTTGATGACGCTCGGCGACCACTCCTGGAAGCGGAAAGAGAACCTCGAGGTCTTGCAGCGCGAACCGCGGGCGCTCAGGCCGCACAACTATCCGCCAGAGGCGTTGGGCACGGGGGCGACGGTCCTCGAGGGAATCTCCGGGGAGAAGGTCGGATTCGTGACCGTGCTGGGCCGCATCTTCATGGAGCCCGTGGACTGCCCATTTCGCACGATCGATCGCGCGCTCGCCGAGTTTCCTGCGGACGTACGGATTCGAATCGTGGAAGTCCACGCGGAGGCGACGAGCGAGAAGATCTCCATCGGCTGGTATCTGGACGGGCGCGTGACGTGCGTCTTCGGCACCCACACCCACGTGCCCACTGCCGACGAACGCGTCCTGCCAAAGGGCACGGCCTACATCAGCGACCTCGGCATGACCGGACCCTACGATGGCGTCATCGGCCGCACGATCGAGCCGGTCCTCCACAAGTTCATCACCAGCATGCACGCCACTTTCACGGTGGCGGAGGGGAATGCGCGCCTTTGCGGCATTCTCGTGGACATCGACCGCAAGGGCGGCAAAGCGATCGCGCTCCGGCGGGTGGACATCCCGGCGGGCGGCCGCGACAATCCATCCGCCGGGCCGCCCCTGCCGCCGATTCAAGAGGCCGCCGGGGGCGTGCCGGAGGCGCCGCCAGCGAGCGAGACCGAGGGCTAACGATGCAAGAACTTTCGCTGCTCGCGACGATCGCGTCGCCCGCGGATCTCCGCGCGCTACCGGTCGAAGCGCTGCCGCGCCTCGCGGCGGAGATGCGCCAACGACTGATGCACGTGGTCGACAAGCGCGGCGGTCACCTGGCATCCAACCTCGGCGTCGTCGAGTTGACGATCGCGCTCCATCGCAGCTTCGATTTCCTGCGCGATCGCCTCATCTGGGATACGAGCCATCAGAGCTACGGTCACAAGCTCCTCACGGGGCGCAATCACCTCATCGAGAATCTGCGCCAGTATCAGGGTTGTTGCGGCTTCGCGAGCAAGTCGGAGTCTCCATTCGATCTCTTCGATGCAGGACACGCGGGTACGAGCATCTCCGCGGCGCTCGGAATCGCGGTCGCCGAGGAGCGCCTCCAGCGCGACTCCCACACGGTGGCCGTGATCGGTGACGCGGCGGTGGCGGCGGGGATGCCGTTCGAGGCGATGAATCACGGCGGCGACCTCAAGCAAAACCTGCTCGTGATCCTCAACGACAATCGCATGTCGATCGATCACTCCGTCGGCGGCCTGTCCCGCTATCTGAATCGCCTTCGCTCGGGAGCCTTCTATCGGGCGCTGAAGCGCGACATCCAAGTGCTCCTGCCGCGCATTCCGGTCGTCGGGCGCCCGTTGGAGGAGGGACTCGAGCACCTGCACGAGGTCCTGCGGAAGCCGCTCGTGCCGGGGCAATTCTTCGAAGAGCTTGGCTTCAAGTACTTCGGCCCGATGGATGGCCACGACGTCGCCGAATTGCTCGGGTTCTTGGCGCACGCCCGCTGCATGAAGGGCCCAATCCTCCTGCACGTCCTCACGAACAAGGGGCACGGATTCGAGCCCGCGCAGAAGGATCCGATCAAGTATCACGCGCTGCGGGGATTCCTGCAGAAAGCGACGGAGCCGGAAGAGGTCGTGCGCGCGCAGGTCGTCGCGAAGCGCAGCTACACGGAAGAGTTCGCGGACGCGCTCATCGAAGTCGCCGGGGAAGACCCGCTCGTGCACGCGGTGACGGCGGCGATGCCGGGCGGTACCGGACTTGGCGCGTTCCAAAAGCGGTTTCCGGACCGCTACTACGACGTCGGCATCGCGGAGCAGCACGGCACGTGCTTCTCGTCGGGGATGGCGTTCGCGGGCTTGAAGCCCGTGTTCGCCGTCTACTCGACGTTCTTGCAGCGAGGGTTCGACCAAGTCGTGCATGACGTGTGTTTGCAGCAGAACCGCGTCGTCTTTTGTCTCGATCGCGCGGGCATCGTCGAGGACGGTCCGACCCACCATGGCGTCTTCGATATCGCGTATCTGCGCGGCATCCCGGAGATGTCGCTCGCGGCGCCCGGAGATGGCGAGGAACTCCGCGAGATGTTGCGCCTCGCCCTCGAGCGCGACCGCGCGGCGGCGATCCGCTATCCGAAGGCCGCGCTCCCGGATCTCGCGCGCCGCGCGCCGCGGCAGCGCGTCGAGTGGGGCAAAGGGGAAGTGCTGAGGGAGCCCGCCGAGATCACCATCCTCGCTTACGGCGCCATGGTGCAAATCGCGGTAGCGGCCGCCGACCTCGTGGAAGCGGAAGGCCTGCCCATCGGCGTGGTCAACATGCGCTTTGCGAAGCCGCTCGATGGACAGTTGCTTCGCTCCATCGAAGCGCCGCGCCGCACGTTGATCACTCTCGAGGAGCACGTCGTTCACGGCGGCTTCGGGAGCGCCGTGCTGGAAGAGATCCATGCGCAGGAGCTGGAATTCGCGCGAATCTTGCTCTGGGGGGTCCCCGATCGCTTCGTGCAATTCGGCGCGCGGGACCTTCTGCTCGAGGAACTCGGCCTCGACCGGCAGAGCATCGCCAAGCGCGTGCGCGCCATCGCCGGCGCGTCGTCGCGCCACCGCACCGGCGTCACGCTCGCCGGCGGCGCCGCGCGCCCGCGCGCGCTCTAGGAAGGCTCCATGAGCCAAAGGGGTAGAGGTCGGGCGTCGGGCGCTCCGGCGTCCCGTCCGTCAATCTTGCGCTACGCGGGCACGATCCGGGGCGGCGGACTTCTCGAGAAAGCGCGCCTCGTCTGCGGCCGCGGATTCTGCGCTCGGCTCGCCGGAGGCGAGTTCCGGGCGCGCCGCGGCGTCGAGACGCCGGCGGAAGCGTCCCGCCGTAGCTCCTACGGCGACGAGCAGCGTTCCGTAGAGCCCCGCGATGCTGAGGTAGATTCCGGGGCGCGGCGATGCGAGCACCAAGAGGCCCGCCACTCCGCCCGCGATCGCGAGCGCGTAGATCGCGAGTGCGGTCTGCACCTTGCTCATCCCCATCGCCATGAACAGATGCGCGAGATGATCGCGCCCGCAGTAGAGGATGGCGGCGCGCACCGTGCGCACCTGCCCATCGCGGATGCGGAGCGCCGTCGCGAGCAGCAAGTCGAAGATCGGCACCGCCAGGATGAGCGCGGGCACGAGCACCGCCTGGAGCGGGTCCTTCGAGTAGTGCGCGAAGACGAGCAGCGTCGCGAGGCAATAGCCGACGAAGAACGCCCCGTTGTCTCCGAGGTAGATCCGTGCAGGATGGAAGTTGTAGCGCAGGAACCCGAGGCAAGCGCCGAGCAGGGCGACCGCGAGGTACGAGAGCCATGGTTGGGCGTTGCCGGGGGATGTTCCCCAGGCGATCGCGAGGATGAAGGCGGCGGCGATCGCGCTCACGCCGCCCACGACCCCGTCCGTGTTGTCGAGGCTGTTCATCGCGCTCGTCACGCCAACGATCCAGAGCAACGTGATCGCGATGTTGGGGAGGTTCCAAGCGATCTTGGGAAACAACTCGAGCGTGATCCCGCACGACGCCAGCACCAAGGTCGCGACGAAGAGCACGGTCAATTTGTAGACGGCGTTGATCGGACGCAAATCGTCGAGGAGTCCGAGCGTCATCACGACGGCGCCGCAAAGCAAGACCGCGAGGAACGGATAGACGTCGTCGATGTCGACGAGGAACGGCGTCGCGCAGACGCCGACGGTGAACGCCGCGAAGATGCCGACCCCGCCCAAGAACGGTACAGGGACCCGCTGTCCCTTGTGTCCGCCGGGCCGGTCGAGGATGCCCAAGCGATGGCTGGCGCGGATCAAGAGCGGAATCAGGAGATCGGCAACGCACCACGCCGCGATGAAGAGCACGAGATGCGGGTGCTTGATCGCCGGGCTCATGATGCGGCGACCTCCTTCGTGGAGTGCACCCAGCGCGCTGCGCCCTCTCCGCAATGGAAGAGCATGTCGAGCATCGAGAGGTTGGCAAGCGGCTCCGCCCCCTCCCTTGGGGAGTAAACGGGCGCCTCGTAGTCTTGGAATTCCAGGACAATGCCCTCCTTCTCGAAGCGGCTTCGATCGAGGTAGTCGCGGCCGTGCACGCCGGAGAGGAAGCCCGACGCACCCAGCTCCTTGCAGAAGGCGATGATGTACTCGGTCGACTCGCCGCGCGCCGCGAGCGCGCTCGCGACGTGGACCGGCGGCGCGAGGTCGAGCTGGGCGAGGAACCAGCGGATCAGCTTCGTGCACAGGGGCGCGAGGTGCGTCCACGACTCCCGGTAGATCTCGCGGAGGCTGGGGGCATAGCGTTCCCAGTAGCGCGCCGAACGATAGTTCCACTCGATGCTCCGCCAGTGCTTTCCGCGCCAATCGACGCGCGGATTCAAGGCGGCATCGAGGATCGATTGGTGGTATTTGCCCTTGTGCAACACCGGCAAGCTGAGCCAGATCGGTCCGTTCGGAGTGCGAATCCGATTCCGGTGGATCCAGCCGAAGGTGCCGCGCTTCACGAACTGCGTCGTGTCGACGATGAGGAATTCATCCGCCCGCGCGATCTTCTGAAAGAATCCCGGATAGGGCAGATAGTTCGGCTGATGGGCGGTGAGTCGCATGCAGGAATTATCGGCGGTCGCGGCGCGCTCCCTGAACGGAGCGGTAGGCACTGGGCAAGAAAATCGGCTTCAGCCCCGCTCCGGCATAGGGCGCTGGAATCGCGGCTAGGAGAACAGGTCGATCGCTCGTCCGACGAGCGAATCGGAGGTCTGGAAGACGCGTAGATTCATCTGGTAGTAGCGCTGATTCACGATCATGTCGGTAAGCTCCTCCGCCGCGTCCACGTTGGAGCTTTCCAAGAAGCGCTGCTCGATCGTGCCGAAGCCGGCCTCCCCGGGCACTCCCGAAACCGGCGCCCCCGAATTGGCGGTCTCGGCGTAGAGATCGTTGCCGAGCGCGCTCAAGCCGGCGGGATTGATGAAGGTCGCGAGATCGATCTCGCCGATCAGAGCGGCGTTGCCGGCGCCATCGATCGCGAAGACTTGACCATCCTTCGTGACTTGGACGCCGGCGCTGCCTTCGGGGACGGTGATCTGCGGCTCGAGCAGGTGGCCGGACGGGGTCACGAGGTTGCCGTCGCGATCGACGTGGAAGCTGCCCGCGCGCGTGTAGGCTACGGCGCCATCCAGTTGGACGCGGAAGAATCCTTCCCCCGCGAGATAGAGGTCGGTGTCGTTCGGCGCCGCCTCCGGCGCTCCGACCGTAAAGTCGGGGCGCACGCTTTCGATGCGCGTGCCGGGTCCCGCGAGGGTGGTCTGCTCCGCTCGCCGTGCCTTGAAACCGGTGGTCGTCAAGTTCGACAGGTTGTCTGCGATCGCGGATTGCTTGAGATTGGCGGCATAGAGTCCGTTCTGGGCGGTGCTGAAGGAGAGTTCCAATGGGTTGCCTCGTTTCTCCCATCCCATTCGGGGGCGGCGCGCCCGCGGCGCGGATTCTCCCCCCGGAGCGCGGCGTGAGGAAATTCCATGCCATGCGCGGCGAGCTTTCGCTCTTGCGCCATAGTGCGAGCGCGGCGGCCGCCGAAACCCGCGATCGGGCGGCGAGTCTTGCCGCAGCCGGCGGCTCTGGCCCGCGCCGTGCTACCATGCGCGGGCGGTTTCTAGCCGCCTGGATCGCGCCGCAGGCGCGCGCTGGTGCTGCGTCTCGACAAACAAGAAGGATTCGCCGGGGCGATGCGAGTTCTCGTGCAGAGGGTGAGCCGGGCGCAAGTCTCCGTCGCCGGCGAGGTGATCGGTCGCATTGGAACGGGGCTCCTCGTCTTTGCGGCGATCGGCCGGGGCGACGGCGAGCGAGAGCTGGCGTGGATGGCGGACAAGGTTGCCGGGCTGCGCGTGTTTCCCGATGCGGAGGGGCGCATGAACGTGGCGGCGCGCGACGCGGGCGGGACCGCGCTCGTCATTTCCCAATTCACGCTCTACGGCGATTGCGCGCGAGGGAAGCGCCCGAGCTTCACCGCTGCCGCGGAACCCGCCGCCGCGGAGCGGCACATGGAGCGCTTCATCGAGTGTTTGCGCGCCGCGGGGCTCCGCGAGATCGCGACCGGGCGTTTCGGGGCGGACATGGCGGTCGAACTCGTGAACGAGGGACCGGTGACGATCTGGCTGGAGCGCGAACCGGCGGCAGGCCTCCCGTCATGAGGGAGCCGTTCGCCGATTATTATGCGCTGCTCGGAGTTCCCGAAGAGGCGAGCGCCTCTCAACTCCGGCGTGCGTTTCGGAAACGCCTGTTCGAGGTGCACCCGGACAAGGGGAGCAAGAAGCCGCAATCGCTGCTGCTCGCAAGGATCCTGCGCGCCTTCGAGACGTTGAGCGATCCGGATGCGCGAGAGCGCTACGACCGGCTGCGCCGCATTCAGATCCTGAACGACGGCAACGCGAGCAGCATCGCGGCTTCGGCCTCCGCGCTCCCGCACGTGACGGAGTCCTCGCGCCCCAAGAATCGGGCGCGGGCGATTCTGTACCTGCTCCTCAAGCGCCGCGCCGCGGAAGCGGCGAGCCGGCTGCGTGCGCTGCCGGGCGGCGCCGCGGCCTACCTGGCGCGCTATCTCGAAGCGGGGGAGTTCGTCGACGCCGCGTTCCTCTTGGGGGAACACTTCGAACGGAAGCGAATGCGCGAGAAAGCGCTCTTCTGGTATCAGGAGATCCTGCGCCGGGAGCGACGCAGGAAATTCCGGCGACCATGCTACGAAGAGACGTGCGAACGCGCGAAGCGCCTGTTGATTCGCCGCCTGGACGTCGGCAGGGAGCCGCGCGTGACGCTAGCATACCTGGAGCGCGCGGAGGGGCTCGGTCTTTCGAAGTTGGAGCAAGCCCGCGTGAGCAAGTTGCGCGCGCTCTGCTTCCTCGCGCTCGGCTTGCCCACGGAGGCGGCACGCAGCCTGCGCAAGGCGCTCGAACTCTACCCGCGGCTCACGGGGATTCGGCGCCTCGAGGGGGCGTTGCGAGCCTACCTATGAGCGGCGCGGCGCGCGGAGCGGCCAGGGCCGCCGGCCTGCCTGGCAGTGCGGCGACTTGCGGATCGAGCGCGTTCTTGCGCTGATTTACGTGGTTCCAATACACGTAGATGAGCCCCGTCGCGAAGAAGAACGGCTCCGTCGTTCTTATCGTCGTGAAGGTGGTCGCTCCGATGCTGTGGACGAGGAGCGCCGCGCATCCTCCGAAGTAGCCCAGCGCGAGCCCCGACACGACATCGTCCTGGCCCTCCTCCTTCTGCAGGCGATAGGAAGTCTTCAAGCAGCGCGTCACCAACATCAAGAACGCGATGAGTCCGAGGATGCCAAGCTCGTTGATCTGGAGGACGTATTCGTTGTCGACGGCACCGAGCGGCGAATGTCCGACTCCTTGGCCGAGCAGCGGCGCATGGAGCGCATAGCCCAACAGCAATTGCCAGCCTCTTACCCGCGCTTCCCACGACGTCGGCTCATCTCCGCCGAAGATTCCGAACACGGAGAGCACGCGCTCGCCGACGTGTGCCGGCGACAAGAGCACGACCGTCGCGATGATGAGCATGATGCCGCTGATCGCGCGGCTGCGGCTGAGCCCCCAAATGATCGCGAAGGCGCAGAAGAGCGCCACGTAGGACGTGCGGCTCAGGGTCTGCACGAACGGAATCGCCATGAGCGCGAGGTAGGAGAAGAGGAGCAGGCGCGCGCCCGCGCGCACGCGCGTCAAGAGCCCGGTCGCGAGGCACATGTGAAACACGTAGTAGCCGCCGAGGATGTTCGCGGTCTCGCCGGGGGGGCCCGAAACGCGATAGGACGGACCTCCGGCCTGCGTGGAGTACTGCACGAGGCCGTAGAGCCCGACGAGCGCGCTGCAGATGATCATCAAGATGCCGAATACGCGAATGTCGCGGATGCCGCGCAGCGAGTTCAGGACGATCAAGAAGATGAAATAGTACTCCACGCTCTTTCCGAATCGCAGCACCGAAGTCTGCAAGTCGAGCTGTCCGTAGATCTTGTTGTTCAGCGTCGACAGCAACGAGAGGAAGATGATCGCGAGGAGCGGCATCTTGAGGTTGGTCTCCGCGAAGCCTTGGCGCGTGAGCGTCTGCTGCGTGATCCACACGAGAAGCAGGATGGGGAAGATCATGTCCTCGTAGCGGAAGTTCGAGATGCCCATGAATTCCAGCTCCGGCGAGAGGCCGATCGCGAGGAGCAAGACGGCGAGGCCCACGCGAATCTCGAACAACGAAATGAAGCCGAGGAGAACCCCCGAGAGGATCATGGGGAAGTATTGCGGCTTCGACCCGATCAGCTCCGCGGAGAAGATGCACCACACCGCGACCATGCAGCAGAGAATCGTGAGAATCGCGATCGGCAGCGGCTTGCGCCGTTCGGCGGATGGCGCTAGCTCGGGGAGCGACAAAGCCATAGGCCGCGATTCCTGCCCCGGAAGGGGTGGTCGTAAGGAGATCACGAAGCATGGGGTTCAGACCCCGATGGATATCGGCCGGAGGCAGCATCCGACTTGCGCCAGGCCGAGAACAAGCGTGGTCACGAGGACTCCACGCCGGTTCTCGGGCGAGACGAGCCGGAGTCGAGGTCATCGGGGTGAAGCCGTCGCGCCAAAAGACTCAGATTACGGGCCGCGGAGCACGGCGCGGCGGGGTTCAGGGCCAGCGGCGCGCTTCCGATATTCTCCGTACACCCTACCCGAGGTCATGACGCGGAAAGGAACTATCTCTCGCATGGATCGTTTTCTCAGCGAACAACGGCTGCTCGTGATCGCTCCCCACGCGGATGATGAAACGATCGGCTGCGGCGGGCTCATGGCGCGCATGAAAGCCGCGGGCGGCCAGGTCTTCGTGCAAGTCCTCACCGTCGGCGATCTCGATCACTACGACGGGCGCGAAGGGCGCACGATGGCGTACACCCGCGCCGAGGAGTTGGCGGCCGCGATGGGGGTGATCGGCGTGGATGACTTCGAGATCTTGATCAACGACAGCGACTGGCATCTCCGGCTCGACCGCATGCCGCGCCGCGATCTGATCAATCTGTTCGAACGGGAGGCGCGGTTGGCGATCGACAAGATCAAGCCGACGATGGTCGCGATCCCCGCTCCCTCCTTCAATCAAGACCACGTCGCGGTGTTCCATGCGGCGATCACGGCCTGCCGCCCTCACCTCGCGGCGCTGAAGCCCTTTCAACGCATGGTCCTGGTCGCCGACTCGCCGCAGCTCGCGTGGAACAGCGCGACGTTCAAGCCGAATTTCTACGTGGACATTACCCAGTACCTGGAAGTCAAGCTGGCGGCATTCGCCAAGCACGAATCGCAGCAGCGCCCGGCGCCTCACATGGGAGGGATCGACTCGCTCCGCCTCCTTGCGGAGTGGCGTGGCCGCGAGATCTCCGTCCAAGCGGCCGAAGCGTACGAGTGCATGCGTTTCGTGATGTAGACCCCGCTCTGGATCGGCGCCCGCCGGCGCCGCGCCCGATTCCTTGCGCCGCCGCGCCTCGCTTCCTAGCCCGGGCACCGCACGGCAAGCTCTTTCTCCGGCTCCTCGAAGATGAATAATGATCGACCTCTCGCTCGCGTGCTCGACTCGGCGCGGCGGGCGGGTTCCGCGCGGACCGGCGCGCGCACGGGTTGCAGATTCACGGGTCCAGGATTTTGGATAGGCGCTCGGAATGCACCAAGACTTGCACGTCTTGATCATGGCGGGGGGCAGCGGCAGTCGATTCTGGCCGCGCAGCCGCCACTCGCAGCCGAAGCAGTTCTTGCGTCTGACGAGCGCGGCCACCCTCTTGGAGGCCACGATCGAGCGCGTCCGCGGTCTCTGCCCGCCGGAAAACGTTTGGGTGCTCACCCGGCGGGATCTCCTGGAACAGACGCGCCGGCTCCTACCGGAATTGCCCCCAGAGCGTCTCGTCGGCGAACCCGAGGGCCGCGACACGGCGCCTTGCCTCGTTCATGCCGCCGTCCACGTCGCGCGCGTCGCGGCGGACCCGCTGCTCCTCATCCTCCCATCCGACCACATCATCCCGGAAGTGCGCGAATTCCGCGCGACCGTCGAAGATGCGATTCTCGCGCTCGTCAAGCACGGCGGGCTGATGACCTTCGGGATACGCCCGACCTTTCCCGCGACCGGCTACGGCTACATCCAGCGCGGAGAAGAAGAAGCGGAGAGTCCGGGCGCGCAGCGCTGTTTTCGAGTACGGAGCTTCCGGGAGAAGCCGGACTCCGCTACGGCCCACAAGTATCTCTTGCACGGGGGCTATTTGTGGAACGCGGGGATCTTCCTCTGGCGCCTCGGCGCCTTTCGCGATGCGCTCGAGCACCATGCGCCGGCGCTCGCCGAAGGGTGGCGGCGGCTCGCGGAGATGGGACCCCGGCTTGCGGATACCGGAAGCAAGGAGACGATCGAATCGTTTCGGTCGCTGCCGCGGATCTCGATCGACTATGCCCTGCTCGAGCGCGCCCAGTCTCTGCGCGTGATGGAAGCCGGCTTCACCTGGGACGACGTCGGTTCCTGGAAGGCGCTCGAGAAGTACAACGACTCCGATGGCGCCGGCAACCTCATCGAGGGGCGAGTGCTCCTGGTCGACTCCGCGAGCAATACGGTCCTGTCCCACGACGGCAAAGTGATCGCGGCGATCGGCTTGAACGGCTGGGTAATCGTCGATACTCCCGATGCGCTGCTCATCTGTCCGAAGGAGCGTTGCGAAGAGGTGAAAAAGCTCGTCGAAGGGGTGCGGAAGCAAGGGTGGACGGAGGTCTTGTGAAGATCTGGGCGGGGATCGATCCCGGGGAGAAGCGCTGCGGATTGGCGCGCAGCGATCCGCTCGGGATCACGGCACAGCCGAAGCGGATCGTCCGCGGCTACGACGAACTCGCAGCCACGCTGCGCGAGTGGGATGCCGAGTCGCATCTCGGGGGAGTCGTCGTGGGTCTGCCCCTGAACATGGATGGCAGCATCGGTCCCCTCGCGCGGCGCTCGCTGGAACTCGCGCGCAAGCTGCGCGGCGATCTCCCGTTTCCGGTCGTGCTATGGGATGAACGCCTCAGCACGCGCGCGCTGGAGAGACTCGATGGCGGGCACGCGAAGCGCCGCGGCGAGCCGCTCGATCATCGCGCGGCGGCGTTGATCTTGCAGTCGTTCCTCGATGCGGGCGCTCCCCTTCGCCCCGACCCGATCGACCCTGCCGGCGGCGAGTGATCCACGGCTGCGGAGGCGGTGACGCTGGACCGTGGGCGAAATTGCCCTTGTCAACCTATGTCGCTCCATTAACATGTTGCCCTTTTAGAAGATGAAACAGGGATGGACGAAGAGGCAGCCGCTCTCCCCCGCACGGACGCAAGCCCTGGGACGTCGAAAAGACCGAAGCGAGAAGGCAAAAGATTGCGGGCAACGGGAGCGGCCAAGAGCGAGCCAGGCATGCCGGAATGAGTATTTCGCGGGACCGCAAAGCGGCAGTGATCCGAGAATTTCAGCGAAGTCCCTCCGACTGCGGCTCCTGTCAGGTCCAGGTCGCCTTGCTCACGGAGCGGATCCGGTCGATTACAGACCACCTGCAATCGCAGAGGAAAGATTACGCGAGCCAGCGCGGACTGCTGAAGATGGTAGGCCGCCGTAACACGCTGCTACGCTATTTGGCTCGCTCGGATCGTGCCGAATACCTGAAGCTCATTGGCTCGCTTGGCCTCCGCAAATAGAGGGCGTCAATTCATGCGGCATTCGCCGCGGCTCTGGAGCGGCTTGATTCGATGACGGGAACGGAGACGGCCCCAACCCTGCGGGCGTCTCGGAATTCGGAGCCGTCGCGCCGTGCGTACGCACCGTGCATGAGTGCGGTGCATACGGGCGGTGCACACGGGCCGCGCGGCCCGTCTCGCTGGCTTACGCTCGCCTCTCGACGCAATGCCTTCGCACTTTTTGCTCCACGTGTTTTGGCTCCATGTGTATTCGCTCCATGTGTTCTGGCTCCACGCCCCTCATCTCACGACGAAAAAAGAACGATGAAAATCAGATCCAAGTCGACGCTCACCCTGCCGGCACGATTGCACGCGAGCAGGAACGCACGCCGCGAAGGATTCGCCGGCGTGTCAGCGCGTCCCGGTAGGAGGACAGAATGAAACACGTAGTAGAGTGCCAAATCGGCGCGCATCAGTTGATCCTGGAGTCGGGGCAGATCGCGCGTCAGGCGAACGCAGCCGTGCTCGTGAAGTACGCGGGCAGCGCAGTGCTGTGCGCGGTGACGGTCGCGGAGCCTCCGCCCAACATCGATTTCTTCCCGCTCACCGTGGACTATCGCGAGAAGGCCTACGCGGCAGGGAAGATCCCCGGCGGTTTCTTCAAGCGCGAGGGGCGCCCCACGACCAAGGAAGTGCTGACGAGCCGGCTCATGGACAGGCCGCTGCGCCCGCTCTTCCCGGAAGGGTTCCTGAAGGACGTTTCCGTACAGGCGATGGTGGTTTCTGCGGATCGCAAGAACGACCCGGATATGCTGGCGATGGTCGCGGCGTCGGCCGCCCTGGTGCTCTCGGAAGTGCCGTTCAAGGGTCCGGTCGGTGCCGTGCGCATCGGCCGCGCCGGCGGCGAGTTCATCTTGAATCCGACGGCGGAGCAGCGAGAAAGCGGCGATCTCGATCTGGTCGTCGCCGGCACCGCGACCGACATCACGATGGTGGAGTGCAGTGCGCGCGAGGTCTCCGAAGAAGTCATGCTCGATGCGATCGACTTGGCCTCCGAGGCCGTGCGCCAGGTGTGCGATGCGATCGCACGCCTCGCGAAGCTCGCGGGCAAGCCGAAGATGGAGTTCGTTCCGGAAGCGCAAGACAAGCAATTGGCGGCGCGCGTGCGCGAACTGGCGTACGAGCCCTTGAAGAAGGCGCTCCTCGTCGAAGGCAAGCTCGTCAAGAAGCAAGCGATGGACGAGGTCGCGAAGAGCGTGGTCGCGACCTTGTGCCCCGCAGCCGCGGAAGGCGGAGTTCCCGCGCCCGGCGAGCCGACCCCCGCCGCGGTGAAGGCGCTGCTCGATGAAGTGAAGGCGCGCGTGGAGCGCGACTTGATCGTGCGCGAGCGCCGGCGCGCCGATGGACGCGATCTCACTTCGATCCGGCCGATTTCGACCGAGCTGCAACTGCTCCCCTATGCGCACGGCTCCGCGCTGTTTACCCGCGGCGAGACACAGGCCCTGGTGACCGTCACGTTGGGGACCTCGTTCGACGAGCAGCGGATCGACGGTCTGCACGACGAGGTCAAAGAGACCTTCATGCTGCACTACAACTTTCCCTCCTATAGCGTCGGCGAGACCTGGCCGAACCGCGGACCGAAGCGCCGCGAGATCGGCCACGGCGCGCTCGCAGAGCGCGCGCTCCGCTCGGTGCTTCCGAAGCACGAGAATTTCCCTTACACGCTGCGGATCGTGAGCGACATCACGGAGTCCAACGGCTCATCTTCGATGGCGACCGTGTGCGGAGGCACGCTCGCGCTCATGGACGCCGGCGTGCAGATCCGGCAGCCGGTCGCGGGAATCGCGATGGGGCTCATCAAGGAGCAGAGCGAGGTTTGCATTCTCTCCGACATTCTCGGCAGCGAAGACCACCACGGGGACATGGACTTCAAGGTCGCCGGGACGCAACGCGGGATCACGGCGCTGCAGATGGACATCAAGATCGATGGCGTGGATCGGAAGATCATGAAGGACGCCCTCGAGCAGGCGCGCCAGGGGCGCATCCATATCCTGCGCGAGATGCTGACGGAGCTGAAGGAGCCGCGCCCGGAGCTGTCGAAGCACGCGCCGAAGGCGATTCGCATCCAGATCGACCCGGAGAAGATCGGCCTCGTCATCGGCCCGGGCGGAAAGATGATCAAGGGCATTCAGGAGGAAACCGGCGCGCGGATCGAGATCGAGGACGACGGCTCGGTCACGATTTGGGGCAACACGCAAGAGAGCGCCAATGCCGCCCGCGAGAAGATCGAGATCCTCACGGAGGATGTGCAGGAGGGGCAGGTCTACACGGGACGCGTCGTCTCGATCAAGGACTTCGGCGCTTTCGTCGAGGTGCTGCCGGGCCAGGAGGGTCTCGTGCACGTCTCCGAATTGAGCAACGGCTTCGTCGAGAGCGTGGCGGACGTGGTGCGGGTCGGAGATACCATCGAGGTCAAGGTGATCGGCATCGATCCGCAGGGGAGGATCAAGCTCTCGCGCAAAGCGGTGCTCGAAAGCGGGGGTTTGGAAGTACTCGATGAGCCGGCGTCATTGCAGGATCGCGGCGAGCGGGGGCAGGATGACCGGCCCGCGCGCCCAGAGCGCGCCGAGCGTTCCGACCGCGGCGATCGTCACGGTCGCGGCGACCGCGGCATGGAGCGTGGCCCGCGGCGAGATCGCGGAGATCGCGGCGGCGGAGGAGGCGGCGGCTATCGCGGCGGCGGCGGCGGCCGTGGCGGCCGCAGATAGCAGCGCTATTCCTTCGGCGGATTCAAGACTCGGAAATCGCCTGCACGGCCGATCTTCACCGTGATGAAGAAGAATAGGTTCGTCTTCAACTTTTCCCTCTGGCGCTGGCTGAAGAAGTAGCGCAGGAGCGGGATCGAACCGAGGACGGGCACGCGCGACTCCACCTCCACTTCTTGCGTGGAGTCGAGTCCTCCGATCACCAACGTGTCGCCGCTTTGCACGACGACCGACGTTTCGGCGCGGCGCGTCGAGATGATCGGGTTGGCGACGCCGCCGGAGATCGCCGGATCCGTGAAGCCGGTGACCACGGAGACCTCCGGCCGCACCAGCATGCGGATCATGTCCGCGCTGACTACGGTCGGCGTGATCTCGAGGCGGATCCCCGTTTCCTTGAATTCCGTGTCGAAGGTCGTCGTGTTGTTCACGATTCGCACCTTCTGCACCGGTGTCTCCTGGCCGGTGATGATCGAGGCGCTGCAGCCGCTCATGACGAGCAGCTTCGGCGTCGACTTGATATCGGTCTTCTCGTCGCGCGCGAGCAGCTCCAACACCATGTTGACGAGCAGCTCATCGTGCACGGTGCCGAGATTGAAGATTCCACCTTGGAACCCACCGACGTTGCCGGCGACGCGGCTGTCGAGGAGGGCGCGCGAATTGAAGGTGGAGGTCAAGGAGTCGAAGAGCGTCTTGACGTTGGCATCCTGCTCCGCCAAGGACGTCGTCGCTCCCATCTGGTATTCGTCCGAGCGCACCAATTCGACGATCGTCGCCTCCACGTAGACTTGCGGAACGCTCGTTTCGACCGTCGCCAGGAAATCTTCGATGAGCCCCAGGCGCGCTTCCAAGTCCCTGATGATCAAGAGGTCGCTGCCGCCGGTGGAGGTGGCATCGCGCTCGTTCTTGGTCGGGTTTTGCAGGAACGACGGGTAGGACTCGATGAGCGGAGTGCCGGGAAACACCGTTCCGAGCATCGCCTTGTAGACGGCGCCCTTGCCCGCGGGCACGTAGTAGAGCTTCTGCAGGTGCCCGACCGGCGGCTCTCCGAATGCCGCGCCGAGGCCGGCCGCACCAGTCTCCGGCGAGGGGACTACCTCGAACTGCCGCGGGAGCGGAATTGCGGCCTGTTCGACGATGAGCGGCGCATCGTCGTCGCGGATGATCGATTTTTGGCACCCCGCGAGAACGCAGGCGAGGACGATGGGAACGAAGTATCCGCGCAGCGTTCGCTGACCGATGGTGCTGGTGAAACGCATCGCCCCCGCCCGGTAAGGTGTCTCGCCTCGCGTGGAAAGGGGGATCGTGGCACCTCGGGTCGGGAGGCGTCAAGTTCGGAACCGGCGAGATCCGCCCTCTAATCTCCCTTGATCGTCTTGATGACGTCCGGCGTCAGGTCGGTGAGGGGTTGGCCGGTCACGGTGATCGCGTCGAGCTCCGCGACGAGGTCGAAGCCCTTGTCCTTGGCCACTTTGGTCAGGTTTTCGCCGAACACCTTGCTCGCCTCGGCGATCAAGAAGTGGTAGCGCGCATCGCGGCTGTCGAGCTTCTCGTCCTTGATCTTCTTGTAGGCGGGAATCTCATCGTAGACCTTCGTGCGGACGATGGTCGCTGGCTTCTTGAAGGACTTCGGGTTGCCGTAATAGACTTGCGTCTTGTCGACGATGACGCAGGTCTCCGCCGCGGCCGCCGTCGCGGCGAGCGCCGCCAGGGCCGCGACGGACGCGGCTGCGGCGGCGAGTAGGAGCGGCAGCGCCGTCCAACAGATCCAACTGATCCAACGGTACCGGGGGCAACGTTCGATGCGGGCCGAGCCAAACAGCACGCCGAAGGCAGGGTGTTCTCCGAGCATCGCATTTTCTCCACAAGCGCCCGAGGGTAAGAAACCCATTTCAGTATCTTCGGATCTCTATGGATCTTCGCTTGTTCGGATTTGGCGGCCCACACCGGGAAGAGTAACCCACGTTTCCGCCGGCGGGCAAGAAAGAAAAAGTTTGCGCGAACGATCGGGTTCACGACGGCCGCACGGCAGCTTCGAGCGTTCTCTCGCGATCGCGCCGAGCGCGTTCGCGCGCGCGAAGACCTCCGTTTTTCTATTCTTCGCGCTCCTCATGGCCGTTGACCTCGAGGCGGCGGGAGGCGCTGGCACATTTCTGGAGCAACTCTCCGCGCTGCGCGGCAGTCCCGCGGTGGTCGAAATCCCTACGCTCGCGGACTTCGGGGCGCCGCTCGCGGTCCCGTCCGGGTGGGGGTACGCGCAGGCCAAGGCAGACAACGTCGAGGAGCTGCGGCGTTACCTCCGCATCGCCTCGGTGCCCGCCCTCGCGTACTTGGACCTTCACGGCAACGCCCTTTACGTCGACGCGGGGGAGGGGTGCCGGCGCCGCATGCGCGCGGCGCTCGCGGAGTTCGAGCGCCGGCGGCGCGACCTCGAAGCGCGGCTGCGAGAACTCGCGTCTGAGGCTGAGGAAGCGCGCCGCGATGGCAGAGCCGACCGGGAGACGGCCCGCATCGTCGAGCTGGTGGCGCTCGGCGTGAAGGGTTATCGGGAGTCGGAGGGAGCGCGAGTCCGCCTCGCCGAGCTGGACCGCGACGCCTGGCGCGAGTACCTCCGCATCCTCGCCGGAGAGGGGATCGAGCCCGCTCCCCGCCTGGCGGCGCAGCTCCGCACGCTGGAAGCGCGCGCGAACGGGCTTTCCGTCGCGGTGCGGATCCGTCGCGATCTCGAACGCTTCGAGAAGGGCATCCGGGTCAAGGACCGCCGGTGACCCAGCCCGAATCCCGTGCGGCGGCGACGATGGCCGTCGATCTTCACGTCGACACGCTGGGAAAGTTGCTCGACCGCAAGGTCGGTGGCAGCTCTTCGGCGGAAGTGCCGCCGCTCCACGTCACCGCCGAGCGATGCCGTGCCGGGAACGTGCGGC
>JAKEFC010000065.1 GCA_022616235.1 Planctomycetota bacterium
AAGAAGGGCCGCCGAGGCAGTATTAACGGAGAAATACGGCGAGGCGGCCCGACGCCGGCATGGCGCGCTCGCAGCCGGCCGAAGGCAGGCGGCAGTTTGAAACGTGCTCTTAATACCCCTTGGCAAAAAAATTGGGGCGTCCCTGGTAGAGGATACCAGCGACGCCCCATGGGCTCTGAGGTAGGACAAAGGGGCAGAGTGTGTGGTGGGTTGGGTTGTTTCCCGATCCCTTTCAGGATCCTATTCCCGTTGTTCTCAATGCGGCGGGGCGCTCTGCCGTGTTGCCCCGCCGATCTTGCGTTCTCGACTTCCCTTTCTCTGCGGCGTGAACCGCTGTCGTGGACAGACCGGAACGGAGTCTAGCCTCGACGCAAGGCGGCGCCGCGCTGCGATTCTCTGCATTGCCGCAGTGTGTGGCGGTGCGGCAAAGAACTCTTGCAAGGATTTAGGACGTGTGAGCCGGTCTCGGGTTGCCGCGGCACGCGCTCGGCGCCGCGCCTCCGGTGCTGTTCCCGTGGAGGACCAAAAGTCTAGAGGCTCCCACTGCCGGCACAACCGCAATCCTCACAGTTCCTTCAGAGTGTATCCTTCCATTGTTGTATGTCAAGCACAGAAAACTACTTAGGATAACGCTCCCTAGTGTTCCACTTCCGGCACACCGCTCGAGTAGTAAGAGAGCGCTGTGTCGAGAAATTCCTTCAACTCCTCGGGAAGCAGGATGCGCTCCAGTCGCTCGACCTCCTGCGACCCGAAGAAGAGTATCAAGGTAGGCACCTCTTCGAGTCCAAAGGCTTGAATTAGCTCGAAATTCTGCAGCGGAAGCTCGACTTCCGCGAAGTGCAGGCGCTGCTCTTCGAACTCCGGAGCGATCGTTTCCAGCTCCTGGCGTACGAATTCGCAAGGCGATGCGAGGGGCGATCCGAAGTGGACGAGCAGCAGGCCTTCGTTCTGTTGGATGGCGCGGCTGACTTCGTTTGGCTGGTACACCTTCACGCTGCTTGGCATGACCGGGTCTCCCCTCTAGCCCCGCTCACTCGGGGCGGGCACGCGGCGCGGGGCGCCTTTACGTGCCAACGGGCTCCTGTCTAACAAAACAGATGCCAAATCCGATCCCTTGGTTCCCCATTGCTGTAAACTCAATGGCAGAGAAGGTTTCGAGGTGAGCGACCCATCTTCCGACACAGCATTGCCGGAACGCGGCCTGTACATGGAGCGCCATTTCGGCGGCCACCGCGCCACGTCCCATCGCGAACCTCCATCCGTATGCCATCCTAGCGCGCCGGTTGCGCCGGCGCGCGGGGGGGGGGCGGGTTTGCCGCCTCGGGGCCTGCCACAACCATGAAATCACTACGCATTCCCATGCGAACGGATTCACCTCGTTGTGAGCGCGAGGCGGGAGGGGCTCGCCTGAACGGACCCAGCCGCGGCAGCGCCTGCCTGCGCTTCGGACCGCGCCTGTCTCCGCCGCTCTGGCGGGCGGCGCCGCTCGCCGCCGCCCTGGCGGCGGCGCTCGCAGCTTCCGTGCACTCCGCTCGCGCGGAGGACGTTCGCGATATCGAGGAGCAGATACTTTCCGGACGCCTCGAGTCCGCTCTCGCGAGCTGCGACGACAAACTCCGCGCGAGTCCGCAGGATCTAGAAGTGCAGCTCTGGCGCGGGCTCATCGTCGAACGCCTCGATCGCGCCGCGAGCGAGCGCGAAGCCTGCGCGAAGCTGGCGGCGGAGCAGCCGCTGCTCGCGACGCATTGCTTTTCGTACGCGGTCTTGCCCGGGGACCTCTTCGCGCGAGTGGAGCGCCTCGAGCAGGCGCTGGCACGCGAGCCGGAGCACGCGCCGGCGCGGCTCCTCCTCGCCGAGCTGCTGATCGAGCAAGGCCGGATCACCGCGGCGCGGCGCCACCTCGCGCTCCTCGACGGCAAGCAGCTCGGCGCGAACGCGCGTTACCTAGTGATCCTGCGCGCACGCGCACTCGGTCTCGGTACGGCGGATGAACGGCGCCAAGCGGCGGCGCTGCTCGCCGAGTGGATTCGCGGCGAAGAGTGCGCGCCGCAGGCGCTCTTCGAAGCCGCGTCGCTCGCACTCGAAATGGGAAGCATCGATGAAGCGCGCCGGCATCTCGAGCTGGCGCGCTATCGCTCTCCGGCGGCGCCGCGCGGCTTCTTCCTCGCGGCCCGTCTCGCAGAGCGGGGCAGCGTGTCGGCAGCGCTCGCGGCCTGCGAACGTGGTCTCGAGCATTGGCCCTCCGAGCCACGGTTGCTGGCGTTTCGCATCGCGATGCTGCTCGCGCTGGACAAGCTCGAAGATGCCGCGCTCGCATTCGCCGCCTCTCGCGACCGCCTCGAGCGGAGCGCGCCACACCTCTGGCACGAATTGGCTTGTGCTATCGCGTGGCGCCGGCAAAGTGCGCCTGCGCTGGAAGAGGCGCTTCGCGCCTGGACTCCTCGCCCGGAAGAAGGGTCCGGCGCGCGGCTCGCCCTGCTCTTCGAAGGGCGCCTTGCCGCACTTCGCGGCGACGTCGAGGCGCTGCGAGCGGCGCTCGACGAGATCCCCGCCGGCGAACGCGCCGAGCTGGAGGCGATCGCCACTCGCCTCGAGGACAAACGCGCGCGGAAGAGTTCGCGCGAGTACTTCTTGAAGTTCCTTGCCGGCGCCTTGCTCTTGGCGCTGATCGCGCTCGCGGCGGCAAGCGTGCGGAGGCGGAAATGACTCGTCTTGTACGGGCACGGGCGGGGGCTCATGCGCGAAGCGCGGATCGTCGTGCGGCGCGCGTCTTGGCGATCGTGCTCCTAGCGCTCGCGGGGGGCTGCGCCGCGCCGCGAGAGTGGCGCTTCGCGGAGCGCGAGACGCGCTTGGATCCCTTCGGACCCGCGCTTCGCATCGAGAGGACCTCCGACCTCCGGGAGATCGCGGCCGCAGACGCCGCTTGGCAACGCTGGATCCCGGGGCTCGCGGGGGTCACCCGGCGCTCGAGCCACCCCGACCGCGCCGCGCTCCGCGATCTGACCGGCGGCGACGCGATCTCCCGCGCGCTCGCGACCCTCGCGCGAGAGGCACGCGCGTTTCGCACGGTGGAGCTGGCCGGCGCGGCTCCCCCGGCCGCGCCCGGATTTGCGCTCGGCGCGGAGCTGCGCGACCTGAGCGTCTCCTGGCGCTCGCAAAGCTATTACTTGGGGATCGCGGCGCTGCCGCTTTGGCTCCTTGGAGCCGCGAGCGGAGGCTTGGAAACCACGATGGAATTCCAACTCACGCTGAAGAACGCCGCGGGTGAAACCGTCTGGCAAGACTCGTTCGAGGAACGGCGCGAGCGACTCGTCGGTTTCTATTACAATGCCGATTGGCGCGCCTGTTTTCTCGACGACGTGGACTCGATCCTCCGGGAGTCGTGGCGGCAGGTTCTCGAGCGAGTGCGCGCGGCCGCGCGATCCGAGCAATGAAGCTCGTCGCCGCCTTCGGCTTGGCGCTCCTCCTCGCCGCGGGCGACGCGCCGGCGCCCCCTGCGCGCGATTCCGCACCCGCTCCGGCGCCCGCGCCGCGCGCGATCTTCTTGGAAGCGCTCGCGCGCCTCGAAGCGTTGGAGCGAGTCGATCGGTCGCGATTCCTCGCCGAGCTGACGACTTTCATCGAAGAGCGACTGCGCGTCGAGAGCGCGGTACCCGCCGCACGCGAAGCGATTCGCGCGCGCAGAATGAGCCTGATTTTGGGGCTCGCGGCGCTCTTCGATGGTACCGAGGCGCTCGAGCGAACGCCGCTCATCTCTAGTTCCTTCCGCGGCGTCGTGCAGACCGAGGAGGAGCGGCGGCGGCGGCGGCACCTGTGCGGTTGGATTCGCATCCACGGGCGCCACGATGCGGTTGCCCACGTCTGCCTCTCGGCGGCGGTCACCGCTCTCGCGGGGCCATACGTCGCGGAGCGGGCCGGACGCCACAAGGAGATCGAGGACGCCCAGAGGGACCGCGCGACGAGCGATCGCTGGCAAGGGTTCTCATTCGTCGATCTCGCGTACGACTACGCCGGAATTCGCTTCGCGTGCTGCCTGCTCGGATGGGGCGACCCTTCGCTCCTCGATCGCGCCCCTCCGCCGCTCACCGCGTTCCTGCCGCGATTTGCGGATCTCGCGCTTCCGGAGCAGATCGATTGGCTCACGTTTCGCGAACGCTACCAAGGAGAGAACCTCGAAGATTTTCGCGCGATCGCCGCGAAGATCCATCGCGCGATCGATGACTCGCTTGCGCAACAGCGACGTCGCTGATCGCAGGATCGCGCAGCGCGACGCGGCGTCACACGTCGCACCGGCGTGCCGCGATTCCGATACCTGCCGCTCGCACGCTCGGCTATGATCCGCACGATTGCGCCGCTGCTCGCGCCGCGCGCGCCGCCATCGATTCGTTGCGCTCGTTAGCCGGCAAGGAAATCCCGCCATGACGTTCGACAAGGAAAAGGTGCTGCAGCAGATCGACGAGAGGCTGCGCAAGATCCCGCTCCCTGGCAGTCCCGGCAACCCGATCTCCGCGGGGTTGGTGGAGCGAATCATCGCCCACCAGGGGCAAGTGAATCTCGTGATGAACTTCCCGAGCGACTTGGTGCGCGCCAAAGGCGAGATCAAGGCGGCGGTGGAGAGCGCGGTCGCCGCCATCGACGGCGTATCGCAAGTCCAAGTCCTCGAGAAGGTGCAACCGCAGCAGGCGGCCGCTACCGCGCCGGCGCCGGGCGCTCGCGGCGCGGGGGTCGGCGCGCAGGGCGTGCCCGGCGTACGCCACATCGTGGCCGTGGCGAGCGCGAAGGGCGGCGTCGGCAAGTCGACCGTCGCGGTCAACCTCGCCGCGGAGTTGGGGAAGCGCCATCGAGTCGGGTTGCTCGATGCGGACGTCTACGGACCATCGATCCCGATGATGCTGGGCATTCTCGATGAGCGGCCGTCGGCCGCCGGGGGCGATCGCTTCCTGCCGATCGCCGCCCACGGCATCAAGACGATGTCGATCGGATTCCTGCTCGACGACGATGCTCCGGTGATCTGGCGCGGACCGATGGTGACGAATCTACTCCGCCAATTCCTGTTTCAAGTGGATTGGGGGGAATTGGATTATCTCGTCGTCGACCTCCCGCCGGGCACAGGCGATGCGCAACTCACGATGGTGCAGTCGATCGCGCTCTCGGGAGGCTTGATCGTGACGACTCCGCAGAATGTGGCCCTCCTCGATGTCCAGCGCGGCATACAGATGTTCCAGCGCGTGGAGGTCCCGATCCTCGGCGTGATCGAGAACATGAGCGTATTCGTCTGCCCCCATTGCAAGAAGGAAACGGAGATCTTTCCCGCGGGTGGCGGCAAGCGCGCCGCGCGACGCTACGACGTGCCGTTCCTCGGCTCGATCCCCCTCGAAGCTCGCTACGCGACATCGGGAGATCGCGGCATGCCCACCGTGCTCGCGGACTCCGAATCGAGCCTCGCGAAGACGATCGCCGCGGTCGCGAGCACCGTCATCGAGGAGTTGGGATAACGGGTCGCCTCCCCGCCTCTGCCCCCTTCCGCCGAGTCCCACGCAGCCGTATCGTAGTCGTGGGCTGAAATCGAGCGCTCTCACCGAATCGCGCTACGCGCCTTTGTGCCAAGAAAAAGGAGGTAGCATGAACTTCCTTCGCATTTCCGTCGCCGCCGCCTCGCTTCTCGCGTGCTTGCCCGCGCTGCACGCGCAAGTCGTGAACGAGTGCTCCACGCCGAGCACCGAATTCGGAGCATCCGGGCTACCCGCTGCGATCGACGACACGATCGCCGTGGGTACGGCGCTCCTCGTCGAAGAACTAGAGGTATCCATCGCGCTGCCGCACACTTGGGTCGGCGACCTCGAGGTGGAGATCGAGTCCCCTGCCGGCACGAACGTGACGCTGCACGACGGCGGCGGCGGCGGCGAAACGGGCCTGTTTCTCACGTGGTCCGACCGCGGCCTGGCAAACGCGCCCCCTTACGATTGCTCGTGCCTCATGCGCCCATCTGGGCCGGGTGTGATGGCGGACTTCGCTACGGAGCTAGCTGCCGGCACGTGGACCCTGTCGATCGTGGATGTCGTGGTGGATGACGCCGGCACTCTCGATGAATGGTGCGTGCGCGCGTTTCGGCGTCCCACCGAAGAATCCTGCGGCACGCCGGCGCTCGCGTTCGGCTTGGGAACCGTCGATTCGCCTGCGACGGTCTTCGACATCAACGGCATCCTCGGCGACCTACAGGTCGACGACGTCGAGGTCAGCGCGGAGATATTCCATCCGGCGATCGGTCAACTCTCCGTGACGCTCACGTCCCCCGACCGCACGAGCATCACCTTGCACGATCTCGGCGGCGGGTCGGGCGCGGACATTCGCCTCCACTGGAGCGATCTCGGTGCGGAGAACGCCGCGCCCTACGACTGCGAGTGCTTCCTTGTCCCTTCGGGACCGGGATCCTTCGCGGATTTCGCGGGGGAATTCTCGCTCGGCTCCTGGACCCTCGAGTGCACGGACACCGTTGCCGGCGCCGGCGGCGTATTCGACGCATGGTGCGTGCGCGTCTACCGTTCGCCGGAAACGTGGGAGTGCTCTACTCCTGCTCTTTCTTACGACACGGGGCCCGGCTCGGCGACGAGCGTCTCGGACGTCGTCGAGGTCGCGGCGGACTCTACGATCGCCGGCGTCGAGGTGAGCGCTCACATCCTCGACTCCCAGATTGGCGACATCTTGTGCGCAATCACGTCCCCTTCCGGCACCGTCGTCACTCTGCACAATCTCGACGGCGGGCTCGACGACGACCTGTTCGTGACCTGGTCCGACGA
>JAKEFC010000066.1 GCA_022616235.1 Planctomycetota bacterium
CGCGGCGGGAGGTCGCCGCGCGCGCCCTTCCCCGGATTGCAGAAGCCCATGGGGATGATCGCGATGCGCCGTTCGTCGTAGAAAGTGTCGCGATCGAGCGCGAGCCACGCGCGGAGCCGATCCCCGCTCGGATCATTCCAAGGGATTCCGGTCGCGTGCACGCGCGTGCCGGGCGCTTGGCCGGCGATGAGGATGCGCGCCGCGGCATGAGCGCGGAGCACGGGCCGCGGTCCGCAAGGCAGGTGCCGCTCGCAATGCCGGCATGCGCGGATCTCCGCGAGCAGCGCCGCGAGCGAGGGTTGCATCCGGGAGATCACGCGAGTCCTTGCCGAAACGCTCGGCTCGCCACGGCGGGTCAGGGGCGAGGCGCCGCGGGAGACGCTGGAGTTGCGGGCGACGAGAGCGGAGGCGACAAGGGAGCCGGTGGGATCGGCTCCTTGCCCGGGGGGCAGATCTGCTTGCCGCAGCCCGGTGGCCGGTGGAAGAGGCGCTCGATCGGCGCGCCGCCGCGAAGGTGCGAGATCAGGTCCGGCACGTCCGCGAGGCGCACGGCGCCATACCACGTGTCCTCCGGGTAGACGACCACCATCGGTCCCCAGCCGCACTGCGACATGCAGCCGCTCTGATTGATGCGCACGCGCTCCGCGAGGCCCGCCTCCTTGATGCGTACCCGCAACTCCCCGAGCACCTGCTCGGAGCCCTGCCGCGGGCAAACCTTGCCGCCCGTGCACACGAAGACGTGCTTTTCGTATTGCCCCATGGATGCTTCCTCGACTCCGCGCCGGTGTGGCGAGCACGCCGTCAGGGACTCGGCCCCTGCAATCGTTGGATGACCGCGCGGATCAGCTTCTCGTCCCAATGCATGGGATCGATCACGTGCCACGCGACCTTGCCCTCGCGATCGATCGCGAACAGGTTCGTCGTGCCTTCGTTCACCATGTACGCATTGTAAGTTTGCTTTTCCTGGCCGACGTCGAAGCCGAACGCTCCGTCGAAGCCCACCTTTTCGACAATGGCGCGAAACTCCGCGGCCTGCTCCTCGAGCGGCTGGCGCCGCTCGTCGCGGGCGCCCGCAACCCACGTGATGCTCAAGTCCTCCGCCTCGAATTCGGTGCTCATCTTCGCGAGCGCTTCGACGAGGCGCTCGTGCCGAGCCTTGGCCTCATGGACGCCGCAAAAGAGAAGGAGCCTCACCGGCTGTGCGGGCGATTCTTCGGCCTGGCGCAACCACTTGTCGCCGAGATCCACGGCCGGTGCCTCGTTCCCGCAGAGGCCATCGAGCGTCGCGAGGTAGGGCAGCGCCTGAAACTCCACGTATACGTTCGTTTCCGGTGCCCGCTGCTTCGCCCCGACCGCTTCCTCCGCCGCGCCGAGGAACTTGTGCAACGCGCCCTTCGCACCTTCGAAGTCCCCCTTCGCGAACGCGTAGAAGCCGAGATAGAAGTGCAGCCGCTGCGCCACGCTCCGGTAGCGTGCGCAAACATCGTCGGGGGGAACGAACGGCTTGCCGTCCAATACGACGCCGGGCAGCGCCTTCCCCGCGGCCCCCGCTTCCAGCTCGGACCGGTAGCGCAGCCAGTGGGCGATGCCCTCCTCGATGAGTCCGTCGAAGCGGTAGGTCTGGTGCTCGAGGTAGATCATTTCGGGCCGGTGCCGCGAAGTACTCCTTCGCGCTAGGAATTCCTGGGCGGTCTTCCGCGCCTCCGAGTAGTCGCTCCCGAGGCGCTGCGCATCCGCGATGGCGTAGTACGCGCGCTCCTCGCGCGCTGCGCTCAGCCCTTCCGCGATCGCCTTCCGGTAGCATTCGACTGCCTCCCGGTACTGATTGCTGAATTGAAGCGTCTCCCCGCGCACGAGCAGCCTCCGCGCCAGCAGCGGATCCGGCGAGGGTCGTTTCGGCGCGGCGTCGATCGCGCCGAAGACGCGATTCACGAAATCCTCCTTCGCCAAGATCTGCTCTTCGATGGGGATCGAATTGCCCGTCGCTTCCTTGTATTCATTGAAGACCTGATTCAGGTGACGGGAGCGGTTCATCGACAGAACCTCCGCGAAGATCGTCGCGACCTCCGCCCGGCGCTCGTTCGCCGGGTACGCCTTCAAATGGTGATTGCACGCGAAGATCAGGCCATCGACGTCGACGTGCAGCTCCTGCTGGCGCTCTCGAGACAATCCGGAGATCGTTTCGGGGACCTTTGCGGCGCGCTCCAGGATCCACTCCGTCAGCGGGCCTTCCTCCCCGGGAATCTGCACTTGGATCGGCACCGGACCGGGCGCGGCGGCATTCGCTGCCGGCGCCGGCTCGCCTGCCGCCGCAGGCGGCGCCGGGTCAGCGGGCGTGGGGGGCAGTGCAGGCGCCGCGGGAGCTGCGTGCGCGGGTTCGCCCTGCGCGAGCGAGGCGCGGCGCGCCGGCGCGGGAGCCTCGCCCTCAGTTGCCGGCGGGCTCGAGCAGTCCGTGCAGGCGGAGGCGAGGATGATCACGCAGATCGAAATGGTGCGCATCGGGAAATCTCCTCGGGTGATCGGAATCGTCCGTGGAAGCGCGGGCCGAAGCGGCGGATCATACCATAGCAGAGCGCTGCTCGCCCTCGCCACAGGCCCGTGTGTGCCGCTTGGAGTCACGACAATCCCTTGATTTCCACGCGCGCGAGTTCCTACTCTGGTGGCAGGAGGCTTGGCGAAAGCCCGCTGCAAAGCGCGTTGGATCTGGAGTTTCTAGTGAGCAATGCACTCAGAAAAATGCTGTTGGGCAAAATCCATCGGGCCACGGTCACGATGGCGGACGTGAATTATGAAGGAAGCATCACAGTCGATGGCGAACTGCTCGCCCAAGCCGGCATCCTCGCGCACGAAGCGGTCGTCGTATGGAACGCTACGAACGGAGAGCGCTTCGAGACCTATGCGATCCCGGGCGAGCCGGGCTCGGGGGTCGTCTGCGTGAACGGCGCCGCGGCGCACCTCGTCTCGCGCGGCGACAAGGTCATCGTCGCATGCTTCGGCTGGCTGGAGGAAGCGGTCGCGCGCGACTGGCAACCGCGCGTCGTATTCGTCGACGATCGAAATCGCATGGTCGACCCGGGACGCCGCGAAATCCCGGGACCCGCGACACCCGCTGCCGCCGCCGCCCCGGCCGTGGCACGGGGCTCCGAGGGGCGTTATAATCGCACGCGCTGACCGCCGCGCAATCGGCGGTGGCGGTCTGATCGAATGCCGATCGGCATTTGACGCACGGCTGGCTGTAAACGGGTCTCCGCACCAGAACATTGCGACAACCTCGATTCCGGGAGGCTGGCATGGCTTTCTCCGTAGGCCGCACCGTTTCATTCGCAACCCCGCTCTTGCTCGTCGCGCTGGCGCTGGCCTTGGCCGTACCCGCGCAGACCGCTTCGGCGCAAGTCTCCGGCGTCGTGCTCGACGCGCTGACGCTCGGACCGATCGAAGGGGCGATCGTCACCTTGCAAGCCACGGAGATCCGCACGGAGACGGATGCCGATGGGGAATTCACCCTCACGGACGCGACCGGCATTGGCCTCGTCATCGTCGCTGCCAAGAAATCCTATTACCACGCGGCCACGATCGCGATCGCGCCGGCCATCGACGTCGAGATCCTGATGGAGGCGGTGCCGCAGGACGACGACCCGGACTATACGTTCGTGGCGCCCGTGCTCTGCGGCTTTTGCCACGAAGAGCAATACGAGCAATGGTCGGTCAGCCGCATGGGGACGACCGGGCTCAATACCTGGGTGTACGACGTCTACAACGGCACCGGCACCGCCGGCGGGATGGGCGGATTTGTCTACACCGTGGATTCCGTCCACGCCCTGGAAGATCCGATCTCGGAATGCGCGGCGTGCCATCAACCGGAACGCTGGATCAGCGAGGGCCCGGTCGCGCTCGGCGATTTCGAGCTGCCGACCGCGGACATGCTGGATTCCGTCTCGTGCGACGTCTGCCACAAGATCGCGAACGTCGACGTGGACGTGATCGCGAACCCGGGACCGGGAGCGCCGCTCACGACCATCACGCGTCCGAACGGGCCGATCGAGCTGCAAGTGCAATACGGCGTCCTGGGGGACGCGAGCTACATCGACCCCTTCAACATGCGCCCCTCGTACCAGCCGCAACTCGTCGCGGAAGTTTGCGGCGTGTGCCACGAGGAGCATTCCGACCCCGACGAAGACGGCGACTACTACGATGCGGAAGCGGTTGCCGTGCAGACGACGTACAGCAGTTGGGCGGCATCCCCGTACGGAGATCCCGAGTCGGCGTCCTACCAGACTTGCGCCGACTGCCACATGGCGCCCCCTTCCGACGAGGCGCGCGAGCTTTGCAACGCGCAGGCGATCCCGCTCATACGCCCCGGATCGCAGATTCACGACCATGACATCCGCGGCTCTACGCCGGAGTTTCTCGACAACGCCGTCACGCTCGAGCTGAGCGCCGCGGTCGCGGGCAACTTCCTCGAGGTCGCGGTGGACATCACGAACGATCAGGCCGGGCATTCGGTCCCGACGGGAATCCCGCTCCGGCATCTCGTCCTGGTGGTCGAAGCGACGACCGGCGCGGATCCGATTGCGCTCACGCAGGTGCTCGGTCCCGAGGTTGACGAGAACGTCGCGGTCGCCGGCGATCCCGATCTCGGATACTACGGGGGCATGCCGGGGAAGGTGTACGGCCACATCCTCGAAGACGCCGGCGGCAATTACCCCGTGTTCTACACGGAGGGAGCGGCGCTCGCCTTCGACACCGCGATCGCGCCGCTCGCGACCGACTCCACGCTCTATACTTTCGCGCTCCCTGCGGGCGGGGGCGCGGTCGACGTACGCGCGCGGCTGATCTACCGCCGCGCCTATCGGCAATGGATCGACGACAAGGAGTGGACCGTCGACGGGCTGGGATTTCCGCTCGAGGATCTCGTGGCGCCGCACTACGGACACTTGATGGAGGAAGCGACCACCGTCGTGGATGCGCCGGCGCCCACGCCGGAGGATTTCGTGCGCGGGGACTTGAACAACGATGGAGCGATCGGCCTCGTCGATACGATCGTGCTCCTCAGCTATCTCTTCAGCGGCGGCGCCTTCGCCTGCCACGATGCGGGCGATATCAACGACAGCGGCGATCTCGGCCTCGTGGACGCGATCGTCCTCCTGACCTACCAATTCAATATGGGCGCTCCGCCGGAGCCGCCCTTCCCCGATTGCGGCCTGGACGACACGGCAGACGCCGGCGGCGGCGACATCGGCTGCCTGGGCCCGGTCTCGGTCTGCCCGTAGACTTTCCCACGTGTCGAGGCAGAGCCTCGACACCAGGGGCTAACACCATTGCCGCGGCAAACGCGGAATTCGCCACGGCCTCTGCGCTAGATTCCAAGCCTGAGCCCAGACACGAGGGGCCCATTCTCCCGCCCTGCGGCTATACTCCTCGCCCAAAGCTCCAAGAGGGGAATGCAGAGCCGCGGGCTCGGGGGAAGTGGGTCTTTTCGAGATGCTGTACTTTCTCGGGGAATGGCTCGAACCATCGTTCGGGCCTTTTCGCCTCTTGTCGTCCAGATTGATGCTCGCCAGCCTGGGCTTCGGACTGGGAGCGTTCCTCGTCTGGTGGCTGCTGCCGCGCTTCGCAAGCCGGCTGCCGCGCGATCGCGGCCGCTCCTTCGCCGTGAATCCGGAAGCGAGCATCGGCAAGCCGACGGGAGCGGGGATCATCTTGCTCCCGCTCTACGCTCTCGTCTGTCTCCTGGTGGTTCCTTGGACCGATCGCTATCCCGAATCGCCGTGGGGAATCGCGCCGTTCGAAGTGCTCCTCTGCACGCTGCTCGCGCTCGCGGTTGGGTACCTCGATGACCGCGCGCGAGCGCCTTGGAGCGACCTCAAGAAGGGCGTCACCGATCTTGCCATCGCCTTCTCCGCGGCGCTCGCCACCTGCCAGCTCCAATCGGTGCAGATGTGGCTGCCCTTCTATCCGGCGGCCTACTCGAACGTGGAATTGAGTCCGGCCCTGTACATCCCGATCGCGACAGCGCTCCTCTGGATCTCGATCAACACCACCAACTGCACGGATGGTGTCGACGGCCTATCGGGCAGCTTGCTCCTCCTCGCCTGCATCTATCTCGGCGGCATTCTCTATGTCGTCATCGGACACCAGGACGTCGCCAAGTACCTCGGCGTGCCGCACAACCCGCATGGCGCTGACTGGGCGATCATGGCGTTCGCGCTCACGGGGATCCTCGTCGGATACCTCTGGTACAACGCGAATCCTAGCTCGGTGCTGATGGGAGATGCCGGATCGCGGCCGCTCGGGCTCCTGCTCGGCGTCTTCGCGCTCGTCACGGGCAACCCGTTCATCCTGTTCATCGTCGCCGGCGTCGTGCTCGTGAACGGAGGCGCCGGCCTCGTGAAGGTCGCGCTCCTTCGCTTCTTCAAGATCGGCATCCTGCGCAACATTCGCTTTCCCCTCCACGACCATTGCCGCAAGAATCTCCATTGGTCGAACACGCAGGTGCTCGTGCGTTTCATGATCCTGCAGGCGGTCCTCACCCCGCTCCTCATCGTCCTGTTCCTCAAGGTGCGATAGCCGATGGCTTGGCCCGATTGGGTCGTCGCGCAATACATCAAGCTGCTCTACCGGCCGCTCGAGCCGCGCCTGCGCGCGATGCCGTTCGTGCGCATCGCTGTGGCGCCTCGCCTCGCGCTCGTCACGAGCTGCGGGGTCCACCGCCGCGACGACCGTCCCTTCGAAGTCTCGAGCCGCCGCGGCGATCCGACCTTCCGGACGCTCGCGCTCGATGACGACCGCTCGCTCTGGACGGTCACCCATGGGCACTACGACGACGTCGGCGTGCGCGCGGACTTCGAGATCTGCCTGCCCGCCCGCGCCGCGCGGGAGCTGATCGCGGAGAGTGCCATCGCGGCGTTGCACGCGAACGCCTACAGCTTCGCGGGCTTCACGCGCGAGCTGGAGGAATTCCTCGATGTGCACGTGGCGCGCGTCGCCGGGGAGCTGTTGGCGGGGGAGGTCACCGCGGCGTTTCTCACGCCTTGTTGACCCTCCTGCCAAGCCGCGGTCGGTCTGGCCGCGCGCGGATTCGAAGAGCGCGGGATCGCGACGGTCGCGTTCTCGCAGCACGAGGAGTTCTCGCGCTTCTCCCGGCCGCCCCGACTCCTGGTCGTGGAGAACACCGAGATGGGCTACCCGCTCGGGCGGCCCGGCGATGCGGCGCGCCAGCGCGCGCTCCTCCGCGCGGCGCTCGCGATGCTGAAAGAGGCGGAGCCGGGGGAGGTCCGGCGGGCGTGATTGCGCTCGGCCCGAAGGAGCAGGAGATCAGCTCGACGCCGCGAGCTTGCGAATCGCGATCGCGGCGGCTTCGCCCTCGATCGTCGCGCGGACGACGTGCTCGCCGCTCCCTGCATCGCCGAATACTAGCTCGCGCGCCAGCGTCTGCTCCATGAGATAATCGCGGTGCGCCTCGACCGCGGCGCGAAGCGCCGGCGAAGCTTCGATGATGAGCGCGATGCGATCGGAGACGTGCAGTCCCGCGGCCTTCCGCGCCTGTTGGATGGTGCGGACGAGATCGCGTACGAGCCCTTCGTGGACGAGCGCCGTCGTGAGCGTGGTGTCGAGGACCACGACGACTCGATTGCCGGAGAGCGCCTGGCAAGCGACCCCTTCCTTCGGCTGCAAGGCCAGGCTGAACTCGCCCGCCGCCAGGATCTGCCCCGCGACCTCGACGGTGCCATCGCCCCGATCGCGCCAGGCGCCGCTCCGGGCGGCGGCCATCACCTTCTGCATCTCCTTGCCGAGGCGGGGTCCCGCCACCGGCGCGTTCACTTGCAGGCGGAAGTCCGCGTATTCGCCGAAGCTCGCGGTCGTCTCCACGACTTTCACGTTCACTTCATCGCGCACGAGATGGAAGTAAGGCTCTAAGCCCAACGCTTCGGGCCCCGCGATCACGAGCGCCGGGAGCGGCTGCCGCACGCGGAGGCCTTGCGCCTTTCGGAGCGAGAGTCCCGCGGAGCAGACTTCGCGCACGAGATCCATCTCCGCCACGAGCTTCTTATTCGCGGCGAGCGCGCTCGCATCCGGCCAATCGGCGAGGTGCACGCTGCGGCCTCCGGTGAGCCCGCGGAAGATCTCCTCGGAGATGAGCGGGAGGAGCGGCGCGAGGACGCGCACGAGATGGTCGAGGACCGTGTAGAGCGTGTCGTAGGCGGCTTGCTTGTCCGCATCGTAGCCCTCGCGCCAGAAGCGATCGCGGCTTCGCCTTATGTACCAGTTGTTGAGCGCGTCGATGAACGCGCCGACGTGGGCGCACGCCGCCGGCACGTCGTAGCCATCGAAGGCGGCGGTCATTCCATCTACCAGGGCGCGCGTCTTCGCGAGGATGTAGCGATCGAGGATGTGCGCGCCATCGCCTCGCCCGGCGGCTCGGATGCCGTCCGCGTTGGCGTAGAGGCAGAAGAAATAGTAGGCGTTCCAGAGGGGATTGATCAGGAGCCGGACGACCTCGCCGATCCCCTTTCCTTCGCGATCGATGACGAGATTGTGTCCCTTGAGGAGCGTAGCCGAGGTCAGGAACCAACGGAGCGCGTCCGCTCCCTGCTCCGCGAAGACCTGCTCGGGACTCGGGTAGTTGCGCAGCCTCTTGGAGAGCTTGCGTCCGGTCTCATCGAGGACGACGCCGTGGCAGATGCAGTTTCGAAAGGGGGGGCAGTCGAAGAGCGCGGTGCTCAATACCATCAGCGTGTAGAACCAGCCGCGCGTCTGCGCGATGTATTCGACGATGAAGTCCGCGGGAAAGTGATTCTCGAACCACTCCTTGTTCTCGAATGGGTAGTGGACCTGCGCGAACGGCATCGACCCCGATTCGAACCAGCAGTCGAAGACTTCCTCCACGCGGCGCATGCGGCTCTTGCCGCTCGGATCGCTAGGATTCGCGCGCGTGAGCGCGTCGATGCCGGGGCGATGCAAGTCCGCCGGGCGCGCACCGAAGTCGCGCTCCAGCTCCGCGAGGCTCCCATACACATCGATGCGCGGATGCTTGGGATCGTCGCTCTTCCACACCGGCAGCGGCGTCCCCCAGAAGCGATTCCTGCTGATCGCCCAATCGCGGGCCCCTTCGAGCCACTTTCCGAAGGAGCCTTCCTTCACGTGCTCGGGGACCCAGTTGATCTCGCGGTTCAGGACCGCCATGCGGTCGCGGAAGGCCGTGACCTTTACGTACCAGGACGTGACCGCCTTGTAGATGAGCGGCTGGTCGGTGCGCCAGCAGTGTGGGTAGTTGTGTACGATCGTGTCGTGGCGGACGACGACGCCGCGCGCTTTGAGATCGCGGATGATCGCTTTGTTCGCATCGAACACGAGCTGCCCGGCGTAGTCCGGGACCTCGCTCGTGAAGCGGCCGCGGTGATCGACGGGGCACACGACGGAGATGCGGTGGCGCTCGCAGAGGAGCTGGTCGTCCTCGCCGAAGCCGGGCGCCATGTGCACGATTCCCGTGCCCTCGTCCAGCGTGACGAAGTCGCCGCCGAGGACGCGGAACGCGCCGGCGGTCGCCGCGAAATACGGAAAGAGCGGGCGGTACTTGCGGCCGATCAGCTCGCTCCCGCGAACGGTGGCGCGCAGCTCGGCTCCGGCCGTCACCTCCGGGTAACGAGCGGCCGCGGCCGCGGCGAGCCCGATGCGCTTCCCGTCCTTCTCGTAGATCGCGTACTCGATCTCCGCGCCGACCGCGAGCGCGAGGTTGGAAGGCAGGGTCCAAGGGGTCGTCGTCCAGATGAGGAGGCCGAGCGGCGGCGCGCCGTCTTCCGGGTCGAGATCGACGCGAACCGTGAGCGCGGGGTCCTGACGCTCGCGATAGCTCTCATCGAGGCGCGTCTCGAAGTTCGCGAGCACGGTCTCGCAGGCCCAGGAATACGGAACGACCTTGAAGCCTTCGTAGATGAGACCTTTTTCGTGGAGCTGCTTGAACGCCCAGAGGACGCTCTCCATGTAGGGGAGGTCCATCGTCTTGTAGTCGTTCCGAAAGTCGACCCAACGCGCCTGGCGGGTGACGTAGTTCTCCCAATCCCGCGTGTAACGCATGACCGAGCTTCGGCAATGATCGTTGAATCGTTGGATCCCGAAGTCGATGACCTGCGCGCGCCCGGAGATGGCCAGCTCTTTCTCCGCCTCCATCTCCGCGGGGAGCCCGTGACAATCCCAGCCGAAGCGGCGCTCGACCCTGCGCCCGCGCATGGTTTGGTAGCGCGGCACGATGTCCTTCACGTAGCCGGTGACGAGGTGGCCGTAGTGGGGGAGACCGTTCGCGAACGGCGGACCATCGTAGAAGACGAACTCGTTTTGGCCCTTGTCCCCGGCGGGGCGCTGCCGCACCGATTCCTCGAAGATCCTCTCGCGCGCCCAATATTCGAGGATGCGCTCCTCGATCTCGGGATAGCGGGGTTGTTGCGGCACCTCCGGATAGTGGCGCCGAGCGGGGGGGCGGTTCATCGTGCTACCCTCCGCCCTTCCGCCGAGCGATCAAGACGCCGTGGCCGAGGGGCGCGACGCTCGCCTCGAAGAGGGGATCGGCGACCACGCGGCGATTGAAGCTGTCCACCGCGTCGCGTGCAGCCGACGAGCCGGCGGCGTCGGTGATCGACCACGAGGAGCTGCCGAGCACGTTGTCCGCGGTGAGGATTCCTCCCGGCGCGATCAACTCGCGCAGTCCCTCGAAGTACTCGCAGTATTCGGTCTTCTCCGCATCGATGAAGACGAAGTCCAAGCACGCCTGGCCCATCTCGGCCGCGATGCGCGTGATCGCCGCGAGTCCCGTCGTGCGCCAGATGACTACGCGCTTGGCGACGCCGGCATCGGCGAACGCCCGCTCCGCGAAGGCGGCGTGTCGCTCCTCCGGCTCGACGGTGATCAGCCGTCCCCGCGGCCCGAGGCCGCGCGCGATCCAGATCGCCGAGTAGCCGCCGAGCGTTCCCAACTCGAGCGCCAGATGCTCGCGGCCGCCGGCGCCGGCGAGTCCCGCGAGGATCGAGAGCAGCCTGCCCGTCTCCGCGCTCACCGCGATTTGCGGCAGTCCGGCCGCCGCGGCGCGCGGCATCAACTCGCCGAGGTCGCGAGCCTGCGCGCCGAAGACCTCTCGGATGTAGGCGCTCTCGCGCTCCGCCCGTTCGCCCCGCGCGGTCACGCCGACCACTCTCTTTGGGCGTCGAGATCGGCGCCCGGTCCCTGCCGACCGCTCGTAGTGACTCGCATTGCCGGCACTAGCTTTCCGTCTCGAGCCGAGAGAGGAGGTCTTGGTCTACTTTGCTCTTCACGGTGCGGCGGTCGATATGGAGGCGGCGCGCGGTCTCTTCGAAGTTGCGCGTCTTTGCGTACACGATCGTGCAATAACGTTGGAGCATCTCCTCCGCGGTGGTGCTGCCGTCTAGAAAACCTCGCACCAGCTCGGCGCGGATGCCGTTCGGCGCACCGCCGGCCGGGTGATAGGCGCGCCGCACGAGCACGTTCCGCACGCACTGCTCCAGCTCGCGGAAGTTCCCTGGCCAATCGTAGTCGCGGCCGAGGGTGTGATCGATGACGTCCTGCACTTCCTTCGCGAGCGTCTCCGCCTCTTCGCCGAAGTCTCGCTTCGCGATGTGGAGGATCAAGCTGTACAGCTCCTGCTCGGAGCCGGTGAGCTGCTCCTTGAGGGTGGGCGTGACGATCAAGTCGGAGCAGAGGCGGTAGTAGAGGTCCGCGCGAAAGCGTCCCGCCGCCATCTCCCGCGTCAGGTCGCGATTCGTCGCCGCGATCACCTTGCCGGCGAAGCGCCGCGTGCCGGTGTCGCCGAGGCGCTGGAAGGTCCGGTCTTGCAGCACGCGGAGTAGTTTCACCTGGATCGCGATGTCCAACTCGCCGATCTCGTCGAGGAACACCGTGCCATAGCTTCCGCAGACTTCGAACCAGCCGGCGTGGTCATCGGTCGCGCCGGTGAAGGCGCCGCGTCGATGGCCGAACACTTCGGACTCGATCAGCGATGCCGAGAGGGCGGAGAGATTCACGGGATGGAAGGTCGCCCCATCTTCTTCGCGAAACGCGCCCGACTCTTCGTCGAAAGGCAGGTAGCGCGCGAAGGCGATCGCGCGGGCGACCAGCTCCTTGCCGGTGCCGGAAGGACCGCAAACCAGCGTAGTAATGTCGCCCATGCGCTCGAAGAGCGTGCGCCGATAGCGACGCAAGTCGTGCGTGAAGATCGACTGCCACACGGCGGCGCGGAGTCGGACCGCGGCGGGGGAGGTACCCACCAAGTAGTCGAAGATCTGTGCGAACGCCCGGCGCAGGTTGAAGCAAAGCGCGAATGCCTGCCCCGCGGACAGGGCGGATGGGAAGGCGACACCGGGGACACGGAGGAAGCGATCGAATTCTGCGGCGAACTTGCGGAAGATCGCGACCTTTCCGCGTCCCGGCGACGAGGGCAGCTCGTGGAGTGCGTCCCGATAGCCATGGTAGAGGTGGAATCCGACCGCATCTTCGTAGAGCGCCAGCTCATCCCTTGTCGTTCCTTCGCCGGCGGCAATTCGCTCGCGGGTCCGCTCGATGAATGGCACGACGAGAGCGAGGATGCGGTCGATGTTCGGCGAGCTGCGCTCGCGGCCGGCGTGGATGTTCCACGCGGCATCCTCGGCGCGAAACGCGCCGCCCAGCGCGCGCCTCTCGGCTTCGATGCGTTCCGGCAAGAATGGGTTCGCCGTCGAGAGGAGCGCGATCGCTTCCGCGAACTCTCGGTCCTTGGCTGCGAATAGCGGCATGGTGGGACTGTAACGTGCGGTAGATAAATGTCAAACCGCTACCGGAGCGGCGCGGCGCATCGCTACAATGCGCCGCTCGCGGCCGAGCCCGGCTCGCTCTCCCAACTCGAAAGGACGCTGCGCAGATGTCGCGTTGGATATGGCGCCACAGGATGGCGTTCGTCGTGTCGCTGCTCGCGGGCTGTCAGAGTCTCGACGGCTACAAGGCCGAGTATCGTTACGCGCGCCGCGAGCCGACCGTCGAGCGAATCCACGGCGAAGCGATCGCCGATCCATATCGATGGCTCGAAGAGTATTCTCCGGAAACCGATGAGTGGATCTCCGCGCAGCGGACTGCGACGGAGGCGTGGCTCGCAGAGATCCCCGCGCGGAGCGGCATCGCCGCGCGTCTCGAGCGGCTCTGGAACTACGAGCGCTACGGCAATCCCATCCGCGAAGGGGGGCGCTACTACTACTTCCACAACACGGGCTTGCAGAATCAGTCCGTGCTCTACACCGCGGACACTCTGGATGCCGCGCCGCGAGTGTTCCTCGACCCGAACGGCTGGTCCGCGGATGGCACCGTGGCGCTCGCGGGGTACGTTCCGAGCGAGGACGGCAAGCACGTCGCCTACGGAATCGCGGAGGCGGGCTCGGATTGGACGACCTGGAAGGTGCGCGATATCGCGGCGGGAACGGACCTCGCCGACGAAGTTCGCTGGGTGAAGTTCTCCGATCCGTCGTGGAGCAAGGATGGCGCGGGGTTCTTCTACACGCGCTACGACCCGCCGGCGCCGGAGGCCGCGCTCAAGCAGGAGACGCGCTTTCCGAAGATCTGCTACCACCGGCTCGGGGCGAAACAGCAAGAAGACGTGCTGATCTACGAGCGCCCGGACCAGCCGAACTGGTACCTGTGGGCCTGGGTCACGGAGGATGGCAAGTATCTCACGATCACCGCCGCCTCCGGAGACAGCACGCACAACGCGCTCTATTACGTGGATCTTGCGGCTCCCGAGCGAGGCGTCGTTCCCCTCGTGACCGATTGGGACGCGTCCTACAACTACGCCGGCAACGACGGAGGCACGTTCTGGGTGCAGACGGATCTCGCGGCTCCACGCGGGCGCGTCGTCGCGATCGAAGCGGCACGCCCCGCGAAGGAGCATTGGCGGGAGTTGATTTCGGAGTCGCCCGATGCGCTACAGGGAGTGAGCGTGATCGGCGACCGCTTCTTCGCGAGCTACTTGCGCGACGCTTACACGCGCGTCGAGATTCGCGCGCTCGACGGCAAGCCGCTCGGCGCCGTCGATCTTCCGGGGATCGGCACCGCCCGCGGCTTCCAGGGGAAGCGCAAGGAGCGCGAGACCTTCTACTCCTTCACGTCGTTCACGAGCCCCACGGCGATCTACCGCTACGACGTCGATCTCGGGAGGAGCGCCGTCTTCCGCGCGCCGAAGGTCGAGTTCGACCCGACCGCCTTCCAAGCAGAGCAGGTCATCTACACGAGCAAGGACGGCACGCGGATTCCGATGTTCATCGTGCACAAGAAGGGCATCGCCCGCGACGGGGCGAACCCGACGCTCCTCTACGGCTACGGCGGGTTCAACATCTCGATCACGCCCGACTTTTCGATTCCTTACGTCGTGTGGATGGAGATGGGAGGCGTCTACGCGGTCGCCAACCTGCGCGGCGGAGGCGAGTACGGCGAGGACTGGCATCGCGCGGGGATGCGACTCAGGAAGCAAAACGTGTTCGACGACTTCTGCGCGGCCGCCGAGTGGTTGACGGCGAACGGCTACACATCGCCGAAGCGCCTCGCGATCTACGGCGTTTCGAACGGCGGCCTGCTCGTCGGCGCTTGCATGACCCAGCGCCCGGAGCTATTCGGCGCCTGCATCCCGCAGGTGGGGGTGCTCGACATGCTGCGCTTCCACAAGTTCACGGTCGGCTGGGGGTGGGTCTCCGACTACGGGTCCGCGGACGACCCCGAAGAATTCGGCGCGCTCCTCGCCTACTCGCCCTATCACAACGTGAAGGACGGCACCCGCTATCCGCCGACTCTGATCACCACGGCGGACCACGATGACCGCGTATTTCCCGCCCACAGCTTCAAGTTCGCGGCCGCGCTCCAGCACGCCGCCGCGCCGTCGTCGGGTCCGATCCTGATCCGAATCGATTCCCGCGCGGGACACGGCGCCGGCCGCCCCATCGCGAAGACGATCGCGGAGACCGCGGACAAGTGGGCATTCCTCGTCCGCACTCTCGACATGCAGGTCGAATTCCCCGTTGCGGGCGAAATGGCAAGAGTAGCTCGCTGAGCGAAGGTAGCGTTTCTCGCCAGTATTGGGGCAACTCGAGCCGCAAAGCGACCGCGGTAGGCACTCTTCAGGAAAACGAGCGCGGGACCCTGCGGCGAGCGGAGCGGAGCGCGCTCGCACGCAAGGTCCCGCGAGTTTTCAAAGTTTCGCTATACCGAGGGCAAGAAGTTCAAGTAGTCGTACGTCGCGTTCGATCCGCTCAGCGTGTTCCAGCTCGGGATCACCGTATTCAGGATCCCGGGTTGGCCGAAGTGGCGATCCACGATCTCGGCGAGCACGGCGCGGAAGTCGGTCTTCTGCTTGATGTACCGCGCCGACGAGCTGGAGAAGAGATCCCCATCCGCCCAAGTCGTGGAGTCGCAGTTGTAGACTCCGCCGGTGACGCCGCCGCCCGCGATCATCATGCAGGACGCTTCGCCGTGATCGGTCCCGGAGCTGCCGTTCTCCTGCGAGGTCCTGCCGAACTCGGACAACGTGACGATCATGAGGTCGTTCCAGATCGAGGCTGCGGTGTCCGCGTAGGTCGCCCAGATGCCGTGGCCGACGATCTCCAACAAGTCCTCCAGCTCGCTCTCTTGGCCGGCGTGGGTGTCGAAGCCGTCGAGCTGGATCCCGACCACGCGGCAGTCGGTCTGCTTGAGGAGGATCACCGCGTCGCGAAGCTCGCGGAAGAACGTGAATGCGCGCCCTTGGTTGAACCCTTCGTCGTTGCCGGAGTCCGGATAGGTGGCGCCTCCTTCCGGGACGTAGCTGTCGGGATCGAGATTGTCGAGCACTTGCAAGCTCGAAGTGAGCGCTAGGCCGTGGCCGCGCACCAAATCGTCGCACCCGCTCGGATCGGGCGCCCGCGAGTACACGCCGAGGAGGCCCGTGCCGTTGTCGCCGTTCGGCACGGCGCCCAAGAGTTTCTCGGAGATGCCGATGTCATCGAGCGAGTAGTCGGCGAGATCCTGGATGTGGGCGAGCGGGTCTGGCCCGCGGAAGAGGACCTGCAAGTTCGTCGAGATCGACGCCGCCGGGAAGGTCACGTCGCGGAGCCCAGTCGCATTGTAGATCAGGCGGTTGACCCAGCCGTGCTCGACGACGGAACCGGGTTGCGCGTTCTCCCAGAATTGTTGGCCGTCGAAGTGCGACTGCGAAAAGTAGGATTCCGCATAGCCGACCCGATGGATCCAGGCGACGTTGTTGGTAGGAACCAGCTCGACGACCTTCTCGAGCGATGGATGCGCGCTCGCGAAGCCGTTCAGGTCGTAAGCATCCTCTGGCGGAATGAAGAGCGTGGGACGGCTCGCGAAGTTGTCGTTGTAGTCCGGATCCCCGTGCGGAATCAAAACGTTGGCCCCATCCATGCCGCCGCGCAGGAAGATCACGAGCATCTTCTTCGCGGGGCTCGTCCCCAGCATGGCCGCTTGCAGCGTACGGCTGATGAAAGGGCACTTGAGCAGCGGCGCCATGGCGCCCATGAGGAGCCCGTTGCGTCCGACGCGAAGGAATTGGCGACGATTCATGCGCATGACGGCACCCCTTACTGCTTCAAATGTTGTGGGAAGACGGACAAGAACGACAGGAACTTGCCGATGCGCACTTTGTACAAGTTGGCCCAGGAGACTAGCTCCTGCGGGTCGCCGAAGTCGTTCTTGGAGAGGAAGTCCTCGGCGATCGCGATGTCGATGTCGTTCACGCCGCCCGCGAAGAGCCGGCTCATCCAGAACTCCGTGACCTCCGACACGTCTTCCGTATCGATGTCGCGATCGCGCATTGCGGCGCTGATGCTCGGGTACGCGAGGTCATCTTCATCCTCGTAGATGCTGCTTGCGAAGCGGATGCGCTCGAGGATCCTGCCGGTGCCTAGCTGATCATCGCAGGACTCCGGGTACCCGTCGGGCGTGGCGTAGGAGAATGGAATCTGCGCCAGCGCATCGAGGCTCTCCAAGATCTCGGCTGCATCGGTGTCGCTCGTGCCCAGGAATGCCCGTACGGTGGAGAGCGTGAATTCGAGCGGCGTCTTCACCTTCGAGAGGCGGTAGTCCGGCCCCATGAATTCGTCCGTGGCCAGGATCGCCTCCACCACGCTGCCCAGGTTGCCGTTGCTGTCGAGCCAAGCGCCGAGTCCTGCCGCGACCGCCGCGGGAGGCGCATCGTCGTTGATGAGCTTCTTCACCAGCTTGGTCGACACGTACTCTGCGGTTTGACTCATGTTCCGCAGGTGCAGGATGAAGTCGAGTCCCTCGTCGAGGCCCTCTTGGGCGGTGCCCCCGGGATTCGCGGCCACGACGTATTGCTGCGCAGACGGCAGGTTGTGGAAGACGATCTTCTCGCTGTCGTAGTCGTGCAGGTCGGGGTTGAAGTGAAACGCCCAAACGCGCCCCGCTCCTGCCGGATTCAGCGTAAGCGGCTGGCACTCCGCGTGCGGATCGTAGGCGTCCGCTTCGTCGACCAGGCAGACGGTCCAGCCGGTGAAGATACGGGCGAGATTCTCGATATCCGTCTGATCGTAGCCGTTGTCGACTCCCACGCTGTGCAGTTCCATGATCTCGCGCGCATAGTTTTCGTTCGGGGCGCCGGCGATGTTCGACACGTTGTCGAGATAGATCAGCATGGAAACGCTCGTGGCGCTCGCGAGCAAGAGATCGTGAAAGTCGCCAAGAGCGCCGTTCCGAAACGCTTCGTTCTCGAGCCATTCGTAGTAGGCGGTGAGCGCGAGCGCTTCATCCTCGTCGTAGACGGCGGTGTTTCCCACCATCAGCGATTGGAAGTAGCCGGTCAGCTTGGCGGATTTCGTGTTGAAATGGTTGTCCCAGAAGTCCGTGAGCACTTCCACGAGCTGGCGCTCGCTGTAGAGCCCGCGGTGGATCTGCAGGCGATACAGATCCTCGAGATTCGAATCCGGCGCGAGCTGCACGAGCCGGTCGTTCAGGAGATCGTTGCCGCTCTCGTCGATCGCTTCCGGGTCGAGCTGCTCCGCGATGTAGTCGTCGATTCCTCCGGGGAGGCTTCGCACGTAGTCGATCAGATCCGGGTTCGGGCCGTAGGTGATGCGACGCAGGACGTGCACGAGTTGCGCGTTCGCCTCCAGCTCCTCTTCGGAGAGGGGCTGCTCGACGACGATCACGTCGCAGGTCGGATAGCTCGTGCAAGGGAGCGCGTCCGCGGTGGCGTCTTCGCCGCACTCGCCGAATGGCGCCGCCGGCGGCTGGCCCATGAGGAACATGTACGAGAAGAGGCCGATCGCATCCGCGATCCCGATCTGGCCGTCATCATCGATGTCGTACGCCTTCAAGCAGTCCAGGCTCGGCGGGAGCTGCATGAACGCATAGCCCAACAGCTCGAAGGCATCTTCGAGATTGATGATGCCGTTCACCGCGAGGTCGCCGCGCTGGAAGGTCGGCGTTTCGACCAACTCATCCCACTGTGCGTCCCCGAGGCGCGGCAACGCAAGGAAACCGGGCACGAGCAGCAACAAGAACAAGAGCACTCGTCGCCGCTGCACGATTCGAATCATCGCTTCAAACCTTCCTCCCCCAATGGAGTGGCCAACGCTGCCTGTCCGCCAACTTGCTTGCCTCGCGGAAGCCATCCGGACCGCCCAGTGGCATTCCGGGCGCCGGATCGCTCGCGAGAGAAGTGTGTGTCGTGGAATGTGCTCGTTAGGAATCTGGAGCTGGCGGGCGCGGAGAGGCCGCGATCCGGTGCAATAGTCGAAGCCGTTGGCAAATCGGACTCGATAGATACCCCGTAGAGGTACCCGCGACGGCGCTTCGGAGCCGCGCGAGGCTCTGAGGAAATTTGGCGCACGCTATTCTGCCCCCTCTCGCCCGCTGCCCACGCTCGGAAGAGAAGCCGGAGCGCCATCTTTGCCGTGGCGCATCCGCGGTAGCACCAAAGGCTTATCTTAGTGCAGAGAGCAATTCGGGCAAGATGACGCCCCAAGCGACTTCGTTCCCGCGAAGGAGATCCACCGCCGGGTGCCGGAGCACTCTAGCAGCGCCGTCATGCCCAATCGCGAGGCACGCGCAGGACTTGAACGAGCCGTCCCTCGGGGCTCTCGGGATTCGGATCGTAGCCGTATTCCCAGCGGGCGGTGCGCGGAAGCGCCATGAGTACGCTTTCCGTACGGGCACCCGTCCGCAGGCCGAAGGTCGTCCCGCGGTCGTAGATCAAGTTGAACTCGACGTAGCGGCCGTGCCGGAGCGCCTGCCAGCGCCGATGCTCGTCCGTGAAGGAAAGTCCACAGCGACGCTCTACGATCGGCAGATAGGATCCGAGGAACGAGCCCACGCACTCCTTCAGGAACGAGAAGATCACCGGGGCTGGCCGATCCCGCAGGTCATCGAAGAAGATTCCGCCGACGCCGCGCCGCTCTCCGCGGTGTCGAATCAGAAAATAGTCGTCGCACCAACGCTTGAAGCGCGGGTAGTACGCCGGGTCATGCGCCTCGCAGGCGCGCTTCAACGTCCGATGAAAGTGCGCCGCGTCCTCTTCGAACAAGTAACACGGCGTCAAGTCCGCGCCGCCGCCGAACCACCACGCGCCGCTCGCACCCGGCTCGCCGCATTCGAAGTAGCGATAGTTCGCGTGCACGGTGGGCACGAAGGGATTTCGCGGATGGATGACGAGGCTGATCCCGGCGGCGAAGAAGGACACACCCGCTGGGAGCGCCTCGCCGGCGCCGCCTCGCATCGCGCGCGCGGCGTCCTCCGGGAGCGCGCCATGGACGACCGAGACGTTGACGCCGGCGCGCTCCAGCACCGCGCCTCCTTCGAGCACGCGGCTCCGCCCGCCGCCGCCCCCGGGCCTCTCCCACTCGTCCTCCAGGAATCGTCCGCCGTCGAGCTTGGCGAGCGCAGCGCAGATAGAGTCCTGCGCGCTCCGCACCAGCTCTTCCATCTCTTTCCGCATCGGGATCAGTCCTCCTTGCACTGAATGCGCGAGCGCGAATCATCTGCGCGGCAGCCGCTCGAGCGCCGCCGCTGCCTCCTGGAGCGCCGTGCGGTCGCCGGGGAGCGCCGGCGGCAATCCGCCGGCATCGGGCTCCTCTCCAGGGGGCCGGGTGAGGAAGCGCCGCGCTCCCCAGAGCCACTGCTCGGGATAGGCGAGGATCGCCCGCGACAGCGCCGCGCCGATGCGCGTGAGGACCTCCTTCTGGTCCGCGGCGCGATCGCCGGTCGGCGGGTGGCGGATGATGTCCCAAACGTGGCAGCGATAGCGGCCGCGCGCGATCCGATTGCAAGTGATCACCGCGATCGGCGCCGCGCAAGCGAAGTGCAGTTCCGCGACCGCTGGGCTCGCCGACGCCAGCGTTCCCAGGAACGGCACGAAGACGGGGCGGTGATCCGCGTTCTCGTCCCCCATGAGACCCACGATCTTGCCTGCGTCGAGCGCCTTCTTCAGCCCCCAGAGCGCTCCCCATTTGCTGATCACTTCCATGCCGCCCGAAGCGCGGGTGCCATTCACGAATCGATCCACGGCGAGATTGGCGAGCGGACGCACCACGATCGTGATCGGGACGCCGTTCAGGCTCGAGACGTGGCCGTTCAATTCCCAATGGCCGATGTGGCCGGAGACGCAGATCACTCCGCGCTTTTCCGCCGCCAATCCCCTCAGCTCGGCGATCGCGTCGCGTGCGTCGATGATTTCTTTGTGGTTCTTGCGCGTGATCACGGGCATGCGAAAGAAGTCGACGCCGAGCTGGGCGAGGTGCCGCGCCCAGGCGCGCCGGAGCTTACGGTGGCGGCGCGCGGTCAGCTCCTCGCGAAAGACGATCTCCATGTTGCGCCGCATGCCGCGGCCGCGCCGCCTTGCTTTGCGTTCGTAGAGGCACGCAAAGGCGAGGATGCCGAGCGCGAGCAGATCCGCGAGCAGGTACGCGACGCCGCGCGGAATGACGCGGAAGAACGCGGCCACTGCGCGCAAGTAGGCGGCGACGAGCCGCTGGCGTAGGGGGATCGCGTCCTGCCCCGGCTCTGATTCATCCAACTGCCGCTCCTTTCGCCTCCAGCGTGCGGCCCTAGCCCGAATTATTCATGATCCTTCTACTGCAAGCGCCGATGTGGCTGCCTTGCTGCGTCGAAACCGCGACTTCGATCCTCAACGACCTCACCGGGTCGCCTCCGGTCGAAGTCGCAGTTTCTCCTTGCCATCCAGCCACCTCGGCGCTTTCGTGACGAAGTTCATGAATAATCCGGGCTAGCGAGGCGGGATTATGCCGCAGCGGGCCGGGAGCGGGAATCCGCCCTAGGGCGCGGCCGCGTCTCCAGTGCGCTCAGCGCGCTCGACACTTCGCTTCCAGCTCCGCGAGCGCATCCTCGAGGGTGAGAGGCGCCTCCGGGGGGGACGGCGCCAAGACGCGCGGCTCCGCCTTCGCCTGAGCCTGCTCTCTCTGCCGCTTGCGGAGCCGATTCACGATCTTCCGGTGCGCGCGCTCGTAGAAGTCGGCGGCGTCGAGGGCGGCGATGAACTCGCGCAGGGAGCGCTCCGCGTCCGGCATGCCGAACTGGACGGCATCCTTGCGCGTAGAGCTTCGCACCAAATTCACGTAGCGGCGTTCGATCTCCGCGCCGTTCTCTCGTTCGGCGAAGCGGCCGCGGAATTGCGCGAGGATCTCGTCCGCTTCCGCGTTCAGGCGTGCGCGCTGCTCTCGCTGCGGCGCGCGCCTTTGCCACTCGACGGCAACCAGAACCCCCAAGATCGCGAAAGGGAGGAGGAGGAGCGCGACATGGCGCGCCTTCACGCCGCTGGAATTCCGCATGTTGGGATCACCTCGCAGGGAAGGAGCGATTCGCCGCGCCGCCGGCGGCGCGGCTTGCTCCTTGTTATCGGCACATCGCGAGGGGGCCTTTGCTGCCGCGGCGCAAGAGCGCGGCGCGCAGATCGCGGCGCCGGCGCGATGCGCTCCCTACAACGCGGCTCCGACCCCCCACAGCGCCGCGAGATGCCGGCGATTCGCGGTGAGATAGGCGTCGTAGCGCACGAGCTTCCCGCCATACTCGACATCGGGAGTCCCCGCGAGGTAGGGAGCGCCGCGCGGACGCTTCACGACGACCCGCAGGCGCGCGCGCCGGAGGGCGGCCGCGAACAGCTCCGCGGAGTCGAGGTCTTCACCCGCCAGTTCCCGTACGATCCGCATGGCCTTGCGCGCAAGCGCGGAGGCGTGCCGCTTTTGGGGGAACATCGGATCCAAGTAGACGGCGTCGGGGGCCGGCTCCGCGGCTGCGAGAACGTTGCGCGCATCGCCCGTGACCACGCGCAGCGTCGCCGCGAGGTGGGGAGCGAGCGCAGGATCTTCGAGCGCGCGCCCGAGGCCGTCTGCGAGCAGCGCCGCGAGCGGCGCGGAGCGCTCCACCGCCGTGACCGAGTGGCCGGAGACCGCGAGCAGGAACGCGTCCTGCCCGAGACCCGCCGTGGCATCGAGAATCGTCAAGCAGCCGTGAAACGCGCGCGCGAGCGGCTCGCGTTTCGCGAGCGCTCCGCGGCGCGGCCTCCGCGCGAACGCGGAGAAGTCCACGCAGGCGCCATGGCCGCGCGGTTCCAGTCGATCCCTGAGCTCGAGCCGCCCCTCCGACTTTACGAAGAAGAAGCTCGCACCAGGGAGGCAGCCCTCGGCATCGACCTCGATTCCAAGCTCGCGAGCAAGCGCACGCGCTCGCGCCGGATCGTGCTGGGCGCGGCTTCCGCCGCTCCCCGCCGGAGGCTCGTCAGCGCCGCGGGCCATCGCGCTCGGGGATGGACGTCGCTGCCGCGGCGTTCCGTGCCCCGCCGCCGCCGCCGGCATTGCACCCGCCGCAGCCGTGCCGCTTCGACTTCCGCGATGGGAGGAACGGTTTCACGACGACCCAAGCGCCGAACGCGCAGACGGCCGTCACCACGTAGAACTGCCAGTCGTCGTAGGGGAAGCTCATTCGACTCCGAACCAGCGGAGACCCTGGAAGGTCGCGAGCGCCGCCAGATACGCGAGCGCGGTCATGTAGCCGAACTGGAGCGCTGCCCACTTCCACGCTCCCGTCTCGCGCCGAGTGACGGCGAGCGTCGGCAAGCACTGCATCGCGAGCACGTAGAAGACGAGGAGGCTCGCGGCGGTCGCCCAGGTGAAGAGCGGACTGCCGTCCTCGCGCCGCGCCTTCCCGACCGCGCCGAGTATGCCCGAGTCCCCTTCCGCCGCAGCCTCCGCTCCCGTGCCGAGGATCACCGCCATCGACGACACGAATACTTCCCGCGCGAGGAAGCTGGTCAGGACCGCGATGTCGATCTGCCAGTCGAAGCCGAGCGGCGCGAGCGCGGGCTCCACGGCGTGGCCGAGGCGCCCCGCGAAGCTGTGGGCGAGCGCGTCCTTGCTCTCGGCCAGGGCGGCGGCGCGTCGCAGTTCGGCGGCTTCCTCCGGGGCGGCGGCGGCGAGCGCTTCCGCCTCGGCGTGCATCGCGGCGACCGCCGCGGAACGCTCCGCGATCGGGTAGGTGGAGAGCCACCACATCACCACGCAAATCGCCAAGATCGCCGTACCGGCGTTGCGGAGGAAGAGCCATCCGCGCTCGAACATCGTGACGAGCGCGGTTCGGAGCGACGGCACCTTGTAGGAAGGCAGTTCGAGCACCATCGGCGGCGATTTGCCGCGCAGAATGGTCCGCCGCGCGACGAGGGCGCTCGCGAGCGCGGCCGCGGCGCCGAGCAAGTAGCAGCTTGCGAAAGCTACGCCCGCGGCGAGCGCGTTGTCCGCGAAGAGGAGCCCGATCAGGAGGACATACACCGGCAGCCGCGCGGAGCAGCTCATGAAGGGCGCGACCAGGATCGTCGCGATGCGATCGCGGCGGTCGGGGATCAAGCGCGTGCAGAGGATCCCGGGGATCGCGCACGCGTGGCTCGACAGGAGCGGCACGAACGCTTGCCCGGGGAGTCCGAAGCGGCGGAGGAGACGATTCGCCACGAACGCGGCGCGCGCGAGATAGCCGGTGTCCTCCAAGAGGCTGAGGAGGAAGAAGAGCAAACAGATTTGCGGGAGAAATACCACCGTGCCGGCGATGCCGCTCACGACGCCGCCGGCAACGAGGTCCGCCGCCGCGCCGGGAGGGAGAACACGCGCCAGCCACGCGCCGGCGCTCGCGAAGATCGTCTCGATCGCGCTCATCGGCCACTCCGCGACGCGAAAGATCACTACGAACAGCGCGGACATCACCGCGATGAAGCAGAGCGCGCCGAGCACGGGGTGGGTGACGAACTTGTCGAGGCGATCCGTGAGGCGTTCGCGGCGGCTGCCGGCGCCGGGGACCCTCCGCCCGAACTCTTCGGCGAGGCGGTCCGCCCATGCGCTGCGCGCGGCATGATCCGCGAATTCGAGGGGTGCGGCACAGGGCTGCGCGCGCGCGAGGGCGTCCGCGAGCCGGTCGATCCCGGCGCCGGTGCGCGCATTCCCCGCGATCACGGGTATGCCCAAGCGCCGCTCGAGGCCCGCTCGATCGATGGCGAGACCTGCGGCCTCCGCGAGATCGATCATGTTGAGGAGGAGCACCGCCGGCTTCCGGAATGTCAGCGCCTCCGCGACGAGGACGAGATTGCGAGCGAGATTGCCGGCGTCCACGATGAGTAAAATCCCATCGGGCTCTGGCGGTACGCCGGCATCGCCGCCGAGCAGCTTCTTGTCGAAGATGGACTCCGGCGTGTCGATGTGGAGGCTGTAGGCGCCGGGGAGGTCGATGATCTCGAAGCGGGTGCCGTTGGCGCGAAACTCCGCGCGGCGCGCATCCTGCGTGATCCCCGGATAGTTTCCCGTCTTCGCGCGGAGCCCGGAGAGGCGGTTGAAGAGGGTGGTCTTACCGGTATTCGGGTTTCCGAGGAGCGCGAAGCGGGTTACGGGCGGCGAAGGAGACATTTCTACTCTTGCACGCGATCGACCGCACGTGCGCGCCGCGGCCGCTTCGATCTACCTGGTCAAGCGATCAGAGCGCGCGGGACCACGTGAAGTCCCCGCGCGACCGCGGCGGCGAGCGCAACGCGCGTGGATCGAGCCTGAACGATCGCCGGCTCACCCGCCTTGCAGACGCGTAGCTCGCACCCGAGCGTAAGCCCGATCGCTTCCAGCAACGCGGCCTCTCGGCGGTCCAGATGAAAGCCATGGAGGATGGCGGTGTCGCCGGGGCGAAGCTCGCTAAGGAGCACGGGGACCGCAGCGGTGGATTCGCGAACCTCGCTGTTCTTTGCGGCTGCGCGGATCATCTCGAAATCTGCTCCTTGTGGTCGCATTCGATCCCCGGATAGAACCGGCGTTTCCGGGTCGTGCGGCGGCCGAATCGCCTGTAGGCGCCTGTAGCGGTCGCCGCTAGACGCCCAGCAACCAAGCCGTGATAGCATGGTACCAAGCGGGCGGTAAGAATACCAGTCCAGTGTTTGATATGTCAATCATGGTCCCGCGCTCCTGAACCTAGAAAGGCCCGCATGGAGTCCTGGAAGGAGTTCGAGCAAAACCCCGTGACGCATTCGGCGGCGCACCACTTGGTCGCCATCGCCGAGCTGCTCGCAGAATTCGGCTACGCGCGGGTCTCCGACGTCGCCCGCAAGCTCGAGATCACGCGCGGCAGCGTCTCCGTGACGCTGAAGGCCCTGAAGCAGAGGGGCCTCGTCGCGGAGGACGAGCATCGTCACTTGCGCCTCTCCCCCGTGGGGGAACGGATCGCACGCGGCGTGAGCGCGAAGCGGCACGTACTAAAACAGCTCTTCACGCGCGCGCTCGGCGTGAACGACGCGCAAGCGGAAGTGGACAC